>CAJQNO010000054.1 GCA_905479745.1 uncultured Flavobacteriaceae bacterium | reverse complement strand
AGGACGAATTCACCTGCCAATTCATTGCTATTATTATACGAGGAAACCCTGGGAGCAAGTTTCTTCTCTTCTACTATGGTCTTATACAACGGAGATTTTTTACTGCCACTTAGCAGTTGTCCTAATACCTGTAATGCGTATTCATCCTTGTTGTATTGTTCAACACTAGGAAAAACCATTCTAAGTTCCGGTAGCTTTGCAAAGTTATCGGCAAACGAGAGGGATTTCGTTTCTGTTAAAGTTACAGGCATGGGCTTAAGCGGCTCTACTTCCGGTCCTTTTGGTATTTCCCCAAACCATTTGTTTACAAGTTCTTTCGTTTCTTCAATATCGATATCACCTGCTATCACCAGGGAAGCGTTACCTGCGCCATAGTATTTGTGATAGAATTCCTTTACATCATCGAGGGTAGCCGCTTGCAGATCGGGTAAAGATCCTATTACAGTCCAGCTGTAGGGATGTCCTTCCGGATACAGGTTCTTTCTTATGATCTCGTCGGTATACCCATAAGGGGCGTTATCCACCCGTTGCCTCTTTTCATTCTTCACTACCTGCTTTTCGCGTTCAAGGGCAGCTTCAGTAACTGTATTGATCATGTATCCAAAGCGATCGCTGTCGATCCATAATATCTTTTCGAAGGCATCCTTGGGTACTACCTCATAATAGACAGTACCATCACTCCAGGTACCTCCGTTGCGGCTTCCACCCCATTCCGGGATCATTTTACGATTGGCACCTACCGGAACATTTTCCGAATCATTAAAGCTCATATGCTCGAAGAAATGTGCGAAACCGGTCTTTCCGGGCTTTTCCCTATTAGAGCCCACATGCATCATAGTGGCAACCGCCACTATCGGGTCGCTTTTATCCACGTGAAGAATTACCTCCAGACCGTTGTCCAGCGTAAATTTTTCGTATTCGATACTAAAGGAGTCTGTTGTAGATTGGTCTATTGATTTTTCGGAGCAGGAGAATAGAAGGATCAATGTAAATAAGAAGGGAATGATCGATGAGAATTTCATTATTTTAAGGTTGTTAGTTAATGGCTTTCAAGATACCGTCTTTGAATAAAATGCCATGCTAAAGATTTCTTAAATTCGGTCTATCCGCATCCATTGCATTATCTTTGCAGCAAAATTTTTTGATTTGAATATTTCTATAAAAACTTTCAGGATTATCAGCACAATGGAAGCTATTTCCTTCCTTGTACTACTTGGCATAGCAATGCCATTGAAATACATTTGGGATATGCCCGAAATGGTACAGGTAGTAGGCATGGCGCATGGTATACTATTTATGTTGTATATAGCCGGTGCATGGTTGATGAAAGAGAAATTGAACTGGAACTGGACTACCTTCTTTATTGCGGTTGCTTGTTCTGTTTTACCTTTTGGGCCTTTTTATATTGAACGAAAATACTTGTCATGAACCGTGAGATGCTCTTAACATATGCTGGCTGGGTACGCGATCTCCTGATCGAACAAGGTATGGGCCCGGGGTGGGCAAAACTTATAAATGCCCTACTCCTAATTATCGCTGTCGCTATTGTCGCTACCATACTGGATATAATTACACGTAAGATCATTGTACAGCTATTTAAGGCTTTTAGTAACCGATCGAAAACTACATTCGACGATTTCCTGGTATTGAGCAATTTTCCTCGTTACGTCGCACATAGCATACCATTATTTATTACCTGGTATCTCATTCCGGTGATCTTTACAGATTATCCACAAGTTGAAAGACACGTGGAAACACTTGCGGAAGCTTATCTGGTTGTTCTCTGTATCCTTATCTTCCGAAGTATTTTACGAACCATTAATAAATATGTTAGGGAGAGCAACGAAAAATATGCCGACAAGCCCTTAGAAAGTTATATGCAGGTGTTGATGATCTTCGCCTGGGGAGCAGGAATATTCTTTATAGTAAATGCTTTAACAGGCTATTCAATAACCAGTATTGCTACTCTGGGTGCTGCTTCGGCAGTAATTTTGCTCATCTTTAAGGATACTATATTGGGTTTTGTAGCCAGCATACAGGTGTCCGTAAATGATATTGTTAGAATTGGCGATTGGATAACCTTTCAAAAATATGGTGCCGACGGACTGGTTACCGAAATAAATCTGGCTACGGTAAGGGTTCAGAACTGGGACAATACCTATACTACCATTCCCACCTACAGTTTAATCTCAGATTCCTTTCAGAATTGGCGAGGGATGCAGGAATCGCCCGGAAGAAGAATTAAACGTGCCATATATATCAAACAAAGTACTGTACGCTATCTCACACCCGAAGATATTGAAAAACTTAAGGGAATCAGCCTTGTAAAGCCATATATAGAGCACCGCGAGCGTGATATCGCAAAATACAACGCAAGAGTAAATGCAGACAAGTCTGTACTTATCAACGGGCGTAACCAGACCAATCTTGGAGTGTTCAGAAAATACATAGATGCCTATTTACACGAAACGCCCGCTATCAATAAGGATATGTATTTAATGGTTAGACATCTGGCGCCTACCGATAAAGGTATTCCAATAGAAATTTTTTGTTTTAGCCACGATAAGGTTTGGCAGAATTACGAGGCGATCCAGGCAGATCTTTTCGATCATTTTATTGCAGCAGCTCCCTACTTTGATCTGGAGATCTTCGAGCTACCAACCGGCAAAGACATTAGCTCTCTAAATTAATTGTCCTTTAATCGATCTGATACATACTCTATTTGGGTCTTGCCGTGAGGAAAGGGTTTCCCTGCCTCATCCAGACTTACCATGATTATCTTATCGATAGTAATAATTGTATGACGCGTCATTTTATTCCTCACCTCACAACTAAGGGTTAACGAACTTCTCCCAAATTTCTTTACTTCGATCCCTATTTCAATTATATCCCCTTTTTTGGCCGAGCTTACAAAATTGATTTCACTCATATATTTGGTAACGGTTCGGGGGTTTTCCAACTGAATAATGGCGTAGAGAGCGGCTTCTTCATCGATCCACTCCAGCAGTCTTCCGCCAAACAAGGTTCCGTTGGGATTTAGATCTTCCGGTTTTATCCATTTTCGGGTATGAAATCTCATGGTTTTTTCTGAAATTGATTTTGATTCTTTAGAAGCATAAATATACGGTTTTAAGGAAGTAAGCTTCAGAAAAAAATATCAGGAAAATGTAACAAACATTTGACTGCTAAGACTTACCTTTAAGCTAAACTTAAATTAATTACACAATGAAAACCCTAAAGACACTATTCATCATCCTTCTTGTTGCAGCAATTGCCCCCGCAAACGCACAAACTGCGGATGAAATTATCGAGAACTATTTCGAAAACACCGGCGGTAAAGAAGCCTGGGATAAGATCGAATCTATGCAAACCACTGGTGATGCTATGATGGGAGGGCAATCGTATCCTTTCGTTCAAACGACCTTAAGCGATGGCCGAATGGTGGTAAAAGTAGACCTCCAGGGTACCAGTTTTATTCCTCAAGCGTTTGATGGTGAGCAGGTATGGACCACCAATTTCCAGAGTATGCAGGCTGAAGCAATGGATAAGGAAACTTCGGAGAACTACAAGAATAACGAAGCTAATGAATTCCCCGACCCGTTTCTAAACTACAAGGAGAATGGATACAAATTAGAACTTGTGGGCGAAGCTACCATGGAAGGAACAGAATGTTATAAACTGGTACTCACTAAAAAACCGGTGATGGTGGATGGAGAAGAAAAGCCTAATATGACCACTTATTATTTCGACAAGGAAAATTTTGTACCTATCGTTTCAGAAACTACTATGAATGGCGGACCTATGGCAGGAATGACCACTCAGACCGTATTTAGTGACTATCTTGAAGCAGGTGATTTTTACTTGCCATTTTCTATTACGCAAAAGTTTAACGGACAGGTAGGACAAACCATCAAGGTAACCGATGTTAAATTCAATGTGGAAGCCGAAGATGCCATGTTCCAAATGCCTGAGGCAACAGATACTGAAGAAAAAAAATAGTTATACATGAATCGCATTAAAAATCCCCGTACTTATGGGGATTTTTTGTAACCTAAAACCAAAAAATGAAAAAACTAATCATCTTATTTCTAGCCGGAATGCTATTGCCAACTGCGCTCCAGGCACAGGAGATCAACCTTAAAGGCAAAGAACTATTTGGTGATATGCGGGCGAGACATATAGGACCAGCCTTAATGAGCGGTCGTATCAACGACCTGGAAATGCACCCTACTAATACCAGGATTCTTTACGCAGGAACTGCGGGTGGCGGTGTATGGAAATCTAATGACGGAGGAGCAACTTTTGTTCCCATCTTCGATGACTATGCACAGTCTATAGGTGTTGTGAAACTAGATCCCAAGGACCCGGACCGTACCATTTGGGTAGGTACCGGTGAAACCTGGACACGGAACTCGGTTTCTGTAGGTGACGGCTTATACAAAACGACAGACGGGGGTAATAACTGGAAAGAAATCCCCGGCTTTGAGAATAGTGAACGAATTGCATCGATAACCATAAATCCAAATAACACTAACGAAGTCTATGTAGGGGTTCTTGGAGCCCTGTGGAGTGATAGCGAAGACAGAGGTGTTTATAAAACCACAGATGGTGGAAAGACCTGGTCTAAAATACTTTATGTAAATCCTTCAACCGGGGCTGCCGATGTGATCATGGATCCAAAAAATCCGAACATACTCTATGCTTCGATGTGGGAATTCAGAAGAACTGCCTGGGGTTTCAACTCGGGTGGTGCGAACAGTGCCTTATATAAATCTACCGATGGTGGGAAAAGCTGGAATAAGATCCATAACGGATTTCCAGCCGGAAAACTGGGACGAATCTCGGTTCAGGTGGCTCCCAGCGATAGTTCGATAGTTTATGCAGTTCTGGAAACAGAGGATAAATCTAAGAACGGCTTGTGGAAATCTACCAACGGGGGACAAAGTTGGGAACACCTCAATGCCGATTTCGGTTTAACGGTGCGCCCTTTTTATTTCTCTAGAATTACGATAGATCCTAGAGATCCGGACGTAGTTGTAAAAGGTGGTCTCACCGGTTCTATTAGCCGTGATGGAGGTAAGACCTTTAAGAATTTAGGTAACATGCATAGCGATATCCACGATATTACCTTCCATATTAAAGATAGTGATATCATGTACTCCGGAACTGATGGCGGTGTATACCGCAGCTGGAACGGGGGAACAACTTTCGAGATCGTTGAAAATCTGCCTTTATCGCAGTTCTATCATATTAGTGTGGATGATGCGGAGCCATACAATGTTTACGGCGGACTCCAGGACAACGGAAGTTGGTATGGCCCTTCCTCCTCCCCCGGAGGTGTGAATGCTCGTGATTGGAACAGTGTGGGTTATGGAGATGGATTTAGAGTTCTGAAGCATCCAACCAAGAACATTATCTACTCCGAAATGCAAGGAGCAGAAAATGTATGGCGCTACGATGTAGACAGGAACAGGACCAAAACCATACAGCCACTGCCGCGAAAAGGCGATCCTGATCTGCGATTTAACTGGAATGCACCCATGGCGGTAAGTCACCATGCCCCGGACAGATTCTATATGGGAAGTCAGTTCCTCCACAAATCGGACGACATGGGCGACAGCTGGACCATAATTTCGCCCGATCTTACCACCAACGACCCAGCCAAACAAGACCAGTCTAAATCGGGAGGGCTTTCGGTAGATAACAGTGGAGCCGAGAATCATACCACGATTTTCACCATTGCAGAATCTCCTTTAGATGAAAACGTGATCTGGGTAGGAACCGATGATGGAAACATACAGTTAACCACAGATGGAGGTAAAAACTGGACGAATGTAACGGCTAACCTTACGGGTATCCCAGCCAATACCTGGGTGTATCACATAGAAGCCAGTGTGCATGGCAAGGGTACCGCCTACGCTGTATTTGATGGCCATACTCACGGCGATATGAAGCCATACGCCATGAAAACTACCGATTTTGGAAAAACGTGGGTAAATATAATTTCCGATGATATTCAGGAGAATGCCTTTGTAAGAAACATCCAGGAGGACTATGTGAACGAGGATCTTCTTTTCCTTGGTACTGAATTCGGATTATACGTTACCATTGATGGTGGAAAGAACTGGTCGCATTTTACAAACAATATGCCACCGGTTGCCGTTCACTTTATCGATCTTCAGAAGAAAACCAACGACATCGTAATGGGTACCCATGGAAGAGGCGTGATCATTATAGACGATATAAGTCCGCTGCGCGAACTAAATCAGCAAGTTCTGGCAAAAGATGTGCATTTTTTCAAGAATAAGCCATTTACCATGGTTGAGGATAGTGGTTTCTCAGGAAACTTTGGCGGAGAAACACAATTTGTGGGAGGTAATAAAAGTACCGCCGCACGAATTGTTTACTACCTGAAAAAACGACATACTTTCGGGAAGATGTCTATGGAAGTACAGGATATGCAAGGCAACAAGATCGTGTCTCTGCCCGCGGGAAAATCTAAAGGTATCAATGTTGTTAACTGGAATTACAATACGTATACCCCGGTAATGGCGGAAGCAAAGACCTTATCGTTTGGTGGCTTCACGGCTCCTCGCGTCCCGGCCGGTAAATACAAGATCGTACTTACTAAAGGAAAGGATACTTACGAGCATATTATCGATCTGGAATACGATAAGAAATCTCTTACCAGCCTGGCCGAAAGAAAGGAACAGGAAAAGATGACCGGTATGTTATACGATATGGTTGAAGACCTGGCCTATACTATTTACGAGCTCAATGAAACCCAGGACAAGGCCAGGGAGGTCATGGAAAACAATCCGAAAGGCAAAAAAACAGCCCAAAAGCTATTCGACGCCCTGGAGGCACTTAAAAAAGATCTGGTAATTACAACAGGTGATAATTATGTGGCTTCCGCCGAACCCGAATTAAGGGAAAAAATGGGAGATCTGTATGCTAATGTAGCTTCAAGTTACGATCGGGTTTCAGGTGCGCAAAAGCAAAATTACGAATTGATCTCTGAAGAATGGAATGCTGCCAAATCGCGCTACCAGAAGATCATGGAGAAAGAAGGAAAGAAATTCGAGAGTTTCCTCGAAAAGAACAGTATCGATCCTCCTAAGCTGAAGACAAAAGAAGAATTCCTTAAAAAGGATTAGTTATCAAAAAGCCCCGCAAAAAGCGGGGTTTTTTTATTTATTGATATATACCGTTTTACGGTTGGTAAACTCCCGGATACCATGCTTGCTAAGTTCGCGCCCGTAGCCACTTTCTTTAACGCCGCCGAAGGGCAGTCGCGGATCGCTCTTTACCAATTCGTTGATAAACACAGCGCCTTCTTCAAATTGAGGGATCAATTTTTTTACACCGTCAATATTTTTACTGAAAACAGACACCCCAAGGCCATACCTAGAATTGTTAGAAAGTTCAATAGCGTCCTGGGCAGTTTTAAAAGTGGTTACACTAAGCGCCGGGCCGAAAGTTTCTTCCTTGAACATCGGCATTTCGGGAGTCACATTGCTAACAACGGTTGGTTGGTAAAAAGCCCCGTCGCGCTTCCCTCCTGTTTCTAATTTCGCTCCCATGGCCAGGCTTTTTTGTACCTGATTTTCAAGTTCTTCGGCAAGATCTTCCCTCGCCAGAGTTCCTATATAAGTATCTTTATCCATAGGGTCTCCCGATTTCAAATTCTTTACTCTTTCTATAAGTTTAGGAATAAAATCCCCTGCAATATCCTCCTGAACCAGCAGACGTTTTCCGGCTATGCAACTCTGACCCGCATTTTGGTATCTCGCATTCACACAGGTGTCGAGTGTCGCTTCTATCTCGCAATCGTTCATCACTATCAGGGCGTTATTTCCTCCTAGTTCCAATACTGTTTTCTTGATATTTGCCCCGGCAACTTCGGCTACAGCCGCTCCGGCCGGCCCACTTCCCGTGAGAGTAACAGCCCTTACCCTGGGGTTCTCGATAATAGCCTTAACCTTGTCGCTGCTTACCTTTAAGGTAGTAAAGCAGTGTTCGGGAAAACCTGCTTCGCGGAATACTTTCTCGATATTAAGTGCGCTCCCAAATACATTGGATGCATGTTTCAATAGGCCGATATTCCCTGCCATTAAAGCAGGAGCGGCAAATCTAAATACTTGCCAGAAAGGATAGTTCCAGGGCATAACTGCAAGTACGATGCCTATAGGTTCGTACCGCACATAACTCGAATGGGCATCGGTAGACACAGTCTCTTCAGCAAGATGCTCCTCTGCATGAGAAGCGTAATACTCACACACCCATGCACATTTCTCTATTTCGGCAATGGCCTGAGAAATAGGTTTGCCCATTTCGGCAGAGATCGTTCTGGCATAGCCTTCCTTCCCGGCTTTTAATTCGGCGGCAGCGGCCATCATACATTTTGCTCTATAACTAAAACTGGTTTCCCGCCATTGTTTAAAGCGGTCGTTGGCTTGTTTTATTATAGATTCTATCTCCTGGGTGGTATGTTCTTTGTAGCTGTGGATCAGCTCCCCATTGTACGGGTTGATGGATCTTATTTCACTCATAGAATTAAAGTACAAAACCTTCCATGAAACAACGAAGTATTAGTTCAATTTTAACGGAATTATTGTTGAAAACATAGTTTATAACTTATCCCGATTACTACTTAGAAAAGAACGGCTTTTCCTACTTTTATTCAAACAGTTTGTTATGGAACCACGTGATGCGTCGTTGCTCCGATTAAGGCCGGACATTCCTTCAGCGACAATTAACCCTTCAATGACTTCCGAAGAGATCTTTCAGAACCGCACCCTTCGGCCTGTAGCCAAATTACAGAACGAACTATTGTTGGAAGCCTTCAGAAACTATATTCGGAAACACAAGAACGTATTTTACGACTTGTCCATAGAGAAACGCCTGGATTATATTGAGAATGCTATCCATAAGGATATGAAATTCAGGAATTCGCTTAAAGGCATAGTAATAGGGCAATTCACTATCGATGAGTTTAAGGAATACACTTTAAATTCTTCTGCACTGAACAAGCGTATGATGAATATCGTAAGAGAACGGCTGAAGAGCAATGTGCAACTACTAGAGTACGAGTACGCGCATTAAAAAGCCGATAATTATAGTTAATGCGAAACTCATTAGTGTTCCTATAAGCACATATTCGGTTTGTTTCCGCGCCCCACTTTTACTTTTATCACTGAACCTGAGGATGGATTTGGCTGCGATAAGGAATCCAATAGCCGAAAAATTATTGGTGAGTATAAACGTGAGCACGAGTATACGTTCGAATATCCCAATATAGCGTCCGGCCTTGGCCAGACTCTTGATCCCGTCCTCCTTTTTAATCTCCTTTTGCCAGCGCCGGGTAGCTTTCCCGATAATAAAACCGATAGGGAAGATCACAATGAGATAGCCTGTAAGGTATACAAGGAATACTTCGGAAGCCAATAAAGAAGTAATAAATGGCAATACTTCGCCCCAATTTTGGGTTACAGATATCCAGAGAATAAAAAGTACCAGCAAGTGCAAGGCCTGATCTATTAGAAAATACCGGAGATTATCCGACTTTTGATGCAATTTCCACAGATCGATCCCAAAGTGTGTTACCGAAATGATCACGGGAACCAGCCACAAACTCCAATCCTGTACAATAACATAGGTTAGCAAACCGGCCAAGGCGGCATGAACATACAGAAAAACCGAAGCCGCCTTCTTTTCACGCTTCTGTTTGATCCAGGATCTGGATTGAAACAGAAAATCTGTTATTAAGTGTGCAAGTAAAAGCTGCAGTGCAAAGATGAGATCGGGATTCATAAAAAATATTTTTTTGTAAGCTGTTCATATCTACGCACTAAAAGTCTGATCTCATCCCATCCTGCGGCCTTCTTCCTGTGGTTTATCGCGGCCTGACTCCTATTTAGTTCTTGTGCGATCTGCTGTTCTTTATAATCCTGTAAAAGGTAATACACAACTTCGGCCGAGGCCATGGACCATCGGTCTGTAGTAGCGTCCAGGAATTTCATATGCACCTCGAACTCGTCGTTTACATCGCTCACAGGTGTTGTTACCGCCATTTTACTTTGCCTGGATTTCATACTGTCCAAAGTACGGCCAGACAATTGAAATGCCTCCCCGTTGCTAACATTTATTGCGTTGAGATCGTAACTGGCCTCCCCTATCCCGATAGAGATACGTACATCGGCCAGAGGTACGTTGTTTCCCGCATCCGTATCGGCATCGTTGAAACTATTAATGAGAGCCTTTATTTGTAATGCAAGACTTAGAGCCAAGCGGGGATCCTCAACAATGCCCTGAAAACTATCCCCTCTGAACATGGTAAATTCTACGCTTTTATCGCTTGGTAGCTTCGTATACGTTTTAAATTCGGTATTTAAACGACCAATGATAGCGCTCATCCTTGTATTGGAAAAACGGGATGAATCCACCAGATCACCTGTTATTACAGCTATCGTTGCATTTTTCATACTACAATTAATCTTAGACTATAACGATTACTCTTACAAATATAAGTATTTTTACTAATAAACAAGTATTATAAGTATATTTTATTATAATTATGGAATATAATATTCAAACCGCATAGCTACTATTCCAGAAGAGATACACCGTTTAGATCGGTGGTGAGGACTTCACTCATATAATCGAAATACGGCCGTAGTAATTGGAAGTGATATAGCAGTTTATCCCTGAAATGGGGCGATAACACCTCCTTATCTGTAAATTCGTGCGTAAAGAAAAAGCTCTTTAAACGGATTAGATCGAGGTTTGGATCGTCCTTACTAAATCCCTTCGGAGCTGTTTTTACGGCAAATTCCTGCACAAAATCTCCAAAAGCCTCCTTAAACTTCTTCTCGTTCATGATCTTACGGATGCGGGAAGCGTCCATTTCGAATTCTTTTCTTATCCGAAGCAGATCGGCGGGTTCGGGGGAGAAAAACCCCCCAGCCATTAACGACTTTCCAGGTTCCAGCCGAAGGTAATAGCCACCTCGCCGGTGGACTCCTGCCCTACTGAAACTAACACTTCTATGCACATTATACGGCGTTTTATCCTTACTAAACCTAATGTCTCTGTTGATCCTGAACACTTTAACCTTGGCGATCTCATCGGTTTCATTAAGACCGGCTTCCACATCGGCATAGAATTGTTTTAACAACTTCTCGTTAGTCTGGTACTGCTTCTTATTCTCCTGCATCCAATCGCGATGATTGTTCTTTTTTAGTTGTTCCAGGAAATTAAATATGTCTTTTGATAGGGTAACACTCATATACTTGCTCTTTGTGCTTTAAAGATACGCTTAAAATTTTTTCATTACTTTTAGCTAATCAACTATAAAACCAAAGTATTATGACAACCACCAAACCCAACACCGGCTTTTGGATAATTGCCGTGCTTGCCCTACTATGGAACCTTATGGGAGTTTTTCGATATCTATCCTCCACTTTGTGGGCGGATGCGATGAAAGAAGCAATGTCCGCTGAACAAGTAGCCTTATTTGAGGCGCTACCTTCCTGGTATAGTTACGTATTTGCCGTTGCTGTCTTTGCAGGTGTAATAGGTTCGTTATTGTTATTAATAAGAAAAAAACTGGCTGTTCCTGTATTAGGAATATCCCTTCTCGCCGTATTGGTGATGATGGGGTATTGGTTATTCGCAACAGACGTGATGGAAGTTGTGGGAATGTCGTCGGTAGTTATGCCACTGGTTGTGATCATTATAGCGATCTTCCTGTATTTCTACTCGAAGGGAGCCGCTCAGAAAGGATGGTTGCGATAGATTGAAGAACATACATAAAAAAAGCGGGCACTTGCCCGCTTTTTTTATAACCATTTCTTTCTTCTGAAATACCA
>CAJQNO010000053.1 GCA_905479745.1 uncultured Flavobacteriaceae bacterium | reverse complement strand
TCCCATCCCTATTCCATGATCATATTCTGAAAGGAGTGACTTTTTTTATTGCTAAAAACGAGCCCGTAATGGGCGTGGCGAGCCGATGGAATTTGTAATGTGATGCATACAAATTTCAGAGGCGAGCCGGCAAATCAATATACTCCCATCCCTATTCCATGATCATATTCTGAAAGGAGTGACTTTTTTTATTGCTAAAAACGAGCCCGTAATGGGCGTGGCGAGCCGATGGAATTTGTAATGTGATGCATACAAATTTCAGGGGCGAGCCGGCAATCAATTAAACTCCCATCGGTATTATACATTCCTATTTTGATTACTTCTAATTTTTATTGCTATAAACGAGCCCGTAATGGGCGTGGCGAGCAGGTGATTCTGAATCAAGTTCAGAATGACATAAGGGAGACCGATATGGGCGTGGCGGCAGGTGATTCTGAATCAAGTTCAATATGACATAAGGGAGACCGATATGGGCGTGGCGGCAGGTGATTCTGAATCAAGTTCAGAATGACATAAGGGAGACTGATATGGGCGTTGCGAGCAGGTGATTCTGAATCAAGTTCAGAATGACATAAGGGAGACCGATATGGGCGTGGCGAGCAGGTGATTCTGAATCAAATTCAGAATGACATAAGGGAGACCGATATGGGCGTGGCGAGCCGATGGAATTTGTAATGTGATGTACACAAATTTCAGCGGCGAGCCGGCAACTCAACAAACTTACTTAGACCTGTCGACCATCTTTTGAATAAAATATCTACTCAAAATTTTAATAAAAGCTGTTTACTTTTTAAGATTTTATATTAAACACCTTTGCATTATTTTCCTAACTTTCGCCTAATAAGTTCATAGAATGACCGTAAAAACGCAATTCAGCATCAAGGACCTTGAGCATTTAAGCAATGTGAAGGCCCACACGATCCGGATTTGGGAAAAGCGATATAACTTACTTCAACCCAGTCGGACCAACACCAACATTAGAGAATACGATCTTCATAACCTGAAGAAATTACTCAATGTCACTTTTTTGTATAACGAAGGAATAAAGATCTCAAAAATCGCTAAACTAAGTGAGGAAGAGATCAACCAACTTGTATTGGATCACGGTACCACCAACGCCAAAGATTTCGCTATTAAAACATTCATCTCGGCGATGCTCGATTTCGATGCCAGGCTTTTTACCCGGACCTTCGATTCGCTTGCCACCAAAAAATCTTTCCGCCGGATATTCTTCGATGTTTTCCTCCCGTTGCTGGATGAAATAGGTATCCTTTGGCAAACCGGAACCATCGACCCCTCACACGAACATTTTATATCCGAATTGGTTAAACAACAGGTTATCCTGAAAACAGAAAAAGTTCAGCGAAAAAAGGCCAAACATGATAACGTAATCTTTACGCTTTACTTACCCTTCAAAGAGATCCATGAGATCGGACTCCTATACATCAACTACGAATTATTAAACGCTGGTTATAAAACGATATACTTAGGGAACAATCTTCCTCTCGATAGTTTAAAATATGTGGTGAAACACCATAAGAATGTCAAGTTTATATCATACTTTACTGTAAAACCCGATAAGCAAAGTCTCCTTGATTACACTAAAGAATTCAACGAAAAAATTGGGGGTAATAAGAAATTCGACCTATGGCTACTAGGGCACAAGACCAGCGATCTGAACGGACATAAACTGGATAAGAATTTTACAGTTTTCTCTCAATTAACAGATTTTCTCGCGAAACTTGAAACATTAAATAAATCATAAAATACATCGCCCAACAATATTTTGTTTAAAATATTGATAAATTTGTTAAACAAAATATGAAAAACATCGCTATCATTGGATCTGGTTTTTCATCCCTTGCGGCAGCGTCCTATCTTGCCAAGGGGGGTAACGCAGTTACCATTTATGAAAAAAACCAGACTGTGGGAGGTAGAGCAAGACAGTTCAGGAAAAACGGATTCTCCTTTGATATGGGCCCTACCTGGTACTGGATGCCCGATGTTTTTGAGCGGTTTTTTTCCGACTTCAACAAAAAACCGTCCGATTATTATAAGCTCATTAAACTTAACCCGGCATACTCCGTTTATTTTGGAGAGAATGACTTTATTACTATTGAAGACAGTCTCGAGAAAATATGTGCAACATTCGAAGAGGAAGAGAGAGGAAGTTCGGTTAAACTAAAAAAGTTTATGGAGGAGGCACTGGACAACTATAATATCGCAATAAAAGATCTCGTATACAGACCAGGGATCTCACCTCTGGAACTAATTACACCGGTGACCATGCGTAAAATAGGGCAGTTTTTCTCTACCATCAGTAAGGAGGTACGTAAAGAGTTCAACAATCCCAGACTTATATCCATACTCGAGTTTCCTGTGCTTTTCCTTGGAGCCAAGCCATCAGATACGCCCGCCTTTTATAGTTTTATGAACTACGCCGATTTCGGCCTGGGGACCTTTCATCCAAAAGACGGTATGTATTCTGTAATTCTCGCCATGAAGGAACTGGCAGAATCCCTGGGAGTAACTATAAATACTAGCGCCAATGTGGAACAGATTCTGGTAAAGGATAAAACCGTTCAGGGTATTGCAGTGAACGGAGAAAAGATAATCGCCGATATCGTGTTGAGTGGTGCAGATTACCATCATAGTGAAACACTTCTTCCTGAAGAATCAAGACAATATTCCGAAGCTTATTGGAGCAAGAAAACATTTGCACCTTCTTCCCTACTCTTCTATGTTGGTTTCGACAAAAAAATAGATCATACCGAGCACCATACTTTATTCTTCGATGTAGATTTTAATGCGCATGCCAAAGACATCTACGACGAACCGGCCTGGCCTGAAAATCCGTTGTTTTACGCTAGTTTTCCTTCTAAAACAGACAGCTCGGCAGCACCCGAGAATAAAGAAGCGGCCATCTTCCTAATTCCGCTGGCACCAGGACTGGAAGATACACCCCAAATTCGTGAGGAATATTTTGAAAAGATCATGTCCAGATTTGAATTCCTTACCAAACAAGAAGTGAAAAAATACGTTATATTTAAAGAGTCCTACTGCATAAAAGACTTTGTAAAAGATTATAATTCGTATAAAGGAAATGCATACGGACTGGCGAACACCTTAATGCAAACAGCATTTTTAAGACCAAAACTGAGAAGCAAAAAGGTTAAAAATCTGTTCTTTACAGGACAGCTTACAGTTCCGGGCCCCGGAGTTCCTCCATCTTTGATCTCCGGAAAATTGGTTGCGGGTTTAATCGAAAAAGAAAACTAAAGTGAAAGAGATTTTTGACAACGTTTCTCAAATTTGCAGTCGGAAGGTGACAAAAATATATAGCACCTCCTTTTCCATGGCTACCAAGATGCTGGCTCCCAGCATTAGGCAGGACATTTACAATATTTACGGATTTGTGAGATTTGCCGATGAGATCGTCGATTCGTTTCACAACTACAATAAAGAGGAACTGTTTAACAAATTTGAAGAAGATCTGCACCATGCACTCGAGCATAAGATAAGTTTGAATCCTATTTTAAATTCGTTTCAACATACCGTGACCAATTACAATATCGATCGACACCTTATCGATTCGTTTATGGAAAGCATGAGATTAGACCTCAGCAAATCGGTTTATCTCACCGATGAAGAATTTAAAAAATACATATACGGCTCGGCCGATGTAGTGGGACTCATGTGCCTTAAAGTCTTCGTAAAAGGCGATCCGGTAAAATATGAAGCTCTCAAGGAATCGGCCATGCACCTTGGGTCTGCCTTTCAAAAGGTAAACTTCCTTAGAGATCTAAAAGCAGATTACGAAACGCTTAACCGAACTTATTTCCCAAACACTAACCTCTCGGCTCTAGATGAAGTCTCTAAAAAAGAGATCATCAATGAGATAGAAACCGATTTTAAAAAAGGATATCAGGGAATACTTCACCTACCCACAGAAGCAAAGTTTGGCGTGTTTATAGCCTACCGTTATTACAGGCGTTTGCTTAAGAAATTGGCAAAAACTCCCGCAATAGAGATCAAGAACGCACGAATTCGTGTCCCTAATTACGAAAAGTTCGGGTTGCTAACCCGTAGTTATGTTAAATATCATTTAAATCTGGTAAAATAAGATCATGACAATTCTTTATTGGATACTCATTTTTTTAGCCACTTTCTGTTTTATGGAATTTATGGCCTGGTTTACCCATAAATATATCATGCATGGATTTTTATGGTCACTCCACAAGGATCATCACAAGAAGGATCATGGCAGTTGGTGGGAACGCAACGATTTCTTTTTTATATTTTACGCAGCAGTAAGTATTGGATGTTTTATCGGATGGCAGTATTACGGCTTTTGGGCTGGTCTGCCCATTGGCTTAGGTATCTTCGCCTATGGCCTTACTTATTTTCTGGTTCACGATATTTTTATTCATCAAAGGTTCAAAATATTCCGTAGCGCGAATAATTGGTATGCGAAAGGGATTAGACGAGCGCATAAAATACATCACAAACACCTGGGTAAAGAGAAGGGAGAATGCTTCGGAATGCTTCTCCCACCCTTAAAATATTTCAAAAAATAACGGATGGAATATTTATACCTGTGGCTAAACATCGGTTCCTTTATCATTCCCTTTCTGTTCAGTTTTCATCCCCGATTACGCTTCTATCGCAAATGGAAACAACTGTTTACGGGAATCTTAGTGATGATGGCCATATTTATTCCATGGGATATATTTTTTACGCATTACGGGATTTGGGGATTTAATCCGGATTATCTCATTGGGATCGACATCCTGGGATTACCTCTTGAAGAATGGCTTTTCTTTATTTGTATTCCCTATGCCTGTTTATTCACCCATCATTCGTTGCTCGTTCTATTTCCGAAGTTAGGATTTTCACGAATCACCGTCGATGTGATCTATGCGAGCGTAGTGACCATTTTGGTGATTAGTCTCTGGTACTATTACGATCGCTGGTACACCTTCGTCAACTTTGTGTATGGTTTGCTCGTTTTGGGGATTGCCTACAACTACTACCGACCCACATTACGACCTTTTTTTGCAACCTATTTGGTGAGATCGGAAGAGC
>CAJQNO010000052.1 GCA_905479745.1 uncultured Flavobacteriaceae bacterium | reverse complement strand
CATCTAGGGGTGGTTTAAAAGGTAAAATTAGGTAAAAAATTGCCTATAAAAAACGTAAAATATTCATAAAATTGCAGTATATTATTAGCTATACTAAATTTAAACTACTATTATGAAAAATTATCGTTATTGGCCCTTGCTTTAGGTATACTCATGGCCTGTAATTCTGATAAAAAGAAAGAAGAATCTGTTATTGAAACCGAAACTCAGGAAATTGCTTACCAGTCTTTTGGCGATAAGATTACAGCTGAAAATGTGATGTCACGCGACGATCTCATTGAAAAATACAAGAAGCTTAAACCAGGCGATTCTGTACATGTTAAATTTACTTCTGAAGTTAAAGAGGTTTGCCAGAATAAAGGCTGTTGGATGAAAATGGATATGGGCGAAGAACAGGCTATGGTACGCTTTAAGGATTATGGCTTCTTTATGCCGAAGGATCTCGCAGGGACGGAGGTTATTGTTGAAGGTTATGCTTTTGTAGACGAAATGAGCGTTGAAGATCAGCGTCATTATGCTGAAGATGCCGGTAAATCACCTGAGGAAATAGCGGCCATTACCGAACCCAAGAGAACGCTTTCCTTTACTTCCAGTGGCGTACTAATCCCGCAAATGGAACCTTCTGCGGAGAAGCAATAAATTTTGAAACGTGAATTCCTCATTACGGGAGATGGCTCATTAACGATCCATCTCCCCGAATGGAATGAACAATACCATTCCAAACACGGTGCTATCGCAGAAGCACAACATGTGTTTATTGAAAGTGGTCTGTACCATTTTATTAGTGACGAAAATCCCAAAACCATTTCTATATTGGAAATAGGCTTTGGTACAGGTCTCAATGCTTTTCTTACCTTACTTTTTTGTTCAGACCGGAACATGTATATCACGTACACGGGCGTAGAAGCCTACCCGGTGATGGCGGATGAGATCGAAAAGCTTAATTACGCCGAAATATCCATGGCATCTGCAACTTTATTTAAAGAATTGCATAGTACACCTTGGGAGGTGCCTGCTGAAATAGCCAACTCGTTTCAACTTACAAAACAAAGGAAATACTTTTCGGAGATTAATAACGAACAGGAATTCGATATCATCTATTTCGATGCTTTTGGCCCCAGGGTGCAACCCGAACTATGGACCGAAGAGATCTTCAGAAAAATGTTCCATGCCTTAAAACCCGGAGGTATTTTGGTTACGTATTCGGCTAAGGGAAGTGTACGACGAGCGATGCAGGCTACTGGTTTTACTGTGGAACGCCTTCCCGGCCCACCTGGCAAAAGAGAAATGCTTAGGGGTCGCAAAATTTCATAGTATCCCGATCATACTGGTATGCAGGTGTTATTACAGGGCATTTAACCTGGAATTGTACACCGAAGGGAAATACCTCCTAAACTTGCGTTAAACAATTGGAGTTCCGTGCTAATTGAATTAATTTCGATAAAAATTTTATGAAAGTTTTAATTACGGGAGCCACTGGTTTGATAGGATCTCGTTTAGCGAAAGCCTGTCTGGAAAAGGGCTATGATGTAAACTATCTCACCACAAGCAAAGAAAAAGTTGAGTCGGAAAAAGGATTACAAGGGTATTATTGGAATCCTAAAAAAGGAGAGCTAGATGCTGAAGCACTTTCGGATGTTTCGGTAATTTTTCACCTGGCCGGGGCTAGTATTTCAAAAAAGTGGACAAAGTCTTACCGAAAGACTATAATCGACAGCAGGACTAAAACTGCAGGCCTTTTATACAAGGCACTTCAGAAGAAAGCCCATACCGTAGAACACTTTATCGCGGCCAGTGGAATAGGAATTTACCCGGCTTCTTTTACCAATTTATATACAGAAGACAGCAACGAAGAAAACGCCGCTTTTCTAGGGGAAGTAGTACGTGTCTGGGAGAAGGCCGCAGATCAATTCGAATCGTTGGGAATTTCAGTAACCAAAGTGCGTACCGGTTTGGTCCTGGCGAAAGACGGAGGAGCTTTGCCCGAGATCGCGCGTCCGATAAAAATGTGGGTTGGTGCTCCACTTGGATCGGGAGAGCAATGGCAATCATGGATCCATATTGATGATATGATTAATATCTACCTGTTTATTTTGGAAGAGAATCTGGAAGGGATATTTAATGCAGTTGCCCCTAATCCGGTAACTAATGCAAGGCTTACTAAAACTATAGCTAACATACTTCAGAAACCTTTGTGGTTACCTAAAATCCCGTCTTTTGTTTTAAGGCTTATTCTGGGAGATATGTCGAAGCTCATTCTTGAAGGACAGCTGGTAAGTTCAGAAAAGATTGAAAAACACGGATTTAGCTTTCAATATACCAAATTGGAGAATGCGCTTGCGGATCTCTTTAAAAAATAATGAGCGGCACTTGGGCCGCTCATTTAATTTTAGATTTTAATCCACTTACCTTTTAGCCTTTACATCGATAGTGATCTCCATTTCGTCTGAAATGAATTTATCTCCAATATCGGTAAAGATGGTTTTAGAGCCGAAATTCACACCCCATAAGGTTCGGTCCAGTACAAACGGTTCACTTTTAATGCTTACCATATTGGTGTCTACCGTTACCGTTGCAGGAAATTCTATGTTATTGGTTTTGTCTTTTATGGTTAGATTTCCACTAATCATCGTCTTTCCTTCCTTTTCGGTCATTCCGGTCAATTCGAAAGTTGAAACAGGGTATTTTGTTACATTGAAGAAATCTACTTCTTTTCCTTCAACGGTTCCTTTCAGGTGATTTTCCAGATTGGTTTTCATCTTACCTTCCAGGTCGAGATCGGTGATAGTATGCATATCGATAGTAAAGTTCCCACTTTCTATCTTATTATCCTTTACGGCTACCTGGCCCTCTTTAAGGGAAATGGTACCGTGATGGGTTTTTAAAGGCTTTGAACCTTTCCATAGAATTTGTGAAGCATCTGCGTCCACAGTATAAGTTTCAGCGGCAGCAGATGTTTGAGCCACTTCTTTAACTTCGGAAGTCATGGCATCTGTTCCTTTATCCTTACAGGAAATTATTCCGGTAGCGATAAATGCGAACAAGGCGGTATTAAAAATTAACTTTCTCATAGTAATTTCAGGTTTAATAGTTTAGATGGTAAAAATATTCAAGAAGTCAATATCACGGTCATAAACTTTTATTAAAATAAAGTTGTGACATTTTGGCATTATCGCAGAATTGGCAATACTTTTGCTTCCCCAAGAATACATTGAAAATTTAGATTTTAAATGAGCAGAAAAAATAAAAAAGATACGGCTGTGGCCGAAGAAGAATTAAATCTCGAACAGCAGGAGAATTCAGAAAAGAAAAAAGGGAAAAAGGATAAGAAGGTTGACGGGGTAGAACGTCTTGGTGCTGAATTGCAGACGGAGAAAGATCGTTACTTACGGTTATTTGCCGAATTTGAGAATTATAAGAAACGCACAGGCCGTGAAAGGATCGAACTGTTTAAAACCGCGAGCCAGGATGTAATGGTATCCTTGCTACCGGTTATAGATGATTTCGACCGTGCTTTGAAGGAGATCGAAAAATCTGAAGATGATAATCTTTTTAAAGGAGTTGAATTAATAAGCAATAAACTTAGAGAAACCCTTAGATCGAAAGGCCTGGAGCCGGTTGGAACTAAGGAAGGTGATACTTTCGATCCCGAGATACACGAGGCGGTCACTCAGATTCCTGCACCTTCAGATGATATGAAGGGTAAGATAATCGATGTGATTGAAAAGGGGTATACCCTGGGGGATAAGATCATTCGATTTCCAAAGGTGGTGATCGGACAATAATGCTGTGGTGCCCAATTTCAAAGAGAATGATGTATGTGCCGAATGGCATGCGGTCTCATCATTTAGAACAATTAAACTGAAAAGATGAAAGAAGACTTCTACGATATACTTGGTATTTCAAAAAATGCAACTGCGGCTGAAATAAAAAAAGCCTACAGGAAAAAGGCGATCGAGTACCATCCCGATAAAAATCCGGGAGATGCCAAGGCAGAGGAGATGTTTAAAAAGGCTGCCGAAGCCTATGAAGTATTGAGCGATCCCGATAAAAAAGCCCGATACGACCAGTACGGCCATCAGGCATTTGAAGGTGGTGGTTTTGGTGGTGGAGGTATGAATATGGAAGATATCTTCAGCCAATTTGGGGATATCTTCGGAAGTGCTTTTGGAGGCGGTGGCTTCGGAGGTGGATTTAGCGGTTTTGGCGGCGGTCAGCGTCGGGTTAAAGGAAGTAACCTTCGGATTAGGGTAAAATTAACCTTGGAGGAGATAGCAAATGGGGTGGATAAGAAGATCAAGGTAAAGCGCAAAAAGG
>CAJQNO010000051.1 GCA_905479745.1 uncultured Flavobacteriaceae bacterium | reverse complement strand
GTAATTCAAAATGTCAATGTAATATTAGTTGATAACTTCAACGCAGAAGTTAATACAACGTATTACTTACGTTAATTCATTTAGGGATAGCAAGTGAAAGAACTTTTACGTAACTTTCTACTTTGTCAAAACCAGAACTTTGAGGAGATAATTCATAAGTGAGATTCGGGGGCTCAATACTTATTGGTTTGTTTTTTAAGCAAAACGATAAAGAATGGAGGAGAGTATTTTATCATTTAACTTAGACCAAATATCACACTTATAAATTGAATATGAAATACGAGTATATACGTATATTTCTGTAAATCAACGCCTTGTAGTCTTTTTCCTACTTTGTAGGAGAAAGTTTACAGACAAGAAACACGAAATGAACGTCCAACTGGAAGATAATTTCAATTCCAGGAAATGTTAAATTTTTGTTAAAGAAATTTTATCGAAAAGGATTTCGAAAAATAAGGGTCGTTTGCCAAAAACGACCCTTATATATAGGAGAGATTATCGAGTGAACAGTAGCTCACGGTATTTGGTTAGTGGCCAGATCTCATCATCTACCAATAATTCCAATTTGTCACAGTGGTACCGGATCTCATCGAAATAGGGTTTCACCTTATCACAATATGCAAATGCCCGCTTTTCGGCATTCTCAATTTTGTTTGCCTTTTTGCGCTCATTGATCATATCTGTTATTCCTTTGTTGATCTGTGCAATATGCTCACTAATGCTTTCAATTAGCCGCATTTGTTCACCTGCAAACTTCTTGAAGGTGCTTCCGTAGATATCCTTGAGTCCCTGTACGTTCTCTATCAATAGATTTTGATAACGAATTGCAGTGGGTATCACGTGATTTCTGGCAATATCACCCAACACTCTTCCTTCAATCTGAATGTGCATGGCATATTCTTCCACCTGAATCTCATGACGGGCTTCGATCTCTACCTTGGTCATGATGTCCAGGTCCTCATATAGTTTTATCGCCTTCTTAGAAACATTCGCTTTCAAGGCCTGAGGAGTGGTTTTATTATTGCTAAGTCCGCGTTTGTCCGCTTCCTTTTCCCAGGCTTCACCATAACCATCTCCTTCGAATCTTATCTTTTTCGACTTCTTTATATATTCTCTCAGTACGTTGAAGATCGCGTCATCTTTCTTCATCTTCTTATCCTTGATAAGGGCATCTACACTCTCCTTGAATTCGATGAGCTGTTGTGCTACGATAGCGTTTAGCACTGTCATAGGCATAGCACAGTTGGCCATAGAACCTACCGCCCGAAGTTCGAACTTGTTTCCTGTAAAGGCAAATGGAGAAGTACGGTTTCGGTCTGTATTATCCAGAAGGATCTCCGGGATCTTCCCAACAACATTTAGTTTTAATTCTGTTTTCTCCTGTGGTGATAACTTCCCGTTCGTAACCTTCTCTAATTCATCCAGGACTTCGGTTAACTGAGAACCAATAAATACCGAGATGATAGCGGGTGGTGCTTCATTGGCACCCAAACGGTGATCGTTACTCGCACTTGCGATAGCCGCTCGAATTAATTCTTCGTAATCGTGAACCGCCTTTATGGTGTTTATAAAAAAGGTTAAGAATTGAAGATTCTTCATGGGAGTGCTTCCCGGGCTCAATAAGTTGGTACCTGTGTTGGTAGCAAGAGACCAGTTGTTATGTTTTCCACTTCCGTTGATTCCGGCAAATGGTTTCTCATGAAACAACACCATAAAATTATGACGATCGGCTACTTTGTCCATTACGTCCATCAACAGGGAGTTGTGATCTACGGCCAGATTAGCCTCTTCAAAGATGGGTGCAAGCTCGAACTGGTTTGGGGCAACTTCATTATGCCTGGTTTTCACAGGTACCCCTAATAACATACACTCTGTTTCAAGATCGCGCATATAATTAAGGACACGTGTTGGAATGGAACCAAAATAATGGTCGTCCAATTGTTGTCCCTTAGCCGATGCATGCCCAAGCAAGGTTCTCCCCGCCAGAAGAATATCCGGACGGGATGCCGCCAAGGCCTTATCGATTAGGAAATATTCCTGCTCCCAACCTAAAGTTGCATTTACCTTGGTCACGTTTTTATCGAAGTACTTGGCCACAGCTGTTGCTGCCTTATCCACAGTTTGCAACGATCTCAATAAGGGTGTTTTATTATCCAGGGCTTCTCCGGTGTAGGCTACGAAGATGGTCGGGATACATAAGGTGGTTCCATAGATAAAGGCTGGTGAAGTAGGATCCCAAGCCGTATACCCTCTTGCTTCGAATGTATTTCGAATACCTCCGTTGGGGAAGCTGGATGCATCCGGTTCTTGTTGTACTAATTGTCCGCCACCAAATTTCTCGATAGCCTGTCCATTCTCGACAGTTTCGAAAAAAGCATCGTGCTTTTCTGCGGTTGCACCTGTTAAAGGCTGAAACCAGTGTGTATAGTGAGTAGCTCCTTTAGAGATGGCCCACTCTTTCATTCCTGTTGAAATATGATCGGCCACGGCGCGCTCTATCTTGCTGCCATTTTCGATCGCATCCATTACACTTTTATACGAATCTTTGGTTAAGTACTGGCGCATTGCATGCTCATTGAACACGTTGGCACCAAAAATAGAAGACCGTCTTTCGGGTTCGGTGACGGCTATCGGTTTGCGATTAAAAGTCTCTTTTAACGCACGAAATCGTAGTGTGGACATAATTGTACTGTAAATTTTAGGGTTGAACGAGGCAAAAATAACTTTTTTAAACAGAGACCCCCCTCTTTTTTTGATAAAAGTTATTAAAAAATAACGCTAAGGTGTTCATAACCCCCTAAAATTGAATTCAAATTAAAAAAAAATCACTCAGCGTCTGGTAAGAAGAAAAATTAATTTAGAAATGCCATGCTTACAAAAAGGGCGTACGCAGTAACGATGATCACCCCTTTATAGCGTCCTATCTCATATTTTCTCGGAATGAATGCCAGCGGAATAAGAACAGCAGCAAATCCTATCATCCAGAAAATATCATTGCTTAGCACCTCTGCACTTTTTACGGCAATAGGCTGAATAACCGCCGTGATCCCAAGTACTGAAGCAATGTTGAAAATATTGGAACCTATGAGATTCCCCAATGAAATGGCTTTCTCCTTTTTAAGGGCTGCGATCACCGAAGCGGCTAGTTCGGGTACACTGGTACCCACAGCGATCATGGTAACGGCTATTACCCGTTCACTTACACCCAGCGTGGTAGCCAGATCAACCGCACCATTAACCAGGAGCTCACTTCCTCCCCATAATGCAAGCCCGCCAATAACCAACCACAACACGATCTTCACGTTAGACACCACAGCCAGGGTATCGTCTACTTCTTCAGGTGAAGTTTTCGCCCGGCCTCCTCCCCTTGCCCTTCTAATTAATAAAAAGAGATAGATAAGCAGTAAGAGAATAAACACACCCCCTTCCAGCCTGTCAAGTTCATTCCCGGTTGATAATAGCACATACAGGGCAACCGATAAGAACATCATTACCGGCCAGTTAAACTTGTAGAAATCTCGGTCTATCACCAGCGGGGCGATAACAGCTGTTATTCCCATTACCAAACCTATATTGGCAATGTTGGAACCTATTACATTCCCCAGGGAAATATCACTATAACCATCGAGAGCGGCATTTACACTTACCAGTAGTTCGGGAGCAGAAGTTGCAAACGAAACCACAGTTAACCCTATTACCATTCGGGAAAGATTTAACTTAAAGGAAAGGGCCACCGAAGATCGAACCAGATATTCTCCACCTAATACAAGCAGGACAAGTCCGATTAAAATATAGAGTATACTCATATATAGTAAGGTATGCCGCGAAGATAAAAAAAAGCGACCGCCGATGTACCCTTTCAAAGTAAATAAATTGAAGCCTTAATAAAATAATTAACTAAAATTTAAGTTATATAACTAGAAAAACAGTTGTATAACTATAAAAATAGTTTTATGTTTGTTGTATGGAAAGATTAACAAATAAAGAAGAAGAGGTAATGCAGGCCTTGTGGAAGTTGGAAAAAGGCTTTGTAAAGGACATCCTTGCCCAACTACCCGAGAAGCAACATTACAATACCATTTCCACTATTGTTCGCAATCTGGAAGAGAAAGGCTACGTAGCATACAACGCCTATGGTAAGACCCACCAGTATTATCCGCTGGTATCCAAAGAAGAATATACCAAACGTTTTATGAATCTCGCCATGAAACGGTATTTCAATAATAATTATAAAAGTATGGTTTCCTTTTTCGCTAAAGAAGAGAAGATCAGTGCGGAAGAATTACGAGAAATCCTCGAAATAATCGAAAACAAGAAGTAATATGGAAATCATCATCTACTTGCTTAAGTCGGCCGCCATCCTCACCTTATTTTATGTGATCTATATTCTTTTTCTTCGGAAAGAAACACATTTTACGGCCCACAGGTTCTACCTGCTTGCCGGGGTTGTTGCCTCCTTCCTACTACCAACACTTTATTTCACTCAAACGGTGTATATAGACCCACCTGTGATCTCAGAAGTTACTATGAGTGCTGTTGATCATCAACCCGCATCAGTGATTGTCGATTCCGGTTTCGAGATCGACTGGTGGAACGTACTCCTGTTGTCCTACCTTATAGGATGTAGTTTTGTTTTCTTCAGGTTTGTACGTGAGCTAACTTCACTAATTCTCCTGCTCCATAATAATCCCTCTAAACGATACAGGGGATTCAATTATGTACGAGTAGCGAAAAAACTGGCCCCGTTCTCCTTTTTCAATTATATCGTTTTCAATCCCGAATTACACCAGGAGGACGAACTGCAAATGATACTTAAGCACGAGCAGGCACACGCATTTCAATGGCATTCTACAGATATCATACTTGCAAATCTGCTCATCATTATCCAATGGGCAAATCCGCTGGCCTGGTTGTACAAGAAAAGCGTAGAAGAAAACCTGGAGTTCTTAGCAGACAATGCCACTATCATTTCTGTAGATTCTAAAAAAGACTATCAGTTAGCCCTTGTAAGAGCGTCATCGGCTCGATATACACCCTCATTAACAACAAATTTTTATAAATCATTCATCAAAAAACGAATCATTATGTTAAACAAACGCACATCAAAAAAGCACCATGTTCTCAAGGTAGCTACCGTATTACCGCTTCTAGCAATCTTTTTATGGAGTTTCAACATTCGGGAAGAGATCGCCTACAAAGAGGTTATCCCGGAGACTGTACCCGAAACGGTATCAGATGAATTGTTGAATTCTGAAAATCCTTCAGAAATAAATTCTGAAAAGCAACGTGAAACCGGCAAGATCGCGGCCAGTGAAAAATCTTTCAGTAACACCGAAAACCTTCAGAAGGAAACCATTGCCGAAATTTCCGAAGAAAAAGAAACGAATCCTATACCTGCCGTGATCACCGGCGGCGATATAGAGTTCAAGATCACCAAGAACACCACCGATGCCGAACTGGAGAAAATGAAGAGTAAACTAAAAAAGGATCATGACATAGACCTAAGTTATTCTATAAAGAGAAATAAGAACAAGGAGATCACTTCCATTTCTTTTCAATACAGCAGCAAAGACAGTAATGGAAATTATTCTATTTCGGATGACGAGGCGATCGCGGATTTTGTTTTCTATATCAAAGAAGACGGGAAAAGTGGATTCTATTCTGAAGAAGTTGAAGCCAGACGAGCCGAAAGAGCTTATGCCCGTGCAGAAAGAATGAAGGAAAGGTCGGATATGCGCAGACGTGAGATAGAAAAAGTAAGAGAGGACCGGGATAGAATGCGGGAAGAGATTAGAGAAGAGCGCGACGTGATCCGTGATGAAATGACAAGAAAACGAAGAGAAATGAAAGACCGGTTGAGAGAAAAGCGCAAGTCGGTCATCATAGAAAGTGACGACGATGATGGCGGCCTGTTCGACGACGAGGATGAAGAAGAGATCGTAAAAACCTATAAAATTGCCGGTTCTGGAAGCAATGAGGCCGAGGATGATATTTTCGTTGTGAGCTCGGGTAAAGGTAAATCGGGAAAACTCATGCTAAGTGACAGCGACCACCACATAAGGATCGATAAGAACACCACTGATGCCAGTTTAGAGAAAATGAAAACCAATCTGGGCGCCAAGGGAGTGGATTTTAAATACAGTAAATTAAAGCGAAATGCCAAGGGTGAGATCACGAGTATTCGGGTTACTGTAGACAATAATAAAGGAAGTAAACAAACGATCTCTGCTCAGGCGGATGATGGTAAACCTATTGACGATCTTCTCATTGATATTCAGTAGTACTTCCGGTGTTGAAGTGTTTATCCCGCCTTTCGGCGGGATTTTTATTTGTATTTTTAGGATATGAAAAAGCGTATTTTCAAGCTGCTTGCAAAACTCAACAAGGCAATATTGCCCAGTTATTCCAAAAGGCGATTGGATCTTACCAAGGCGACAAAACTACAGCTTGCCATCTTCGGCTACCGACTTTGGGTAACCAAAAATGCGTTGGATTAATACGTTAACAGCGACCGTATGTCGTGTCTTCTAATCTTATCGGAACCCCGAAGGAAAGACAATTCGATCAGGAAATTACATTGCACGATCTCCCCACCCAGTTTTTCAATGAGTTTACAGGCCGCCTGCGCAGTACCCCCGGTTGCCAGAACATCGTCGTGAAGGACCACCTTATCCCCTTTAGAAATAGCATCCTCATGTATTTCCAGCGAATCCATACCGTATTCCAGCAGGTAAGGTTCTTTTAAGGTATGGTAGGGTAATTTACCCGCTTTGCGTAGTGGGACGAAACCGGCGTTGAGCTCTTTAGCAAGCAGGGTAGCGAAAAAGAAACCCCTGGATTCTATCCCAACTACTTTATCTACGTGCTGCCTTTCGGTAAGATTTGCCAATTCTTCAACACAATAGGCCATTGCCTTTGCGTCCATGAGCAGTGGGGTGATATCTTTAAATACCACTCCGGGTTTGGGAAAGTCCGGGATATCCCGAATCAAGGATTCTATATCGATCATGTTTAAATGTAACCATTATAAAAATCCTGTACAAAAGATGACTGAAATTCTGAATAAATTAACACCATTATGCTACTGATTTAGTCATAGCAGGATTAGCTGTGGTTTACCCTAGAGCGCGGCGATGAAAATCAAAAACGCGCTAAAACAAAAAAGCAAGCTATTTGTTTTTAGCTTGCTTATAGTCTATTGGCGACCTATAATTAGTACGATTCTGATGGAAAATTTGATTTACTCGGGATCTGACTTCACTTTTTCGCCAAATATAACTCAAACCTACAAATTAGAAGTAATATCGGATGAAGATGGATTTAAGGATTATAATGAGGTTACTGTTATCGTAAATGAAAACTTCATTAAGTCAGTAGTACCAAATCCAGGAACAGATTTCATTGATGTGCAATATATGATTAGTCAATCAATCTCGGCCTATTTGAGCATTGTAAATATTAGTAATGCAGACACTAATAATTACATCTTAGATTCAACTGGAGGTATATTAAACATAAATATCTCATCTTATAGTCAAGGATTATATTCCATATCTTTAGTCTGCGATGGTGAAGTAAAAGATTCGGAATTATTGGTGATCAACTAAAAACTAGAATCATGAAAAATAAGCTAATATGCCTAATGGCTCTTCTGAGTGTATATTGCTCATTTTCCCAGGACCCTCAGCTTATTGAGAATACTTGGTATCTGGAGAAACTAGTTATTAACGGTGATGATGTATTTCATCCGGTGAACTCGGAGATGTGGTATGTGGATTTGCGAATTGAAATTGATGAATTAAATTCTCATTACTGTAATGATTATTCATGCAATATTACAGACATAACAAATAGTACAATTTCACGTAATTTACTCTTTATGCTCCCTCAAAACTGAAACTTACCTGAAACGATCGCATTCGAGGATATATATGCAGACCTATTTTGGTTACTTCCACAATCTGGTGTTAGCTATGATTACCAAATAGATCAATTGCCTAATGATTTAAAATTATTAACCCTTACTAATCAAAATGGAAATAAGGCGATATATAGAAATGTTTATTTGTCCTCAAATGACAATAAATCAAGAAAAGTAACTCTTTTTCCAAATCCTTCTAACGATCAAATCTTAATTTCTGGACTAGATTGACCTACCGGATATTCATTGTTTACTATTCAAGGAGTAAAAGTTGGTGAAGGGTTAATTAATCGTAATGTGCCTATACTTGTTAGTAATTTTCAGTCCGGACTTTATCTGCTAAGGATAGAAGATGGCCGAACAGGTAAAATAGTGATTGAATAAATCATCCTTTTTGTGCTAATTCTGAGCAACAGTTAAGGGATGAAGTAGTTAAATTACCTCATCCCTTTTTTTATAAGTGACCTCAGTAGATTACCTCCGATTTTCCCTAAAAAAGTTCCCCGCCTGCCTTTTTGCTTATCTGTAGTGGCGGGCAAGCACATTGAAAAGCACAGGATTACCTTTGGTGTTCCTTTGAACTCCATAGTCTAAATGAAAAGCAACAAACCTACGGTTTGCTTTGTATTACAATAAACCGTTTTCCATGCAACTTTCAGGATTACCTAAAGTGTTCCTTACAAAGCTCCGCTTTGAACTAATTATTCGTGACCTCGACAGGGTCGAAACTTATCTTTGCATTGCTAATATTTCCGTGGCTTTGGCACGATCAACTTTCAAAAGGGGAAAGTATAGGGGAAATTATTGTTCATTTCACTTCAAATTTAGATTATATTTTTCAATTCCATACCGATAAAAATTATCATACATAGTTAACTAAACTTTGATTTTAATTTATTGAAAAGTTGATATTCCAATAAACTCTGAAGCTGAATCTACAATATCCTCAAAGGCCTTTTTATTCTTATTCCCACTTACTTGACAAATAATTTCATTTCCTTTAATCTCACCTTTAAATGTACAATCCCCAACTTTACTTTTAACTTTAAACGTATTTTCCTCGATAGATAAGTCGTCTGGATTAATTACAATGAAATCTAACTTATTAATATTAAAGAAATCGCTTGGTTTTTCAAAAACTACATTACTTACTTTACCTCGTTTATTTTTCTCAATTCTTATTAAATTTAAAGAAATGGGCTCGTGCTTAAATATGAAATTTCTTAGTTTCAACTTTAAATTCTTTAACGCTAAGCCAAAAGCTTGATCCTTACTTAAATTCTGGTTATTAGGACTACTTTGCGCCTCAACTTTCACTCTATAACTAAAGGGATAAGTCTCTGGATTAGTATATTTTCCTTTTACCATTGCGGATAAATAGATTTTGCACTGGTATCCTGTCTCTAAAAATAGAAAATCGACTTTATTGATACTAAAATCAACGGCGCCATTATTATCTGAACTAGCATAAGTTGATTCGTTACTATTTTTTGACCTGTTTGTACCTTCAATAGCCTGATAAAATACATTCTGGATACTCCTACAAACATCATTTCTTCCTTTGAAGAGTTTTGATGGCTTAAGGTAGTATCTTGAATCACCATAATGGAAATAAGGCACATTCAATGAAGAATAGTATCTAGGCTCAAAAGCGACAGGTTCTATATCTGGTTTCTGCCAGTCTAATTCACTTTTCAAAGCAACTAATTTTTTGGCTTGTGTCTCCTCATATTTTTTTTGCATATCGGGTGACATGTAATTTGGTGTTTTAATAGAATAATTGGAATTATCATAACCAACTACTCGCCAGCCATTATCAGTTTCTTCAAAATCAATTGTCCCTCGAGACACTAGCCTATTTCCTTTTTGAAAAATCTTATAATTATTGTAGGTATCCTTGGTTTCATATCGAAACTTTCCTTTGTCGTACTTTGATGACACAAATCCCCATGAAATATAAATCGTTTGACGTGCTTCAATAATTAATTCGTACTCGATCTGATAAATCTCTTGTCCAAAAAAATTACGTTTGATTCCGTTCGTTTTAATAGCATCTACCAATTTTAGTAATGGCTTGTCCTTCTTAAAATAGGAGTCGAAATATTCAAAAACTGCCAGCTCATTTACAATACTCTTAGTTTGATTTAAGTTTAAATCTTCCCCAACAAACTCTTCTTTCTCCATTTTTAAAATATCGGTCATTTCATAGACAAAAAGTGATCCGTCCGCAATTTTAATTTTTAGATTTGAGGAAGGATTCATCTCGGTAATTGTACCCTTAATGATGCTACCGTTTTTTAGATAAACTACATCTCTGGTGTTCTGGGCTATCAAACTAATTGAACTTAGGGCTAATAGTATAATAATTATAATTCTATTCATTTTTTAATAGTTTAAATTGTGCATCGTGATTTATCATATTTGAACTGTCAATCATAGAAATATCATAATTAAGATAGTATGATTTTGGAGTGTTAGGATAAATAATCTTAACAAGATTTTGCCTTTCTTTATCTGAATAGATTCTAATAAATTCGATGTAGCCCATCATACCATCCACAAAACCTTCATTCATTAAAGGAATATCTAGTAGCGAGTAATAGACATCGTAGTAAATCCTTTTGCCTTTAATTATTTTTGACTCTTTTGAAAGTGTTATTTCTTGAACCAACTCATTTCTATTAATGGCATAAACACCAAAATAACCATAATTAGATCTGGAATTTCTAAATGATTTGAATGATCTGAAAATCGTGTAAATATCCTGGTTGTATATTACGTTCGTAAATTTAAATTGAAACTTTTCATCAGAAAAAAGAGGAACCATATAACGCTTAGATTCTACATAGACCTTGGATAAATCAAAATTGCGTGAATAATTTTCAATTTCATCTATGGCCCAATTCAAAGGATTTGATCCTATTCTCTGCATGTTATGCTTTCTATTTTTGTACTTATTTAAGTAGTCGGATAGATATTTATGATTATTGCGAAAGTCTAACTCTAAGGTTGATAATACGTATGTATTAAACTCTAATTTGGACATTCTGGCTGCATTATCGAATTCAGAGTTTCTCTCAATATTGTTGCAGTTATTTACACTGATTATTCCTGCGCGATACTCTAAAATACTAAATCTCATTTTAGCCTTTTGTCCTTTTGTGAACATACCAACATTAAACGCATAATCCATAAAGTTTTGATAATTCGATAGTTGAGTTGAACTTCCACAAACTTTAATCATTTTTGATGAGTTTTCATTGTTGAAATTAATCACGTTTGGCCGACTTTGTCGAGGGGTGTCTTCTATTTCATCATCGCTATAAAAACTCGACAAGCATCCATTAATATTAATGGGTATCACTCCATTAAATAAATCGATTTGATTAACTCCTCTTTTACCCCATATATGATATAAGCCTAGCCAGTGACCTATTTCGTGAGTTGTGACCAAAGCGGTAAAGTCTAAATTTGATTCGAAAGTTGAATTTGTATTATTATCATATCTCACGAACAAATCTGATGATAAAACTATACCGTCATTTCTATCATTCGTCTCCTTTGGTGAAGTACTATAGCCAAGTCCTTTATCGTCTAGATCCGCAACCCAAATATTCAGATATGAATTCGAATCAACATATCCATTCTCTTTTAATTCATGATCATATGGCAAATTATTTGAATAGGAGGTTTCATAATAATCAAAATGATTTTTTGGAGTCGAATGATAGGTGATAGGCGATTTCTTATTACAATTTGCGTCATAAACATCGACGGGTAGATAAAATTCAATGTTGCAATTCGCTACAATATCTCTGTATTGGATATCAATTTGTTGCAAGTCTACTTGATTAAATCCTTTATTTATTTTGGCAATCAATGTTTCTAGTTTTTTCATGGAAATTTCATTCTCACCAAATGATTTATGTACTATATGGAATGAAACAGGTATCCTTAATAATTCATTGGAATTAGGATTTGCGATTGACTTACCATACAGAGTCGATTTTAAAGCAAAAATTACTACAACAAATAAATATAGACCACGCATAAACGGAATAGATTTATCAATTCTTCACATTATTGAGAATCAAAAAAAAACGGGGAGTAAATTATAGATATATAATCTAGGGTAATTTAAGATTATTTTATTATTTGAACAAACTAGTAAAGGATTAATGCTTTCCAACAATAGGTTTTAGTTCAATAGCAAGTAGTTTTTCAAGAATGTTCAAATATTCCTTAGTCACTTCTGGAAGAGGCAAAACATTTAGGACAAGTTTTTCGTTGCACCATCTAGCCAATTGAAGAGCCTGAGTACTTACTTTACTGTAATAACCAAGGTGTTGAAAAACCCTCGTGCCTATATTTGTGAAGCCATCTCTCTTTCTAACACCTCCTCTTCGAATTCCTACATACAGTATTTTTGAAGTCTCAGTTTTGTTACTTGCGGGAACTGTGCGTCCATGTTCAGCCTTTCTTAATTTATAGTCCGCAAATGTCTTTTTAATTTCTTTGGACTTATTTGGCTGAACGATCTCAAACCAATAAAGACTGTGTACGCTTATTGAGTCGAGATTGGTAAAGATATCCTTTAGGTAGCCTGATTTTCGATTATGGAAGTCGAACTCCTTAACACTTGGGATCTTTGAACAATCTAAATCATTTTTCTGATTCCTAATGACATCTTTAAGTTTCATCTTTTTAAGATTACCTAGTTATTAATTTATTGAAAAGATGAAAAAAGAGTCTTTCTATATCATCAATAGTATGGCTCATTGATTGTAAAAAAACATAAGTAAATCCAGGTTCAAATGGTCTCTTTAACTTTTCAATTTAACAATTACTTTTATTTTTTACTTTAGTTTTTGCACTAATTCCTCTACTTATTATATAGATATTTTTAACCCTCGTTTTCTTAGGTAAACTCAACATGTGTTGCCAAAAGTTGACCTGTTTTAGGATTTGTTAGACACAGTTAATTTATTTTATATAAATCAGGTATTCCTATTGCTAATAATACATAACCCGTTTCTAAAGTCTTATATGAGACTTTTGTATTTTTTGGAACTTTGAAAATTCCGCAACAGGAAATATTAAGCAAGAAATCTTGTTTAAATAAATTACAATCAGCACCATCGAAATAGCTACATAATTCATCGTCAAACTCATCATTAAGAATCTCAGAATCACTCCAAATTCCTTTAGAATCTTTTATCGATAAATAATAGTCGCCATCCAATTTAGAAATTTTGACTTGTGGTTCACCATTTAGTTCATAAGCATATGAACCTATAAAATGGTCTTTACCATCAAATTCAGAGTTTTTTAATTCAAGTGAGGCTGACAATTCAGTTTTGTCTTTGTTTTTATCATTACAACTTAAAGTAAGAAGGGCCATGATAACAATTAATAGTGTATTTTTCATTTTTTCTTTAATTATTCACAACCTCCACAAATATGCCACAGTTGGATTTGCGGCCTCAGCTTCGGAAGAATCGCTCTTGCGTCAGCGAGAGGCCGAATATCGACATCGAAAGCATCGATAGGTCCACTTGCGTGATTTTGTTCGCATTAGTGATTGTTTTCTTTAAAGGTAGGGGAGTTTGATTTTTTAACCAAATGAGCACTATGATACATCAATGTTGTGTACAGTAAAAAATTGGTGTTTAATCGATATTTGGCAATTTATCTTTTTCTACTTTTTCGCCTTCAAAGTTATTTGTTACTAAATCGATATAACAATAAACAAATATCTCTTTTACATTTTTATTTGGATTAATTTCGTAAAATGAAGCCGTCCATTCGAAAATGTTTTTTTCTTTATTATTTTTTCCAGCAATAAGAGTAATACCATCATACGGGCTCATTCCATTATCATATTTGATTCCAAAATAATTGATTGTTGCATCTAAGAGATACTTCTCTGTAATTTCAATTTTTGGCAGCGCATCAGTGTCCTCTTGTGCAAAACAATCACTTACGGTTAGTATAGTTAATAGTACTAAAATAGCTTTCATGCTTTTAAATTATTGTTCATAGCTGTCTTATATGTGTTGTTGTGTGCATTTAATTTACCTTAATTTTTGCCCATTCATCTTTTAAGAATTTAATATCAATTTCTCTTCTTTTTAAGAATGATAATTCAGTATTGTAATAATAAAGAAATGCTTGTGTTGATTTAAAATCAGAAACTAAAACTAAATAGCCGTTTTCGTAATCAAAACTTTGGAGAGAGAATAACTTTCCATCAGGATTTTTATCTTTAACTTTTTCTTGAAGTTGTTTTGAAATATGTTTTTCACTGAACTCTAAATCCGTTAAGAAAATTTCTTTTTCCATTGAATCGTCAGAAATAACTTCGTCAGCAATTTCCTCAGAATTCACATTACCTGATTCGGATTGATTTTTACAACCTAAAACTGTAAAAGAAATAAAAAATGATAGAATGATTTTGTTCATAGGATTCGTTGTTGAATTAATTTGAAGAAGAAGTTAGTGATTTAATACTGAATCCCTGGTCTTGATTTTTTTACCACTGTTAACTACTGTTATAAGCTAAAGCTATTCTGGGGCAACAACGTTTAAGAGCAAAAATTCATTGAATTCTAAATCGATTCCCTTTTTGTACAATCGAACTGGAAAACGATGACGTGCAATTGTCGATGCAACGGTTTTATCCGTTAGCATACCGTCAAATTCAATCAGCGCAAAATGTTCTTCAAAAGTTAAGTCTATATCTGGTTTTATATTTTTAAATTTCCACACATCAAATTCTAATATTATAAGGCTTCCATTCAGTTGTTGTTCAATTTTTTCAGAAATGAATTTTGAATACTCCTCAGATAAGATTGGGATCGGTTTCTTATAACGTTTTAATTTATTATGAGTTTCAATGGCCTTTATAACAGAATTACAAAGATCCATTACTTCGTCATTGTTGTCAGCATATAAAAAGAGAGGAAACCAGACTAAGTTGTTGAAAGTAGTTTCAAATTCGAATTCAGTATAATATTTTGTTTTCATAATTGCATGTAATGTCTACGGCTATGGCCATAGTGTGACTTTCGCCAGCGGTCCTGTCCGCGTTATTGATTGTTTTCTTGAGAGGCATGGGAGTTTGATTATTTTTCCAAATGGGTAATATGAGACAGCATTGTTGTTCGCAGTTATTTTATTTTGAAATTGTTTTCAGGGTCAGTTTTCCAACCTTCCTTTTCGTGAGTATAGAATATAATCACATCGTCTTTCACTACTCCAATATCAGCGACTCCTATTGAAACTAATCCATCATTTTGAGGGATTTCAAAGTCATCCTTTGTTTGGGTATTCCAAGTTCCGTTTGAATGAGAATAAAAATGAATTTTGTTATTTTTTATTAAACCAAAAGCTCCCATACCCACACTTATAATACCGTCATTCTTGGGGATGGAAAATGTTGATTTATTATCTAAGATCCAGGTTCCTTTTTTTTGGGTGTAAAATTCAATTTTATTGTTGTTTATTACTCCAATTGTTCCCAATCCTACTGAAATTAGTTTATCATTTTTAGGTATTGTAAAATTAGATTTTGGGTCAGCACTCCAATTTCCTTTTTTATTGGTGTAAAATGTAATGATATTATCATTTATTACTCCAATATCGCCCATTCCAATTGAAATAAGTCCATTATTATTCGGTAAAATGAAATCGTTTTTGGGATCGGTAACCCAAGCATCATTTTTGTGTTGATAAATTTTTATTCTATTGTCTTGTACAATGCCAAAATTCCCCCAGCCTAAAGAAATTAAATCCGTTGCGTTTTCAGTTTCTTCAGCGTTCTCAACTGTAACAACTTTATTTGTATCAGATTTACAAGAAATGAGAATAGAATTAAGAACAAGTAATATAATTAGTTTCTTCATTTAGTTTTGTTTGAATTGCACACACCTTGATTTAAGTCTTTTCTTTTCACAATATACTGATACAAGACTATGATAATCAGTCATTATATCTTAAAAAAAACAATAATTTTACCTCAATCTTAAGAGCCGATCAAAATTTAAAATCTTCCTTTGATTGCATTTTTCAAAATTGAGATAATACATCGTTTAAGTCTTGCTATATATAAAACAAAAATCCCCTTTCAAGCGATTTGCTTGAGCAGGGAGAATATAAAGATATCAAATAATCACTTGATTAAAAAATTCGTTGTATAAACCTACAGTGTAAAACAATCACCGAGGGAATTCAACCCATTTTAAGAATGAAAGATAATCTGAGAGTTAGTAAGTATCCTGCAAATAAATAACACCCTCTAACTAGCTTATTTTTGGTTCCACTGTAATTTGTAATTCTGGAATCACACTTACGGTAAACATCAACTTTCAACTGTATCAACTTTCAACCCAAATTTATTGTAATGCCCAAGCATCAATCAATCATCTTTTTTGGTTTTTACTGATTAGCTCAATCTAATAATTAACGATCTTAAAAGTTTACGATTTAAAGTAGCTGGAGCCTCGATGCTCCGCACACTTTAAGTTCGCTTTTTTACAAGATAGATCAAAGCAAAGTCAATAATGGCAGGTTGTAACAAGTTTTAATAATTTGACCGAATTGGTTCAATTTTCACAACCTTTTGCCGCACATATACAAAAAATGCAGATGGTATAATTGGAGTTGTAGAACTAAATTAGAGCAATAAATTTAGATTCGTTTTTCTCTGATTTTCACAATTACATTGTTGCCATTTCTCCAAAACAATTCTGGATTCTTGATTTCAATGTATGTCAAATTCTTAGAATTTTCTTTTATGATATAACTGGATTTAGGCTGATCCGATAAGATTTCTATTTCCCTTTCCCTGTAAGGCAATGCTATTAGATTATTTATCACTTCTTTGACCTTTGAATTATTTCGGGACACCATGTACAAGTATTTCTTGCTCAACTCAAGTTCATATAACTCTACCTTTTTGGTAACGACCTTTAAGACACTGTCTTTAGACTTTAATTCAAGCGTAAGTTCATTGTTCTTAGCTAACATAGAGTTTTTTATCACAATCAACTCATTTATGCGTTTTTCCTTTTCTCTAAGAGCTTGCCGTAACGAACGATTACTTTCTTCGAGAGATGCAATATATCTGTAAAGCCTTGAGTTATTACCTTGTGAGTTATTCAATTCACGTTTTAACCTCTCCAACTCAGACTCATAGTAGTCAAATTGAGACCTAATATTTTCGACCTGATTAAGCATTTTATCCTTTTGACTTTGTTTTAAAACTGGAATTTCTGCGTTGTTATAATCAACTTTGAGAATATTATCAGTATTAATACTGTTTAAAGCCTCTTGTATGCTTGTGAAGGCCTCTTCTTTTTTAGCCAAAAGTTCAATCACTGAAGTAGTGATGTCACGATCGTCAATTTTTACATTATTATTACCAGATTCTGTGTTTGTAAGATTTGACTCAGATTTTGAATTTCCTTCAATACAAGAGACCTCCAGTAACAAGAAACTTGACAAGAATAATACTAAAATGAATCTACTACTTACTCTATAGAACTGCGTTCTTTTCTTTTGAACATCCATTCTCGGCTATTGGTTTTGGTTGATTTTATTATAATTAATCCTTGAGAATTCCCGAGAACTATTCCGTGCCCAAGTTCTTCTATTTCCACATAACTTCCATCAAAACTGCCAGTATAATGATACTGCCTATCACCCCACAATCTAAATATCAATTCATCTTCAATTTCAGAATACTCTACCGTTAGTAATTTACCACTTTCATGTCCCGCTTTGTCTATGACAAATCCCACATATTGCCCAGTAATATCAGAAACTGGTTTATTAATCGTCATCTCTATTTGATCTTTTATGGGGCCATATAAAAGAACAAATAATCCAAATGTGAAGACAAATGGGAGCAATAACTGTTTATATCTTTTCTCGATTATTGCTCGCCAAATTGTAGCAATGGCTGCACTCACCGTAATAAAGGCCACCAGTATATAAAACCATTCGTTCACGCCTGTTGATTTTTAAGATTACAAATCTAATAAATATTTACTCAACTAATTGATTTCGTGTTTTTTACTATAGTTTAAATGATTCAATAAAATGATAGGGGAAACTATAGGGGAAATTATTTTGTACAAAAATGTCCTTTTATTTCCATTTCATAAATCAAAAAACCCCACAAAATGTGAGGTTTTAAGGACTTTTTAAGTCATTTGTGTACAATAGTTGTGACCTCGACAGGATTACCTTCGGTGTTCCTTTGAACTCCATAGTCTAAATGAAAAGCAACAAACCTGCGGTTTGTGATTTTTTTGTTTTCAATACGATTTCAGAGCAAGCTCTGATCTCATTCAAATAAAAAAGCTCACTGGAAAGTGAGCTTTTCATTCTTAAGTGACCTCGGCAGGATTCAAACCTGCAACCTTCTGAGCCGTAATCAGATGCGCTATTCAGTTGCGCCACGAGGCCTTTTTAGGGCTGCAAATATAAGTATTTTTAAAATTAATAGATATATAATTCGAAAAAACAGTGACAGTTTTATTGAGAATACCCTACACAATCTCAGCCGAAAGTCCGGCATTGAGTAAGAGGGTGCAACGAGGTTTTAGGTCTTCAAAAGGGCCGGTTTTTACAGTACACTTGCCTTTATAGTGCACAATCAATGAGCATTGCTCGGCTTGTTCAGGAGTGTGATCGCAGGCATGGATGAGCATTTCGATAACATGATCGAAGGTATTTACCTCATCATTATACAAAACGATCTGATTTTCCACGCCTTCTTTTTCGGCGAGAAGTACTTCTTCTTCGTGTTTTTCATGGGTGCTCATAACAGAGCTAATTTACAAATTTTACGGCAACCCAATTATTCCGATTCTTGTAATTAACATATTTTAACCCATACTTATCACAGCTGTTTTGGATGATCTCAAGGTCTTCAGAATAAAAACCGCTAAGCAACAACATCCCGTCTTCTTTAAGTATCTCCGCATAGATCCCGATATCTTTCAGCAAAACATTCCTGTTGATATTTGCGATTACCACATCGTATCTTTTTTCTGAATCTATCACGGTCGAATCGCCTAAAGCTACTTTAATATTCCTGCAATTGTTCCTACTTATATTCTCTCCCGAATTCTCCACACACCAGGCATCTATATCGATCGCATCCACATCCCCGGCCCCGCGCATCTCGGCCAGTATGGCCAGCACAGCCGTACCACACCCCATATCCAGCACTGTTTTGCCTTGCACATCGGCCTCTAACAGGTATTCCAGCATCATATGAGTGGTTTCATGATGTCCCGTCCCAAAAGACATTTTTGGTTCTATGATGATCTCGTAGGTTACATGGAAAGTACTATGGAAAGGCGCGCGAACCACACATTGCTCTGAAACTTCAATAGGCTCGAAATTTCGCTCCCACTCTTCGTTCCAGTTTACCTGTTCTATGATCCTGGAGGTGTAGCCAATAATGAATTCCTCATTATTTAAAAGCTGAACTCCCTCCAGCTTCTCTGGCTCCCACTCGTCCTTCAGAATGTAAGCGTCCACCCCTTCATCCGTCTCAACAAAACTCTCAAAGCCTAGTTCACCTAACTGGGCGATAAGTATCTCACTTCCCGGCTGCAACGGTAAAACACTAAACTTATATTCTATATAGGTCTGGGCCATGTACGCTAAACTGTTGCAAATTATTTAAATGCGTTTATAATGGCCATAAAGCTCTCAGCGTCCAGAGAGGCTCCCCCAATGAGACCACCGTCTACATCCTCTTTGCCTAATATCTCTGCTGCATTGCCGGGTTTTACACTTCCTCCATATAATATCGATACTTCCTTTGCAGTCGCCTCAGAAAAGTGTTCGGCAATAGTGCGACGTATAAAAGCATGCATTTCCTGCGCCTGTTCCGGGCTGGCAGTTTCCCCTGTTCCGATGGCCCAAACCGGTTCGTAGGCAAGTATTACCTGCTTCCAGTCGTTTTCAGAAATTTGAAAGATCCCATGCTTTAATTGATCTTTAACCACATCAAATTCGCGTCCGTGCTGACGGTCTGTCAATTCTTCTCCAAAACAAAAGATCACGGTCATATCATGGCGAAGGGCTGTTGCGACTTTTTCAGCCAGCAGGGCATTATTTTCTCCAAAATAAGCTCGCCGTTCACTATGACCAAGGATCACATGTTTTATTCCAACACTCTTTAGCATGGCCGCCGAAACCTCTCCGGTATAGGCCCCGTTCTCAGCCTGGTGCATATTCTGTGCGGCAACGGTTATAGGGTGGTCCTTAACCGATTGGAAGGCGTGTTGCAGATTGGTGTAAGGTGGGGCGACCATAACCTGCGTCGACTCGGGTATGATCTGTGATTTCAATGCATTTAAAAGTGCCTCGGTTTCCGCCAGGTCGCAATTCATTTTCCAGTTTCCGGCTACAATTTGTTTTCTCATGAGTTGTGTGTTGGTGTTAATATATATGCGAGTTGGTGTGTTATTTTTTTCATTTACCAGCTTGGCTATTGCCTGCTTATCTTCGGGTCCAGCCAGCCGTAAATTACATCTACCATAATATTTATGAATATAAACAAAGTTGCAATAACCAGGACCGCTCCCATGATCACAGGAAGATCCAGGGTGTTTAATGCATCTACAATTTCTTTGCCCAGGCCATTCCACCCAAAGATATATTCCACAAAAACCGCCCCGGCAAGCATGGAGGCAAACCATCCGGAGATGGCCGTAACTACCGGGTTAAGGGAGTTCTTCAATGCGTGCCTGCGAATTATAGTGAAAAACGCCAGGCCCTTGGCCTTTGCTGTACGGATATAATCCTGACTCAATACTTCGAGCAGGGAATTACGCATAAGCTGTGTTACAACCGCCAGCGGACGAATCCCCAGCACAACAGCAGGGAGGATAAGATTCTTCCACATTACATATTTCCCTTCGCCAAAATCGTCTACCTCGTAGAGACTGCCGGTCATATTTAGGCCGGTATATTCATGCAGTAAATAACCAAAGATCCAGGCAAAGATTATCGCACTGAAAAAGGAAGGTACACTCATCCCAAAGGTGCTTACCAATTGTATGGTCTTATCTATCCATCCATCTTTGAAGAGTACCGATATGATACCAAGTAATATCCCTAAAAGCATCGCTATGATAATGGCCGAAATAGCAAGGATGGTGGTATTAGGCAAGGTTTCGGATATCACATCACTTACTTTCTTTCCATTTTTCTGAAAGGACTCACGCAGATAGGGAGGTTTGATAACCACCGCCGTACTTGCAGTTTCAAAAAGCATCTGTGCGTTGTATTTGTCTTCCGAAAGAAAGGTATAATCACCCTCGTTAAGGCTGTGAAAGGAGAGGGGAGAAAGATCGTTTAAGTAGTATAAGTATTGTTTCCCGATCGGTTTATCGAAACCATACTTCTTTTTTACAATAGCTACCTGCTCTGCGGTTTCGTTCTGTCCCAGCATCATGCGTGCAGGGTCTCCGGGCAGAATGGTAAAAAGTAAAAATATCACTGTTACTACCCCCAGAAGTGTGAGGAGTGCGTAACCAAATTTTTGAAGTATATATCCAACCACCTAGTCTTTATTAACATCTTCCATGGTTAATACCTTGTACTCAAAGTCTTCTCCAAACAGATTCTTCGCATAAGCCTCAATGGTCGTTTCGAAGCCGGCCTCTTTTCTGCGCTCATTTACGCCTTCCGGATTTGCAATGGGCCAAATGAGATCGCCGCGTTCATCGTCGTAGGTCATCCCCTGCGTTCCATAGATCTGGGGCTCTCCATTTCCCATGAGATATCGGTCTTCCATCATGGCAACCAATCTAAAGGGAATCTCGCCCTTCTGCCCAGCTTCTTTGATCATGGGTAGATATTTTTCAATATGCTTGGGATTGTGCTGCAATACATACCAGGCTGCCGTATTTGCATCGCCCACCATGGATGTTCCGGGATAACCCCTCGTATCGAAGATCCCTGCTATATAATTCATGTTCAAACTGTCTATCACAGCTTGTTTAGCCCATAATGTTCCAATTGAATAATCCGCCTCTTCAAAACCTGCTTCAAGGGCGGCTTTTTCACGTTCTTCTTCTGTTTCCAGGTACATCAGTTTGCGGTATCGCTGATCGAGCACTGCGATACTATCCAGTGTTTTCTTTAGCTCCGGATCGGGTTGCATGCTTGCTTCCGGGATCTCACGCAATTGCAATTTTGACGCATCATTCCAATGTAATTTTTGCTTAATGGTTCCTTTCTGAAGCTCTAAAATTCCGGGATTACTTCGTACGATCGTCTTCAAGGTCGTCATATCGCAAAAGTAAAACTTGAAATTTAGCTTGTAGTCGCCGGCAAGTGCTTCTGTATCTTCTTCGGAAGAAGCTGAAAGTCCGATTACCCGATATCCTTTCGCCAGGGCGTCGTCTGTTACCGTCTTGATCTTAATAAAGCCATCCATTTCAGAAACGCTAAGATTGTAGGCGATCACTACAATAAGATTTTCCATGTTCAGGAAAGTGGTGGTATGATCTTCTCCTCCCCTTTCCATACTGAAATCGTGAATGGGTGGTTCGTAGCCCGCCTGTATCTCTGTGGTCTCCACGCCAATAAATTCACCATCCTGCTGCGGATAATCCCCGTTAGTAACAATCACTTTTTCTTCTCCGTTCACTTGAAACTTCCAGGCATATTCGAAGATAGGTTTAGGCGCATCTTCCGGGATGGTCATCCCTTCAGAAATATTGGCCCCGATCTTATAGGGCCTGAAATCGATAATAGGTAAATGCATCAGCACGTGATAGGTGATCCCCAGGCATACCACCAGGGAAGCGAATACCGCAATACTGCGGATATTTCTACTAAAAAAGGGCTGAATATATTTTCTTCCGAAGAACAAGATCAGGATAAGCACCAAAAGAACTACATCCTTGTAGAACGACTCCCAGGGTGTTAATTTAAGTGCATCCCCAAAGCATCCGCAATCGGTAACCTTTCCTGTCACTGCCGAATAAAAAGTTAGAAAGGTGAAGAATACGATCATTAGTAACAGGCTCCAAAGCGTAAATCTTCGGGCATAACCCACCAGGAGCATAACTCCAAGTAATACTTCGTAGATCACTACAAATATCGCGATCACCAGGGCATAGGGCGTGAGAAATTCGAGGTTGAGCACCTCCGGAGCAAAATAATCCTGAAGTTTAAAGGAGAAACCTACCGGATCATTCAGTTTAATGAGTCCGCTGATAATAAATAAGACGCCTACAAATACTCTGGATATGCCAACTACTATTTTCATGAAAATGCTTTTAAATGAATTAGGGCGAAAATCGCATAATTTATCATATCCTGGTAATTAGCATCGATCCCTTCGGAAACCAGGGTTTTTCCTTTATTATCTTCGATCTGCTTTACACGCAGGAGTTTTTGCAGAATAAGATCTGTTAATGAGCTTACACGCATATCGCGCCATGCCTCGCCATAGTCGTGATTCTTATCCATCATAAGCTGTTTGGTAAGTGCCACCTTTTCGTCGTATAAGGAAAGCGCCTCCTCCAGCGCCATGTCTGGCTGTTCTACGATTCCTTTTTCCAATTGGATGAGGGCCATGATACAATAATTGATGATCCCTACAAACTCGCTAACTTCTCCTTCATCCACTTTTCGAACATCGTTCTGTTGCAGACTGCGGATACGCTGTGCCTTGATAAAGATCTGGTCGGTAAGTGATGGCAAGCGAAGTATTCGCCATGCACTTCCATAATCTTTCATTTTTTTTTCAAATAAGTCTCTGCAACGGGTAATAACTGCATCGTATTGTTTGGAAGTTTCGGACATCAGGTCTCTGAGATTTTGCGTAAATTTCGCGTAAATAAATCAATTTAAAAAATTGTATTCGATCAATTGTAAAGGGAAGCTTATCGATCTAACCACCCCTCGGGTGATGGGGATTATCAACCTCACGCCAGACTCATTTTACGACGGTGGAAAAACCAAAACTAGCAGAGAAATATTATTGCAGGCGGAGCGTATGCTAAAGGAAGGAGCCAGCTTCCTTGATCTGGGAGGTTACAGTTCAAGACCGGGCGCCAGTGATGTTTCCCAAGAAGAAGAACTTAATCGTGTATTGCCTGCACTGGAGGCCATCCTGCAGGAATTTCCGGAGGCTATAATTTCCATAGATACCTTCCGTAGCGAGGTGGCCCGAAAGGCCATTTCGATGGGGGCAGCTCTTATAAATGATATTTCCGGGGGTATGCTGGACCGGGAGATGATTAATATTGCTGCCCAATTGAAAGTACCCTATATAGCCATGCATATGAGGGGTACGCCTCAAAATATGACGCAAAACACGGCCTACGATGAACTTAGCCGGGATGTGCACACCTATTTTTCCGGGAGGATAAAGGAGGCGAATGCTGCGAGTATCAACGACCTCATTCTCGATCCCGGTTTCGGGTTTTCGAAAACGCGAGCACAGAGTTTCGCCCTGCTCAACGAACTGGAATTGTTTAAAGAACTGGAGCTCCCTATACTTATTGGGATATCCCGAAAATCGATGATCTATAAAACATTGGACACTACTCCCGAAAACGCCTTAAATGGAACCACCGCCCTTCACAGCATCGCATTGCTAAAGGGCGCGAATATTTTACGTGTACATGATGTTAAGGAGGCAATGGAGTGTATTACCCTAATTTCTGAGCTTAAAAGGGCCTAGCAACTTTTAAATTTTTAAACTACTTTTACAAAAACCCTGCACGCCTTGGATCTTTTTGATTGGACCAACATTCGGATTATAGATATTGTCGACATAGTGCTGGTCGCCTTCTTACTTTATTACCTCTATAAATTGGTTAAAGGCACGGTAGCTATCAATATTTTCTTCGGAATTGTAATTCTCTATGCCACCTGGAAGATCACCGAACTTCTGGAGATGGAAATGCTTAGCAAAGTCCTGGGCGGCTTTCTGGGAGTGGGAATGCTGGCACTGGTGGTAGTATTTCAGCAGGAGATCAGAAAGTTTTTGTTACTTCTGGGTTCCACCAATTTCCGGGCGAGGAAAAAATTATTCAAGCGACTTAAATTCTTTTCAGAAGAAACCACAGCAAGCACCAACATCAACGCCATCGTAAATGCCTGTGGAAAAATGGGGACTTCAAGAACTGGTGCTCTTATAGTGATCCAGCGTAATAACAGCCTGGATTTTGTTAAAAGTACAGGCGATGCTATGAATATATCGGTAAATCAGCCAATTATTGAAAGTATATTTTTTAAAAATAGTCCGTTGCACGACGGAGCCATGATCATTGAAGACAATACCATCACAACAACTAGAGCGATCCTGCCGGTATCTAACGACAGGAATATCCCGTTACGCTTCGGACTTCGTCACAGAGCGGCCATTGGAATTACCGAAAAAAGCGATGCGGTTTGCCTGGTAGTTTCGGAAGAAAACGGGCAAATCTCTTATGTAAAAGAAGGTGATTTTGTCCTTTTTGAAGACATGGAAGACCTAAAGCGCATCCTCGAAAAAGACCTCAGCTAGGCATGAATTGTAAAAATTGTAACCATCAACTTTCCGAGGAATCTGATTACTGCCACAGATGCGGCGCCAAAGTGATACGAAACAGGCTTACGTTTAAAAATCTTTTGGAGCATTTTAGCGAACAATTTCTTAATTACGACAATAAATTTCTTCGCACATTTATCGACTTGTTCAAAATGCCGGAAGTAGTAATAGGCAGCTATATTGATGGTACCCGAAAGCGATACGTAAACGTAATTAGTTATTTCGCTATTTCCATTACCCTGGCGGGGTTACAGCTCTATATCCTCAATAAATTCTTTCCCGAAGTGATGGACCTTTCGTCTATCTCTGTTGAAGGATCGGAGGAAATGAACAATAAAAACCTTGCATTTGTAACCGAATACCAATCATTGATCATGATGCTGTATGTGCCTTTATACGCTCTTATTTCGAAGCTGGTGTTCTTGAATTACAAAAAATACAACTACACCGAGCACCTGGTCATCTTTATGTATATTCTTTCACAGATGACCATCTTTGGGTTATTTCTCACCCTAACCGGGGTGATACTAGGTTGGAATATGGGGATGTTGGGCATGGTTTCCATACCCATCCAGATCATTTACAGTGCCTATTGCCTCAAGCGGCTCTTTGCCCTTAGTGTGCCGAAAATACTTTTGAAAACACTTTTGTTCCTGGTCGTTTTATTTATCCTGTTCGTTATTTTTTCTATAATCATGGCGGTGATCATGTTTAAAACCGGCGCCATGGAAGAGATGATCGAAGCGCAGAAGGCCCAAAAAGCTGTGTCTTACAGCATTTCTTCTGCCATGAACTGGACCTCGTAAAGATTGCGGTAATGGCCGTCCTCTCTTTTAAGAAGTTCACTATGAGTCCCGGTTTCTACGATCTTACCGGCTTCCATAACCAGGATCTTATCTGCCTTCTTGATCGTTGCCAGGCGATGTGCGATCACGATAGAAGTTCTGCCCTGGGTGATCTTTTCGGTTGCTTTCTGAATCATTTCTTCTGAATAAGAATCTACAGACGAAGTCGCTTCATCGAGCACGAGTATCTCGGGATTGCTAACGTAGGCACGCAGAAAGGCTATAAGTTGCCTCTGCCCGGATGAAAGTGTTGTACCCCGTTCCTGAACGTTATAGCGATACCCGTCTGGAAGGGATGCTATAAATTTATGCACCCCTATTTCTTTTGCCGCCGAGATTACATCGGCTTCGGAGATCCCGGGGTCGTTAAGAGTGATGTTGTTTACAATGGAATCTGCGAAAAGAAAGACATCCTGTAATACAACAGCTATCTGCTTTCTAAGAGATGAGAGGGTATATTCCTTGGTGTTTATACCATCAATTCTTATCTCACCTGCGTTGATCTCGTAGAAACGGCTCAGGAGATTGATGATGGTAGACTTCCCTGCTCCGGTGGCCCCCACAATAGCAACAGTCTCTCCGGGATTTACTGTAAACGAAATTCCCTTGATAACCTCTTCATCATCGTTATAGCCAAAATGAACATTATCGAATTCGATGAGGCCTTCACTCCTGCACATTTCCACTGTGCCGTGATCCTGAATGTGCGATTTGGTATCCAGGATACCGAACACCCTGTTTGCTGCAACCATCCCCATTTGTAAGGTGTTAAACTTATCGGCGATCTGCCGAAGGGGTCTGAAAAGCATTTGAGACAGTTGAATGAACATTGCAATAAGTCCAACCGTGATCACACCGCCTTCAGCCGCATTGAGCCCGCCGTACCAAGCGATCATACCAATAGCCACACTGGAAGACATCTCCGCAATTGGGAAGAAGATCGAGTTGTACCATACGGTTTTTATCCATGCCTTTTTGTGCTTTTCATTGATCTGCTGAAATCGCTCATATTCTGTTTCTTCCCGAGTGAAGATCTGGACGATCTTCATCCCGGTGATCCGCTCCTGAACAAAGGAATTAAGATTTGCCACTTGATTTCGAACCTCCTCGAAAGCAGTTTTCATGGCCCGTTGAAATACCCGGGTAGCATAGAGGATAATGGGTAATATGGCAAAAACAATGAGGGACAATCGCCAGCTTTGATACAACATGAATCCCATGATCACAAGCATTTTCAGCAGGTCGCTTATTATCATGAACAAACCCTGACTAAAGATACTTGAAATGGTTTCGATATCATTAACCGCGCGAGTTGTTAACCTCCCTACGGCGCTTTTATCGTAATACCTCATTTGAAAACTTAGCATAAGTCGGAAAAGTTTTACCCTGATATCTTTGATCACACTTTGTCCCAGCCAGTTGGCGTAAAAAATAAAAGCGAACTGAAAAATTACATCCAGAATAAGTACCGCTATCATAAGGATGATGTAAAACATCAGCCCTTCACCGTCCTGAGGAATTATAGAGTTGTCTATGGCCTGCCTAAGTAGCGCTGGTTGTAATATGGAAAGACCAGACATTATTATGGCGGCGAAGCCAACAAAATAAAAAGTAAGGCGATATGCATTGGTGTAAGCCAATAACCGCCTGAATAGTTTAAAATCGAATGCTTTGCCTGAGGCTGCCATTTATTTATAAATAGTTTCCGGATAGGTTACCCTTGTGAGGAATAACCCCTGGGCGGGAGCCGATGCCCCTGCCTTGGTTCTGTCTTTACTTTTAATGATCTCTTCGAATTGGGAGATCGAAATCTTATCATTTCCAACATCCAGGAGGGTCCCGACGATCGCCCTTACCATATTTCGTAGAAAACGATCGGCACGGATCGTGAAAGTGAGGAAATTATCTTCAAATTCCCACCTGGCCAGTTTGATATCACAATAATACGTCTTTACATCGGTATTGGAACGTGAGAAACATTGGAAATCCTTATAGCCTAATAATAATTCTGCAGCTTTGTTCATCTTTCCCACATCCGGTATATGGAAGATCTGATGTGCTACATCGATACGAAAAGGATCCTTATTTAGCACGATCCCGTATTGATATTCCCTTTCGGTGGCGTCGAATCGAGCATGGGCCTCATCTCTTACCTCATATAAATCTTCTATCGCTATGTCCTTAGGCAGAAAAGAATTGAGCCGAAATATGGTCTCTTCAACAGAATCGATGCCAGTTTCCAGATCGAAGTGTGCTATCATCTGAGAGGCATGTACACCGGTATCGGTTCTCCCTGCAGCGGTTACTTTAATTTCTGTTCGAAAATAAACAGATAGTGTACGCTCTATCACTTCCTGCACGCTAATGGCATCGGGTTGCACCTGCCATCCGTGATAATTTTTTCCATTGAATGATAAGTCGAGAAAATATCGCAAGAATTCCTTTACTTTTGAATAAGCAAAGATAGGCAAACCAGCCTGTGATTTATAGTCTCTGATAGAAACCAATGAAAAAAATACTCTTGCTTAGTGATACGCATGGTTATATAGATGAAACAATATTAAAACACGTAAAACAAGCAGATGAGGTCTGGCATGCCGGAGACATTGGCGATTCCTCTGTTACCGATGCGATCGCAAAACTAAAACCCTTAAAGGCCGTGTACGGCAATATTGATAATGCGGCTATCCGCGCAGAGTTCCCTCTTCACAACAGGTTCGTGTGTGAGCAGGTGGATGTATGGATCACGCATATAGGTGGTTATCCGGGCCGATACAGCCCTTCTATACGCGAAGCGATACAGACAAATCCTCCCCGTCTTTTCATTACCGGACATTCACATATACTAAAGGTGATGAACGACAAGAAACTTGGGCTCCTCCATATGAACCCCGGAGCCATTGGAAAACATGGGTTTCACAAGGTGAGAACTATGCTTCGGTTTACTATAAGTGGTTCGGAGATTGGGAACCTGGAGGTAATAGAGTACAAACGTTAAGGCGCGAAAAGATCGTGTAAAAAAATAAAAACCCCTGAAGTTGGCATACTTCAGGGGTTTTGCACTAATATACTAAGATGTATGGTTTAGCGTAAACGGTCCACAGATTTTACGAGATCCTCGTCCCTTTTGATAGCCTTATTGGCTAACACTAAAAAAACGATAGAAATGATGGGAAAAAGCACCCCAATACCCTTCTCCGAGACCAATGTCTCTCCGGATAAAGTTAGCGACCTGTATACGAAAACTCCCAGTAATACAAAGTTTGATATTATATTTAGACGATTGAGAACAAATTGTCCTTTACGCCTTTTAAAATTAAAGATCGAAATAACAGTTAGCAGGACTGAAATGCCAATAAGGCCTAAAACTAACGGTTCCTCCCTGCTAATTATTGCGTTTCCTGCTTCGTCACTCACTGTTGGAAACCAATAATACAAAGCTCCCATAACGAGAGCAGAAATGATAAGATATACCGTTTGTATACGTTGTAGCATAGCAGCCTATCTAATTGAACGCAAAAATAAGGTTTCTTTTTAAAAGAATTAAATGCAAAATATAATTTATTGTTGTATACTTGCAGTACCAATCGGTAACCATCTCGATTTCGGTTACTTAGTCTTCAATTATTTTTCAACTTACTATCCTCGTCTTTAAAAGACACAATTTATCAATAAAACTTATAGAATTTTAAATGTTTGAAATTTCAGAATTAAAAGCAAAGAAGTTACCTGAACTTCAGGAACTAGCTAAAACATTAGGTGTACCTAAATACCGAAGTTTGAAAAAATTGGATCTGGTGTATCAAATCCTTGATTACCAGGCAGCCAATCCCACCGCAGTAAAAGCTGTTACAGCGGAAGCCCCTTCAGAAAAAAAAGAAGAAGAAACGCCTCAAAAGGCACAGAACAGGGACAACAGAAACCAACGACAGCGCAACCCAAGAAATGATAATCAGCGCAGCGATAATAAGCGCCCTGATAATCGCGGACAGCGCAATCAGCCCAACAAATCACAAAAACAAACTCAACATCCTAAGTCTGATAACAGCCAATCTGGAGATAATAAACAGGGGACGGACACAAAGAGTGATCACCAGAAAAGAGACCACAACAAACGCGATAATAAAGACAAGTCCTCCGGAAAAAACGGAAATAAGGACAATCGCAACAGATATAAAGAGCCGGATTTCGAATTTGATAGTATCATCGAGAGCGAAGGAGTGCTTGATATTATGCAGGATGGTTATGGATTTCTGCGTTCCAGTGATTATAATTACCTGTCCTCGCCGGATGATATCTATGTTTCACAATCGCAGATCCGTTTGTTTGGATTAAAGACAGGAGATACTGTACTTGGAGAAGTTCGTCCACCGAAAGAAGGTGAAAAGTACTTCCCACTCATAAAGGTGAACAAGATCAACGGTCTTAGTCCGAATGTGGTGCGAGACCGAGTTTCTTTTGAGCATCTTACGCCTCTTTTCCCACAGGAAAAATTCAATATAGCCGAGCGCCAGAGTAATGTGTCTACACGAATTATAGATCTTTTTACTCCACTAGGTAAAGGACAAAGAGGAATGATAGTAGCCCAGCCAAAAACGGGTAAAACGATGTTGCTAAAAGACATCGCTAATGGAATTGCCGCGAATCACCCGGAAGTATACCAGATCATCTTGCTTATAGATGAACGCCCGGAGGAAGTAACCGATATGCAGCGAAATGTAAGCGGAGAAGTGGTAGCATCTACTTTCGATAAAGAAGCCAGCGAGCATGTGCGTATCGCTAATCTTGTTATTGAAAAAGCGAAACGACTTGTAGAATGCGGACACGATGTAGTGATCCTTCTGGATTCTATAACACGTCTGGCAAGGGCGTATAATACAGTGCAGCCTGCCAGCGGAAAAATATTAAGTGGTGGTGTGGATGCAAATGCGCTACACAAACCAAAGCGCTTCTTTGGAGCTGCCAGAAATATCGAGAACGGAGGTTCTTTAAGTATCATTGCAACGGCTCTTACAGAAACAGGATCGAAAATGGATGAAGTGATCTTTGAAGAATTTAAAGGAACCGGTAACATGGAACTTCAGTTAGATAGAAAGATCTCGAATCGCCGTATTTTCCCTGCCATCGATCTTACCTCGTCCAGTACGAGAAGGGACGATCTGCTGCTTGATGAAAATACGATTCAAAGAATGTGGGTGATGCGAAAGTACCTGGCCGATATGAATCCTGTGGAAGCCATGGAATTTATCAACGAACGAATAAAATCCACCAGGAATAATGAGGAATTCCTCATCTCCATGAACGGATAATTATCCCATAGATAGCAAAAAAAAAGCCCCAACTTGGGGTTTTTTTTTATGGGTGTTTGAAGAGTTTTTTGTAGAGTAGATAATTTTCTTCATCGAAGCAAACCAGAAAAATCGATTTAAGTACTTGAGCTTTAAAACCGGTGATAGTTTCGTAAGCGATTTGGGCCGCAGGCACTTTCGGATAGCCGTAAATACCCGTGCTGATATTAGGAAAAGCTATGGAGGTTAAATTACATGACTCGGCAAGTTCGAGGCAGTTGAGGTAACAATTCCGAAGTAATTCTGCTTCTTTCGAATTGCCATTGTTCCATTTAGGTCCAACCGTGTGGATCACCTTGCTGGCGTTTAAATTACCTGCAGTAGTGATCACTGCTTCCCCCACTTTACACCCTCCTTGTCTGTTTCGAATGGCCATACACTCGGCCAGGATCTCAGGTCCACCGGCTCTGTGGATAGCGCCATCAACTCCACCTCCACCCAATAGTGAGGTGTTGGCCGCATTAACGATAACATCGGCTTCGATCCGGGTGATATCTCCTTGTATTATTTCTATCTTCATTACGGTTTACATGAATTTTGGGTATAAAAAAAGCCCCGATAACGGGGCTTTAATTTATTTAGGCGTATATAATTATCTCTTTACTACTTTCTGAGTAAGAGTACCTGCAGAAGTTTCAACGTTTAGGATATAAACACCTCTTGCAAGGCTAGAAGTATCCATTTGTCCGTTTACTAACTGTACACCTGTATTCTTCCCTAAAAGGTCGAACATGCTCGCATTGCTAATTTCAACGTTACCAGTAACGTTTACATTAAGAACATTGTTCATAGGGTTAGGAAATACAGATACTAGTTCAGATAGTGTGTTATCACCAACTGAAAGACTTGTTTCACCAATAAGGTTTAATACAACTCTTTCATCCGGGAATCCAATACTAGCTGTTGTTACAGGATCTGAGATTGAACAATCTACAGAAGAAAGGTAGCTAGGTGCATTTTCTGGATCTGTAGTATTGTAAATACGAACGTCTTTAGAAATAGAAACACCATCGGCTACGAAGAACTCAAGAATAACCTCAGTATTTGCATCTACAACCTCGGCAGTATCGAAGCTAAGGTCAAGTAATTGATCCGCAGAAGAAGCATCTCCCTGTAGTGCAGCAGAAGTTAATAAAGTAAAGTTACCGGCCGGGAACACGTCATCACTAGTCCAGGCATTGATGTTAATGTTGATAGGCTCTCCTAATCCAGAGATATCATCGTAAGTGTGTGCAGTTTGCAATCCCTGAACCTCAAAATTTCCAGTATAACCAAAGTTAGCAGGGGTATAAGATCTCCACCAAGAGTTAGTAGTGGTTCCACCACCACCAGTATCAGCACAAGCTACAGCACCACCATTAAGTGTAGCACCAGGTGTGTGTGATAAAATATCCATACGTACGCTACTAGGAACCGGATTCGACTCATAAGGTGATGGACCAATGTTAGACTGGGCATTCACTCCAACGGCACTAAATGCGATCGCACAAAGTAATAAAGTAATTTTTTTCATAATTAACAGTTTAAAGTTTAATATTGTCCCACAAATATATAAAAGCAAGGTAATAAATAGTAACCTTTTCCTACTTTTTTTTGCCAAATTTTGCCCTTATTAAGCGATATTGTTACAATCTTCTCAATTTTAAGCATTTTCGTTATGAAAAAACCAATCATCATTTTGATACTTTCCATTGTATTCTCCTGTGGTAATAATTCTGAAAATAAAGACTTCGATTTCACTTTAACATTCGAACGATCTGAAGGTAAAGAAACCGCTACTTATGATGAAGTGATCGAATTTTACACAAGGCTTTCCGAGAAACATACGTCTATCGCTATGTACGAGATGGGCAAAACCGACAGCGGTAAGCCACTTCATCTGGTTACCTTTAATCCCAACCGAAGTTTCGAGTCGGAATTCTCCGGGGACGATGAAAAGATCATCATGCTAATAAACAACGGTATACACCCGGGTGAAAGTGATGGAATCGATGCTTCGATGATGCTTTTGAGAGATTTGGCCGAGGCTAAGATCCCTGCTCCCGCCAATGTTATTGTTGCAGTGATACCTGTATATAATATTGGTGGTGCATTAAACCGAAACAGCACGACAAGGACCAACCAAAACGGACCCAAATCTTACGGGTTTAGGGGTAATGCACGAAATTACGACCTGAATCGAGACTTCATTAAAGCGGACACTCGAAACGCCAGGGCTTTCATAGACCTATTTCGCACGGTCAAGCCGGATCTATTTATCGACACTCATGTAAGTAATGGTGCAGACTACCAATACACTCTTACTCATCTGTTTACACAGCACAACAAGTTGGGTGGCGTACTTGGAGACTATCTGGAGAATACCTTCCGTCCGAGGCTGGAGGATTCACTTCAGAAGAGAAACTGGGAAATAACACCTTATGTAAACGTTTTTAACCGTAAACCCGAATCCGGTTTTTCACAATTCTTGGATGGCGCCAGGTACTCAACCGGATATACAAGCCTGTATAATACTTTGGGAATGATGATTGAAACCCACATGCTGAAACCCTATAAGGATCGGGTGGAGGGAACCTATGCCCTATTAAATGAATTTATTTCGATTGCCGATTCAGATTGGGAAGTTATCCTTAACTTAAGGAAAGCAGCGAACAGCAGCTACC
>CAJQNO010000050.1 GCA_905479745.1 uncultured Flavobacteriaceae bacterium | reverse complement strand
CTTAGTAGCACATAGGTGATGATAAGCAAAGGCACCACGGTGACCACCAGATCTACTATCTTAAATCCGGTTGCTGCATTTCCTTCCAGGAATCTATTGGTAAAATCCCTGGTATATAAAGGCAGGGAGCCGGCTGCTTGTTCGAAGGCAGCCCAAAAGAAAATGGTAAATATACAGAAGATGGCAAAGGCGATCATTTTATCACGCTCTATCTTCACATACCTGGGTAGCCTAATAAGCAACAGCAGGATAAAAGATACGGCTGCTAACAGGGCAAAGAACAACGAATCTGCCATCCCGAAAAGGTCGAAATTGAGAGTTTTAATATCCCCTATTTTACTCAGGGGATCATTGATAATGAAAATAAGTGCCGAAACCGTGAATACTGCGATCAGTAATAAATCCAGAGGACGAAAAGGGTTTAGTTTCGATCCTGCTTTTACATCACGAACAGCGTCCTGGTTCTCCTGGTTTTTATCGGGTTTATCACCTATATTTCCAAACAAGGGTTGTGCGAAATAGAATTGTAGCATCCCCAGCAGCATGAAAACACCTGCCAGACCAAAACCGTAGCTCCAGCCCACTTTTTCTCCAACCCATCCGCAAAGCATGATCCCGATAAAAGCACCGGCATTAACACCCATATAAAAGATATTATAGGCGCCGTCTTTCTTTTCGTCATGGCCTTCATACATCTTCGAAATAATGGACGTCATATTTGGCTTAAAGAAACCATTACCCAAGATAAGGAAAGCAATACCTATGTATAGGAAAGTAGGGGTTTCCATAGCCATGGAAGCGTGACCAATGGTCATGAGTAATGCTCCTATGACCACCGCCCTTCTATACCCGATCTTGTTATCGGCTAACCAGCCACCTAGTAGAGGCGTTAAGTAAACCAACATGGCGTAGGTACCTAAAAGTGATAAAGCCGCAGGAGTAGACCATTCCCAGCCGGGGTTATCTCCAATGATAGCTCCGGTTAAGAAAATAACCAGGATGGCACGCATCCCATAGTAGGAAAACCGCTCCCACATTTCGGTAAAAAAGAGGACGAACAATCCGGCGGGATGTCCCAGTACTTTGTCTTTAAAGAAATTCTCAGTATTTGCGTTCATAGTGTCTTTGTATCTTTTTATTCGTGATCTGCTAATTCGAAGCCTTCGGTTTCATCATCATGCATCTCTCGTTCGTTATCTTCTGCACCATGAGTGAGGCGCTTCAATGGCTTCAGAATTGTAATAAATAATCCCCCAATTATAACGGTGAAAACAAGTATTCCTAAGAAAACTGCATATTCACCAAAATCCGAAGCAGATTCGCCTACGATTCCCGCAACTTTATTTCCTAAACCAGTCGCAGCAAAATAGACTCCCATCATTAATGAGGCATATTTTATTGGTGATAATTTTGTTATGAATGACAAGGCTACCGGTGAAATACAGAGTTCTCCTAACGTGTGAAACAAATAGGCAAGTACTAACCAAATCATGCTAGACGATCCCGATTTATCTAATTCCATAGCTGCGAAAACCATAAACAAGAATCCAAATCCCATTATAATTATTCCAAGTGCCATTTTAAACAACGATGACGCTTCTTTACCTTTCAACTGTCTCCTAGCCCAAAATGCTGCAACACCGGTCGCGAAAAGAATAATAAATCCAGCATTTAAACTCTGAAACATAACAGTAGGAACTTCCCAACCAAATAAATTTCGTCTTGTGTAATCATCCGTATATAAGTTCATTAATCCCCCAGCTTGTTCAAAAGCACCCCAAAATATAATAACCATAATGAATGAAATCAAAAGAACTACAAAACGATCCTTATACACTTGAGTATCCAATTCCTTATATATCATCAACATCAACGAAGTAATTGATGTTAAAAAGATAAATAGTAATCCATAACCCCATCCCATAAAATACCAACCAACTAACGACGCAGCAAATAATACTAAACTAATGATTAGTTGAAATGGTGAACTAAAAAGGTCTTTATAAAGTTTTCCATATGAAATTTCCTTATCATCTCCTTTACCAGGTTCAAAATTACCGACATTTTTTAGGTATTTCTGACCATATGTATAGTTAATAAGTCCTAATATCATTACCACTCCGGCCAATCCAAATCCTGCATGCCATCCCCATTTGGCCACCACAAGCCCTACAACTATCGTCGCCAACAACGCTCCTGTATTTATTCCAATATAAAATATTGAAAATCCTTTATCTCGACGAATATCACCTTGTTTATACAATCCGCCAACCATAGTTGAAATATTTGGCTTTAGTAAACCAACCCCCAAAATCACTAAGCCTAACCCAGTGTAGAATGCCCAAACATCTGTGAGTACTAATACCCCATGTCCCATACATAAAATAATCGCTCCGATGAGAACAGATTTCTTTTGACCGATTAATTTATCCGCAATCATTCCGCCAGGTATAGACATGACATAAACCAACATGGTATACCATCCGTATAAAGCAAGTGCTTCTTGATTGGTCCATCCAAGCCCGGCTCCTCTGTCATCAGTTCCTAAAGCAGAGGCAGTCATATAAAGTACTAATAATGCTCGCATCCCGTAATAGGAAAATCGTTCCCACATTTCGGTAAGGAACAAAATGTAAAGTCCTACTGGATGCCCAAAAAGTTCTTTTTGATGCGCTTGTTTTGTGATTGTAGACATTGATTTAATTATTAGTTAGAAATTAGTTGCTTTTATGTTAGTTTTTTATCTGAACTAGATTTTCAGATTTGGGCTTACCTAGAGATTCATGGATAAACCGTGTCATGTTCTTGTAGAGATGCAGGCGTGTGTTTCCACCATAGATCCCATGATTCTTATCAGGATATATCATCCATTCGAAATTCTTATCGGCCTGAACAAGTGCTTCTACCAGTCGCATGGTGTTTTGTACATGCACATTATCATCTGCACTTCCGTGAACAAGCAGAAAATCTCCCTGCAGGTTATCCACATGGGTAATGGGTGAATTGTTATCGTAACCGGAAGGATTCTCCTGGGGGGTCTGCATATAGCGCTCTGTATAAATAGTATCGTAGAACCTCCAGCTGGTCACTGGTGCAACTGCAATCGCCATCGAAAATGTCTCCGGTGCCTGGAATAAACAATTGGCAGACATGAATCCGCCATAACTCCATCCCCAGATCCCGATCCTGTCTGCATCTATATACGGTAATTCGCCTAGTTTCCGAGCTGCCGCTACCTGATCTTCAACCTCGTATTTACCCAGCTCCTTTTGTGTCATCTTTTTAAAATCTCGTCCTTTCAGGCCTGTCCCTCGACCATCTACGCAAACAATGACATATCCTTGTTGTGCCAGCATCTGGTGCCAGTAATCGTTGGCACCACCCCAGCGATTTACTACATTCTGGGATCCGGGTCCGGAATACTGGTACATAAACAAGGGGTATTTCTTGTTCGGATCGAAATCCTTCGGCTTGATCATGTACATATTGAGATCTTCGCCGTTTACACGTATAGTTGAGAATTCCTTGGGGGAAGTAACATACTGCTCAACTTTTTGTTTTAACGCATTATTATTTTTGATCTCACGTATCTTCTTTCCGTTCTTCGCCTGGTGAAGAGTGAAGACGTGCGGCGTTTCTGTGTCTGAAAAGGTGTTGATAAAGTAAGAATAATCTGCACTAAAAGAAGCGCTGTTATTTCCTGTTTTATCCGATAGCTTTATTTTATTCTTTCCGGTTTGGGTAATGGAATACACCCCACGATTAATACTCCCTTCCTCCGAACTCTGATAATAGATCCTTCCTGTATTGGGGTCGAAGCCATAATAATTGGTTACCTCCCATTCGCCATCGGTTACCTGGTTGATAAGCTTCCCATCGCGGTCGTAATGATAGATATGATTCCAGCCACTTTTCTCACTGGTCCAGATAAAACTGTTGTCGTTTAGGAAGGTAAGATCGTCTGTGATATCCACATAGGCGTCGTCTGTCTCCTGCAGAATTAATTTTGAAGTGTTTGTAGCTGCGTTTACAAATACAAGATCCACGATGTTCTGGTGGCGGTTCGTTAATCGAACACTTAAGATATCCGGATCGTTGGTCCAGTTAATACGTGGAATGTAGTAACTATTATAACCCGATAGGTCTACTTGCGATGTTTGTCCGGAGTCCAGTTGGTAGAGATGAAGTGAAACTTCGGCATTAGGATCGCCCGCTTTTGGATACTTGAAAACCTGCTGCGTAGGATACAGCCCTTCCCCATATACATCCATTGAAAAACGCGGTACATTGGTCTCATCGAAACGTATGAACGCAAGTTTTCTACTATCCTTACTCCAATCGAAAGCACGCACAAATGCGAATTCCTCTTCGTAAACCCAGTCCGTGATCCCGTTTATGATACTATTCTTTTTCCCGTCTGTAGTGATCTGCTTTTCTACCCCGCTAACCAGATCCTTGATATAAAGATTATTGTTATTACCATAGGCTATCTTACTTCCGTCCGGACTAAAGGTTGGCTCCTGGATTTGCTTTTCGGAAACCAGGGTAAGTTCTTTTGTAGTGAGATCGTACACATAGTAAGTCCCCAGGGAAGATCTTCTATAAATCTGTTTTAATTGAGTAGCGAGAAGTAACTTGGATTCGTCATTACTGAATTCGTAAGAAATGATATAGTTAATTCCATCAAGATCGTTGGAGTTAACAAGGGTTCGCACTTTCTTGCCACTGGCATAATCATATACATCGACCGTGGAAGCACTTTGAGATCTGTTGTAATCCAGCACGGCATATTCTTTTCCATTAGCCAGAGAACGCAAAACATCCATTCGTTCAGAGCGAAAGGCTCCGCCCCATATTTCTTCTAATGTGATCTGTTTTTGTTGAGCTTGAGTGGAAAAACTAACGACCAGGAACAGCGTTAGGATGGGAATAGAAAAAATTCGATTCAAAACGTTAAATTTTTGTTACGTCAAGTTTACTAAAATTTCACGAAAATCCGGTAGTTTTTATGTTAAATACAGGCTTTTTGTTAGTAACTATGCCGCTTTCGGCTACGCGAGAAATACTATCTTTGTGTTTCAAATTAAAAACTGCATGCATAAGCCTGTTTCCGGATTTTCGAAAATGTCCAAGCAAGAAAAAATCGACTGGTTGGCACGCAACTATTTCAGTAACAATAGTGAAGCTATGAACATCCTAAGGAAGTACTGGAACAGCGACGCCAAATTGCAGCGATTACACGACGATTTTACCGAAAACGCGGTCTCCAATTACTATTTGCCCTTCGGAATTGCGCCCAATTTCCTTATCAACGATAAGCTTTATACCCTTCCAATGGTGATCGAAGAAAGTTCGGTGGTGGCTGCAGCCAGTAATGCTGCAAAATTCTGGCTTGACAGAGGGGGATTTCATGCTGAAGTACAGTCTACCGAAAAGAACGGCCAGGTACACCTGGATTACTTTGGAGATAAACGATTACTGATAGATTTCTTTGAAGCGATTAAGTCGCGACTTTTTGAAGCTGTTTCAGAAATTGAAAAGAACATGAAGAAACGTGGTGGCGGACTCAAAAACATTGAATTAATAGACTCCTCCGGCTCCCTCAACGGATATTACCAACTTCATTGCACCTTCAATACCAAGGATGCTATGGGAGCTAATTTTATTAATAGCTGTCTTGAAGCCATCGCTACTACTTTCGAGGAAGAAAGCCTGGGTTATGAGCCATTTCTAAAGAATACCGAGCCTCCAAAGGTTGTTCTAAGCATCCTCTCCAATTACGTTCCCGAATGCCTGGTAAAGGCATGGGTAAGCTGTCCGGTGAGTGCTTTGTTGAAGGATTTGGTCGATGCCAAAACTTTTGCACAAGATTTCGTTAGGGCGGTGGAAATAGCCAACACTGAAGTAAGAAGAGCGGTAACGCACAATAAGGGGATCATGAACGGAGTAGATGCGGTCGTAGTAGCCACGGGTAACGATTTTAGGGCGGTAGAGGCAGGTGTTCACGCCTATGCAGCGAGAAGCGGCACATATACCAGTTTAACCCGGGCCACTATCGAAAACGATGAGTTTACTTTTGGTATTGAGATCCCGTTAGCTTTGGGCACGGTTGGCGGACTTACAAGCCTGCATCCCATGGTAAAATTCGCCTTACAACTATTGCAAAAACCTTCAGCAGAGGAATTGATGAAAATTGTGGCCGTAGCCGGCCTGGCTCAGAATTTTGCAGCAATCAGATCCCTGGTGACTACTGGCATACAGAAGGGACACATGAAAATGCATTTGATGAACATCCTCAACCAGTTGGAGGCCACTTCAGAAGAAAAAGAAAAGGCGGTACGCCATTTTGTAAAAAACACGGTTTCACACAGTGCTGCTGTGGAATTCATCGAGAAATTAAGAGCTTAGGATGCAAAGCTTTCACAGCAATGGAAAATTACTACTCACAGGCGAATATACGGTGCTGGATGGAGGTTGTGGGCTCGCAATCCCCACTTCATACGGCCAGGCCCTTTACGTACATCGTACCGAAGAAAAAGGATTACAGTGGAAAAGCTTTAATGCAGATTCCTCTTTATGGTTCGAAGGTAGTTTTAAAATAAACGAGGCCGGTATCTCTTCGGAAAAAAAAGATGAAACCTCCGTTACCCTCTGTGAGATTTTGCAGCAGGCCATGAAATTGAATCCCGAATTTCTGGATAAGGGATCCGGATATCTGGTAGAAACTTCCCTTAGTTTTCCGAGACACTGGGGATTGGGGACTTCCTCCACACTCATCAACAACATTGCACAATGGGCAAAAGTAGATGCGTTTACACTCCTAGAGAAAAGCTTTGGTGGTAGCGGATATGATATAGCAGCTGCCCAAAACGATGGCCCTATTCTGTTTTCGAATAAAGGTAAGAAACCTCAAATCCGACCTATAATTTTACCCTGGGAATTTACAGACAGGCTTTTTTTTATTTATCTGAACAAGAAACAGGATAGCAAGGAAGGCATTTCCAGATACAAGGATGTTGCAAGACACAAAGAGACTGCCTTGGCCAAGATAGACCTGATAACCGAACAAATTACCGCCATACACGACCTGGAAGTGTTTCGCAACCTTATGGAGCAGCACGAAACCATTATTTCCAGTTTACTGCAACTTCCGAAGATAAAAGACGAATTGTTTCCCGATTATAACGGACTTGTAAAGAGTCTCGGTGCCTGGGGCGGTGATTTTATACTGGTGAGTGGAAGAAAAGATGACATGGAATATTTCAAGAATAAAGGTTATACTACTATTATTCCTTTTGCAGAGATGTTAAAATAAAAATCCCCCCGGGCTTTTCCAGCTGGGAGGATTTCATTTTTATTTAGAAGCCTTTTCTTAGTAGAATACAGCTCTGTTATCTTCAATATCTGCAGATTCTTTAAGTGCTTTAAACACATTGCTATTCAAGCCCTGGGTTACACCAGCATTCAACTCATTGGCATAAGGTGCATAGTTGTCCAGATCCGGTGCCTTATTAATGGCCGTCACCTTTACTTTGAACACCCCTGTCTTTCCTTCAATAAGGCCCGTTTCTTCTCCAACGTCCTTTCCAAAGGCAACACCAACAACTTTTGGTTCGTTTCCGGCTCCCGGAATAGTAGGCGCAGACATCGTCATGGCAGAAGCAGTTTGAACCGATACATTTTCTGCAGTAGCGATCTCCTGCATAGTTTTTCCACTATTGCGGTTCATGATCTGCTCGGCTTTCTTTTTATTTCGAAGAATAGGAGTTACTTCGGCAGAAGACTCTGCAATACTCTTCAACCCTTTTGGATCCTTGCGAGTTAATTGCACGATCACATAACCCTGGCTAACATTGAACCTGCTGATATCACCAACCTCGGTCTCTTCGTTAAATGCCCAGTTTACAATCTGCCTGTTAGTTCCAATCCCCTGAATTTGAGAATCCATCTTCCCTACTTTATTCACCGGGCGTACACTTAGTCCCTGGGCTTTTGCCTGTTCGGAGAAATCCCCTTTGGCAGCCTCGATCTCGAAGGTAGTAGCTTCAGCAAAAATCTCGTTGATCGTTGGCTCTGAAGGCTCTATCTCTTTGGTAATGGTAGCGATCTTCACTACATCCTTAAAGTCTTTTTGCCCCAACACCTCAACGATATGGTATCCAAAATTGGTCTTTACGATACCCATATCTCCGGTTTTTTGTTCGAAGGAATAATCCCGGAAGGCAGGTACCATTTTGGTATATTCGAACCAATCGTACACTCCGTCGTTCTCAATGCTTCCGGTGTCTGAAGAGAACTGCTTCACGAATGTTGCGAATTTAGATTTGTTCCCTTTTAGGATTGTTAATAAACTATCGGCTGTCTTTTTAGCCTGGGCATCGGTACGGGTTATGCTATCTGTACGATTTAATCCCAATGGAATTAGGATATGTCGAACGCGGGCACTATCCGGTAACTGACGCTTCTCGATAACCTTGGTTAGGTTTAATGTTTTATCCACCTGGTAAGGCGCGTAGATATCCCCTTCATTAAGATCGAAGATGGTGTCCTTGATAGCGGCAGGCAACTGCTCTTTGGTGTACCAGCGATCGGTATAAGGCACATCTGAATGCGAATTCACATACTCCTGGTAATTGGGAGTTTCTCTGAATCCCAGGATAGTATCGATCTTGTTAGACAGGTTGTTCATTTCCCGTCTGTTGTCTATCAAAGCAGATATCTCTGCTTCTGCAGCCTCTATATCCTCCTGAGACGCAGTTTCCTCTATAAGTACATATTGAAAATCTACTTCAGGTTCTACTTCAAATTTCTTTGGATTTGCCTTAATATAGGCAGCTATTTCTTCGTCGGAAACTGTGATACTGGCATCATCGATCGAAGTAAACGGGATATGCACAAATTCGATATCGATCTTATCATTCTCAAAGCGGTACTGTTGCTCCCCTTCTGCGATCGTAGAGGTTAATCCTCCTCTTAGCATCCCCAGATAAGTATTCTCAAGCACAGTTTGCTTCACGTTCTTAATATAGTTCTCCCAGTTCTCCAGCGGAGCCGGGTTCACCTTGGCGTTCGCTTTTATATCGGCTACATATTCCAGCATTTTCAGCTCGCTGTAGTTACCATTCTCATCCTGAAATGTAGGGTCGTTTGCAAGATATACACTCAATGCGTTGTTTATCTGTTCGCTTTCAACCCTCAGGCCTAGTTTTTCGTACTGCTCTTCCATGAGTACGCGTCTTAATTCACGATCCCAAACCAGGTTTACTGCCTGAGAAGTAGATGCATTGGGACCCATCGATTTTTGTGTGGTCTCTACAAGTTGAGCAAATTCTGTACGGTCAATATCCACACCGTTCACTGTGGCAACGGTATCTTCTACGCTGGAACCACCCCCCCGGGTTAGTACATCACTGAGGATGAAGGCGAAAAGGGCCATTGCTATAATCAAAATGAGGAATATTCCTCTTTTTCTAATACTGTTTAATATTGCCATCTGTCTGTCAAATTTCTAGGGGGCGAAAATAGCATTTTCCCTTCATTTATAAAAGGTTCGGAATAAAAAAAACGGTAAATAATAGAAATCTAGGCCTCGGGATTAATCTTCAGGTCTATAAGTTCTATTTTGGTGCTAGATACTTCCAGTATCTTACAAATGAAGTTTTCGATGATAACCGTTTCGTTCTTTTCGGGGATCTCTTCGGTAAAATTTACGATCATACCGCCCAGGGTCTCGTAGTTCTCACTTTCAGGCAGATCGATCTTATAGCGTTCGTTGATATAATCCACTTCCAAACGGGCAGAGAATTTAAAATGACCCGTATCCAGTTCCTCTTCAATGAGTTCGATGGAATCGTGCTCATCTTCGATCTCCCCAAAAAGTTCTTCGATAATGTCTTCTACGGTCATAATTCCTGCAGTTCCTCCATATTCATCAATCACAACTGCTATACTCTTACGTTTTCTGATAAGGATATTGAGTACATCCTTAGCTAGCATGGTACCTGGCACAAAAACAACCGGAATAAGAATTTTCTTGATAGAAGCGGGCTTTTTAAAGAGTTCGAAGGAATGTACGTAACCCACTATATCATCGATATTGTCCTTATACACCAAGATCTTGGAAAGCCCAGTCTCTGTAAATATCTTGGTGAGCTCCTGAATTTCGGTTTCGAGATCGACCGCGATAACTTCGGTGCGCGGCACCATGACCTCTCTGGATTTAACTTCCGAGAATTCCAGGGCATTTTGAAAGATCTGTATTTCCGAATCCACATGATCATCCCGCTCCAAGGTATCCATTTGCTCACTGATATAATTACCCAGTTCGATCTTACTAAAACTAAGTTGTACATGATCCCCTTTGGTTTTGAAGAACACTTTTAGAACGATATCGGAGATCCAGATCACGAATTCCGATATTACCGAAAACAACAGGTAGAACATATAGGCCGGTACAGCAAATACTTTCACCAGTTTATTGGCGTAGATCTGGAAGAATACCTTCGGAAGAAACTCGGCTGTAAGCAGTATGATAAGGGTAGAGATCACAGTTTGAACCAGCAAACCACTAAAGCCGGTTAATGGGATGAATCGCATAAGCAGATCACCCATAAAGAAACCGTAAACCACTAGGGCAATATTGTTGCCCACCAGCATAGTGGCGATAAACTTAGAAGGTCTTTTTGTGATTTTTTTCAGCACCCCGGCGAGAAATCCGGTCTGCTTTTTTTCGATCTCTATATGGACTTTATTGGAAGAAACATAAGCTATCTCCATACCCGAAAAGAATGCGGACAGGATTAGCATAATAACAATGATAAGAATACTAAATTCCATTATCTGTTTTTGTTGCGCTCCTCCATCTTCTTCCTGAATTTGCGTTTAAAGAAGAACATAAAGATAGCCACAACCGTGAAGAAAGCAAATAAATAAGCACGGTTTCTGTTGTCTGTCCAGTTACTTACAACCAGGTAGATCGAGAAACCTGCCATTGCCAGGTATGCATATTCAAAAAGTAGGTATATTTTATTGCGCATCGGTGTTTTCTCTATTTTCGTTATCTATATTTCTATCTATTAATTGCTCTCCGCTATTGGTGCGCGATAAGAAATTGGTAAAATCCTCACTCGAATCGAATCCCGCTCCATCGTTGTATGAGCCGTCTTTGAATATAATCCGGTAGGGTTCGTCTGTAAAAACCCATTGGTTCTTCTGGTCCCAGTATAATTGTTCCGCGCGCAATATCAGGCTATCGCTTGTAACCAGTACTACATTCTTCCGGAGGTCGACCATACTGGTTTCATCATAGCGAATGGCATAATCTGAAGTCACCGTACTAACCTCATCATTCTCATTCCAATATCTTACCTCTACGCCTTCCGGGAATTCCTGATAGGGAAACTCCAGGTTGGTATAATCGTTGCGTAAGGGTGAGATGAGGTTAGCAACCACCTTGCCCGAATCTGTGTATTTCACATTGATATTCTTCGCCACTCCGATAGGTGCGCCATCTTTGAGATTCAATTTCTGGATATTCTCGTAATTACTTTCACATGAAAAAAGCGTGATGACAATCGATATTGCCATCACGCTCTTCAACATATGTTTAATTATGTTCATTCTTATAGACTAGGTACTCTTACGCTTCCGCCTACCCAGCAGTTAAAGGTAATGGTTTTTCCCGCCATTCCTTCCGAAAAGATATCACTCTTACTAGGAGCTCTTCCTCTAAACGCGCTAGCAGTGCTACGCGCATTGGAGGCGATAGATCCATCCACTCTTGCGGCACGATCTGCCATCTCGGCTGCTTTCCAGTAAATAGCACGTTTCTCGAAAGTTGTGGTTCCACAACTATTGGCGCTATTACCATACATATTAGCGATCTTAAGGTAAGCGATACCTGCTGAAGGCTTAACTTCTACCATTTTCAGGTAGTAAGTGCGCGCCTGTCCAAAACTTCCTTTCTTACGGAAATTCTCGGCTATACTGTAATATACTTTAGCTTTATCGGCCGGGTTGGTTTCCAGTTCTGCTGCCTGGTTGTAATAATCCAGGGCTGTACTGCTTTTCCCGTCCTTATCTGCAAGTTTACCTAAATAATAAGCAGATTTTGCTGAAGGCTCAAGGGTGTGCAACTGTTGTACCAATTTGAAGAATAATGGCGTATCACAATCTTTTGCACTCAGTCTACCGGCGGCTCTTCGTAACCAACTAACATCGTTTTTCTTGTTATCGAAATCTTTTTCATACAAGGGAATGAGGTTAGGACAATCTGCTAACTGTCCCAGTTTTCCATCAACACTACCTTTTACTGTACCATAAGCGGAGAGGTTTTTCTCGTAAGCATGAAGCTTGCGTTCTTCCCTTGAGCTTAGTTTGGTTCCAGCTTCCTGCTTGTCGATCAATTTTGTAAGACCAATAGCCAATTTACCTTCTTCCTTTTCGATCTTCTGGATAACCACATCGTAAAGGTCGAATACGTCATCGATGGGTTTTTCACCACTATTGAAAAGGTCTACTGCCAATGAGAAGTATGTATATAGACTTTTTGGGCTGGTGAATTCATCTTCGTCTTTCTTAAAGGCCGCATCGAAGGCGTTAAATTGTTCAAGTTTTGTCCCTATATCATTATCGAACTTAACCTGGGCCATTTTCATCATCAATTCACCTTCCTTGGTTTTTGAAGGGTAATACTGCATTCTGTACTTGTAAGCCTGGTCCAGATCTGTGATCTTGGATTTATCGCCATTCTCGATGAAATGTTTAAACATTTTCTCGGCATACTGGTAGGTTGCCATGCTATAAGTAGGACATTCGGCAACTAATTGAGCATAGTGAGGTAGTGCGCCCTCATAATTTTTTGCTTTGGCTGGTTCTATAAATAGGGAACCTAAGGTTGCACATTTCTCCTGTGCCAGGGCTTTGCTTCCAAAAGCCAGAAAGAGTACAGTTGAAAGTATAATAGCTTTCGTCTTCATAGTGTTAATATTTATTGTATTAATCATAATATCGTTTTTCAAACCATCGGTCATTTAATGACAGGCTTATAAATGTATTAAAGAAATTCTCCTGAACCAATCCAAAATCGGTAGTTCCTCGTCTTCCAACTTCAAATCCAACATTGATATTGGAGAATAATCTCCCTACAGGCAAACCAAGTCCAAAAGATATGCCAAACTCATTAATTCCTTCACCATTTATGTTAATTCCTGTTTCCTCAAACCTAACACCTGCACGATAAACAACTCTATTCCAGTAGTTTCCAATTGCGTTATAGTTTGGGATATAAAATCCTCCAAGTCTAAATTTGGAGGCATCAGTAAAGGTAACAAAATCTATATCAAAAGAACGATTCGTTAAATTACTCGTCTTTACGGCCGAATATTCACCTCCTACAAACCAGTTTTTCTCCTTCCCAAGACCGAGTCCGATCGTATATTGTGAAGGGAAAGTGAAATTGGTATCCTCTACGTCTATTTCGCGTTCATCGATAGGTGTGGTCGATCCAGAAGGTAGAACCAGAAACGAAGATATCGTTCTTGTGTTTTCTGAAGTGAGATCGGTTTCTGGGGTATATGTTAATGATGAAGACAAGGTTAGTGTCTCGCTTATCTTCTTTTTATAAATAGCGCCAATATTAAAATTGAATCCGAGTAGATCCGATTTATTGTATTCGGAAGTACCGTATTGTATATCATCCTCTCTGCGTTCGGCGTTGTTCTGGATATTTCCGAAGTTATAATTTGCATCAACCCCCACACTTAATTCCGGCGTGACCTGGTAGGCCAGGGTAAAGAATGCTTTATTAAGTCCGCCCGACCCCGTGTAGGTAGTCTCGATCCCGGCGTCTTCCGTCTTAAGATTATAACCAACCGAAGTAAAGGGTATGAGCCCGAAACTGGCACCAAATTTACCCATAGGTATCCCAAGAGCCAGGTAATCTATTGAGGTTGTGCTGGCTTTCTGACTTTCGGCATCTGTTTTGATGGTCTCGTACTTATGGCTTACTCCAGCAGTATAGTTTACAAGACGTAGACCAGCAACTCCCGCCGGGTTTTGAATACTGAGATGTATACTGTCTGAATAAACACTGATACCACCCATTGCCCTGTTCTCTGCGGTACCTTTAAATTTTAGTGTTCCTATCCCATAAAAAGAATATGGAGAAACTGTACCTTCCTGTGCCTGAGACAGTCCTGCAACTAGCAGAAATACAAAAACTGTAATTCGTTTTAACATCAATGTTTATTAAGTTCTAAGATGAAATTCAAACCTTCCAGTAGGAAATTTGAGTTCGCAAAGATGTCACTTTTTAGACTATCTCGCAAAAAATGAGCATCCCCACCTGTTAAAATAACTGTTAAATCGGGATATTTTTTCTCATACATCCTCACAAAGCCCTCTATTTCGAATACTACAGCTTGTAATATTCCGCTGTGGATAGAAGTTTCTGTACTATTTCCTGTTTGGATGATTGGTAGTTTTGGTTCCAATAACGGAAGATTAGCCGTAAACGTATGAACCGCTTTATAACGCATTTGGATACCCGGTGAAATTGCCCCTCCCAGATACAGTTTATCCGCCGTGATAAAATCGTAAGTGATACAACTACCCGCATCGATCACGAGTACATTTTTCTTAGGAAATTCAATAGCAGCTGCACTCACTAATGCGATTCGGTCTACCCCTAGGGTAGTTGCAGTTCCATATTCACTATTAAAAGGCACTTTTGTATTATGATCTAATTTAACTACCGTAAAGTGATCATAAAGCATAGTGGAACTATCTTCAGAAAATTCACCTACATTGGCTAGGATACAATGGGTAATGGTGGGATATTGGTTACGTATCGACCCAAGGGTGCTGGCAAAATCTGCTTTATCGCTTACAAACTTATAAAGCAGCTGTCTTTCATTAAAGACCGCGAGTTTGATACGCGTATTTCCAACATCGATTATGAGGTTCATTACAGCTTATAAAGGGCTAAAAATACAACATGTATCCTTTAAGAGTTGTTAAGGGGCTATTAAATTGAAATCAATCAAAGTTTTTTTAAATTTATGTTTTGGAAAGTGTAAATATCGGTTATATTTGCACCCTCCTTTGCTATGCCTGCAAGGCATAATAAAAGGAGGTATTGATCACTAACGATCTGGAAGGTACCTTAGCTCAGTTGGTAGAGCAACGGACTGAAAATCCGTGTGTCCCTGGTTCGATTCCTGGAGGTACCACAATAAATACAAACCCACTCAGAAATGAGTGGGTTTTTTGTTTGAGAAAATGATGAAAGTGTACTTTCAGAAATTTTTGAGAACAAAAAACCAGCAGCCGAAGGCTGTGTGGTTTGTATTTTGACTTTCGGGAACAAAGGAACATTTTGCAAAGCGAAATGAATCCTGCCGATATCTACTAAAGCACAAAACCTACTTTTAGAAGAGGATTTTAAAGTGAGAATTCGTGTAAAGTAAGCTTTACAAAGAATTCGAGCGATAAAATTCGGCAACCGAAGGTTGTAGGTTTTGTATTTTCAACATGGATCTCAAAGGAACAATTTGTGAAAACAAAGTGAATCCTGGAGGAATTATTTCTTATTGATTATTTCTATTATTTATTGTATCGCAAAGTGGATCAAAGTAGAAAGACCGAAGACCGAAGCTCAAAGGAGCGTGGTTTGTATTTTGACTTTCGGGAACAAAGACAAAATGGGCGACCCCAAGACATCATATAGGAAATAAAAAACCCGAAGCTTTAGCCCCGGGTTTCAATTTATACAGTAAGGTCTCTTCTGCCTTTCAATCGTTTTTCAATCTTACGTTTGATTTCAGTAAGCCTTTTCATAAGATCCATGATCGCGGCATCCTTGTTTTGCTTATAGATCTCATTCAAACTTAAAATAAGATCCTTGGCTTTCCTGGAAGCAATTATACGATCACTCGTTGTCTTGAAGGTCGTCTTCTGTTGCTCAAATTGCAACGCTTCGTTTATCAGGTCTGTTTCCATGAGGTTTACGTAGAATTAGTTCAACTTTTGCGGTAAACTTACAAACTAACGGTTATTAGTCCATGAGCATAAACAAATATTTAACATCCTAAAAGTCGTAAAAAAGTGTGGTAAATTTCACAAAGTTGAATATAGCTTTCTTATAGCTGTATGAGTAAGATTTATGGCCGCCATATAGACGCCAGTTTGTTAAGCCTCAGGTTATCCACAGTCCCGTTGGCCGGGCCGGCAATCTCTAATTTAGTATAAGGATGATTCGGAAAAACCTGGTTGGTAAATACGTGTTTTCCGCCGTCGATAAATACTTCCACAGAGGAGGCGTCTATTATGATACGCACTTCTACCTTTTTATTTTCGGTAGTATATTTTTGTTTCTGAATGGCCTTTCCAAAGCTATCTTGGAAATCTACCATACCGGATCGGGTTCGGTCGAACAATAATTCATTGCTTTCTCCTAATAACTGCAGACAAACCTGTTCTCCGATACTGTTTGAATAGGTAATAGCGTAGTTCTTCGAACTATCCACCATGAATCTAATATCAGTATCATTGTATTGATCCAATTCTTTTTCAAAAGGTTTTTCAAGAGAAATACTTTCCATGCTCTCAAAGACAGTTTCTCCTATTTTATCGAACGCTTTCAAAGGATAATTCTTAATAAAATAACCTTCCTTATTTTTATGTAAGCTTATATTTCTGGGTAGGGTCATGGAGCTTCGCCAAACTTCTGTTGGGGTGTCGCGTGCATAATTCCAATTGCTCATCCAACCAATGAATATCCTTTCACCCGACGGTACATTATTATAGGTAACTCCTGCGTAGTTATCCATGCCGTAATCGAGCCATTTAGCACTGGTCTGCTCTGTAACAAACTCCTTTCCGTCGAATTCACCCACAAAATACTGTGTCCCCGAGCCTCCATTAGGAGCTCCCGGATTGATACTTATAAGTAATACCCATTTTTCTTCCCCGGTTTCAGCTATTTTTAGTTTGAACAGATCCGGGCATTCCCAAACACCACCGTGTGCTCCTTTATCCTTACCAAACTCGCTTAGTAATGTCCATTCTTTAAGATCATCGGAGTTGTAAAACTTAGCATGGTCGCCGGCTACGAGCACAAGTATCCATTTTGAAGACTCCTCATGCCAGAAAACCTTGGGGTCTCTAAAATCTTTTATACCCTCATTCCCTATTACAGGGTTACCTTCATACTTAGACCAGGTGTTACCATTATCAAGACTATATGCTATTCCCTGGGTTTGAAAATCTTTACGCCCTGCTTTTTCACCTTCCATTAAATGATAGGTATAGATAGCCACCATGGGAGGATTGTCTTCGGTTCCAAAGCCCGATGTATTTTTAGTATCTATTACAGCACTACCCGAAAATATGAGTCCGAGCTCATCCGGGTAAAGGGCTATGGGTTTATTTTCCCAATGGATCATATCACTACTAGTGGCATGTCCCCAGTGCATGGGGCCCCAAACTATGTCCTCTGGATAATACTGGTAAAATAGATGATAGGTACCATCGTGATATACCAGGCCATTGGGATCGTTCATCCATTTTTCGGGAGGGGAATAATGAAATTGTGGCCGAAAAGGTTCGCTATAAGCCAACTCATCCGTAGATATTTTCTCTTCATCTACAGCTTGGTTATTTTCCTTACAATTGGTTAGTATAAATAGTAAAAACAGTAAATAGGTCGCTCTGGCTAGAAACATTTTAAATAATTTACGTGGAATTTCGTTTTATCAGTCGGGTCTCAAGTTCTACAGTCTTTGGTTCGAACTCCTTATTCTTTCTTCTTGCTTTCATTTCCTTATACAGAAGCTTAAAGGTTTTCACACCCATTTCGTACCCCGGTTGGTCCACCGTACTTAGAGATGGCGTGATCGCCGAAGAAACAAACCAGTTACTAAATCCCATTATCGAGATATCGTCGGGGACACGAATACCCCTTTCATTAAATACGGAAATTGCGCCTATCGCTGCCAGATCGGTAATGGCAAAAATACCATCAACATCGTCGTGATCTTCAAGTAATTTTTTGGCTGCCCTGATGCCATCTTCATAATCTACATTCTCACATATATATACTAAGGACGAATCGTAGGTGATACCATGGTCTTCCAATGCTTTTTTATATCCAAGGAAGCGATCGATAGAATTTTGTGGCAGTAAGGCACCTCTAAAATGTGCAATACGCTTACAGCCGGAATCGATAAGGTGCTTAGTGGCAGTATAGGCTGCTTCGCGGTCGTTGATAATGATCTTCGAGCAATCGATAAGCTTTGATATCTTATCGAACATTACCAAAGGCACTTCCAACTCTTTAACGCGTTTCAGGTGAGAGATATCCACCGTCTTGTTGGCCAGCGATATCATAATGCCATCAACTCGTTTACTAATAAGGAGGTCTACCTGTTTTTTTTCCAGCTTATACGATTCGTTGGATTGTAGAATAATAACCAGGTAACCTTTTTTTTCGGCTTGTTCAATGATACCATTAATTACGCTGGAGAAGAAATGATGTACTACTTCCGGGATAATTAAGCCCACTGTTTTAGATTCCCTGGTTCGTAGATTTACGGCAAATACATTGGGCTTATAACGAAGTTTTTTTGCCTCTTGTTTTACTAAGGTTTTGGTCTTCTTACTTACGTCCGGATAGTCCTTTAATGCTTTTGAAACCGTAGTGATCGATATTCCGAGGTTTTCAGCGATCTGTTTTAATGTAACCTCTTTCATAATTTCTGAAATATTTACCCCTTTGTGATATTAATTTAAATGATGCGTCGGGTAAGCGAGGAAATTGAAAACTGACTTAGGAAGTAACTCTGATTATTATGTTACAGTATTAAAATTTCCATGCCTAAAATACAACGATTTTTTCAACAGTACGCTAATTTTCAAATTAATAAACGAAAACGTTTTCGGCTACTAATTTCGTTATTTTGGTGTGGTTTTATTACAAAATTCAAAAAAATAATAGAAATTCGTAGCTTAATGCTCATATGTTAATTTTTTAACAAATTAAGATAGTTGTTTACTTTAAGTGTTAGCATTTCTAAGCAAGTACAATTTGGCTGGAATGAAATTTATTAAAATTTTGACGAAGAACCTGTCGGGTCTTATTTCTTCTATCTCAACAGCTCGGTATACAGAAGACCGATCCTCTGAGAAAAGAATTACAGTACCCGAAAGTCTTAAGAGCATCCTGATGGCCACCGTCAATCGCCGTTCGGGAAGATTTGCAAATCAATCCTCTTTACGAGTAAAAGAAAGATTTCAGAGTATAGACTTTGAGATTACCCATGACGCACTTTTAAAAGGAATTCAGGGAATTAGCCGTATTGCTCAGGGGATTGATTTTCATTTAAAACACAACTTTAATATAGATAGAACTGCTCGAGATTTTGCTATAAGAACGGGCGGGAAATTCGAAATTTTTAACTCAAATAAAAAACTTAATATTTTGCCTAAAAAATTGTACCTTCCATGCAGAAGTTTACAATTTTATAACATTTATTTAAGAATAAATTATGTTCTCCAACCTTTAGGGGGATATAAGCATTTGCATACTTAAGAATTACAAACTAGGAACTATAGAATTACAAATTGAAAATTAACTTTAAACTAGGAACTATATGAAAAACAAACTACTAACTAAACTCTTGTTGCTCCCGATTCTCTTACTTATAGGTGGATCGGCCTACGCACAAAATACCGTTAGTGGAACAGTATCCGACATGAATGGTCCTGTTCCCGGGGTAAATATTATTGTGAAGGGCACCTCCAATGGAGCACAGTCTGATTTCGACGGAAATTATTCCATAGACAATGTAGACTCTAACGCAACACTGGTATTTAGCTATATTGGTTATGTGACACAGGAAGTTGGCGTAAATGGCCAGTCGACTATAAACGTAACCATGCAGGAAGATATTGAGGCTTTAAGCGAGGTTGTTGTAATTGGATATGGTACCACTACAGTGAAAGATGCAACAGGCGCGGTAACTGCCGTAACTGCTGAAGACTTCAACCAAGGTGTTATCTCATCCCCAGAACAATTAATTCAAGGTAAAACCGCAGGGGTACAAATCTCACAAAGTAGTGGTGAACCAGGTGCTGGAATCGATATTCGTATTCGTGGTGCCAACTCTGTTCGATCTAATAACAACCCGTTATTCGTTATCGACGGTGTGCCTCTTTCCGGAGAAAGTACTACTGCTGAAGGAGCTAACGTAGGTCTTGGTACTTCAGGTGCTAAAAACCCATTGGCTTTCCTTAACCCTAATGATATTGAAAGTATCAGTATCTTAAAAGATGCATCTGCAACGGCCATTTATGGTTCTCGTGGTGCAAACGGAGTGGTAATCATTACCACTAAAACTGGTAGAGGTGCTACCGGAGGAAGCTGGGACTGGAGCTCTAGTGTGAGTATGTCCAGTGTTCGTTCTACTTTCGATGTACTTACAGCTTCCGAATACTTAGCGGAAAGTGAAAGACTAGGATTCCCTGTAGCCGAAAGAGACTTTAAAAATAGTACAGACTGGCAAGACGAAGTCTTTAGAACTTCTATGTCAACAAACAACAACCTGTCTTATTCTCACAGTTATAACGGAGGTAATGTTCGTGCTACTTTTGGATACGGAAAACAATTTGGTGTGATTAAAAATTCTTCGCTTGAAAGAATTACCGGTCGATTGAACGTAAATCACAGACTTTTAGATGATAAACTGAAATTAGGCCTTCAGGCTACTATTTCAAGAGTAAACGACGAAACTGCACCTCTTAGTGGTAGTGCAGGATTTAGAGGTGACCTCTTGGGTGCTGCATATTCTGCAAATCCAACCTGGCCTACAAACCCTAATTTCGACACAGGTGGACAGTTAAGCCCGGCAACTATTCTGGCCTATACCGAAAACCTAAGCCATACAGACAGAATTTTGGCAAATTTCTCTGCTGAATACAATTTCACGGAAGAATTTTCTGCTAAAGTAAATGTTGGTATTGATGACTCTCAGTCTACGCGTAGTGCGGTGGCTTCTCCAAATGCGAGAAACTTCGACCAGGGTGCCTTCGGAAATGGTACCGGAGCAATAAGCGACCTCGATACCGAAAGTAAGCTTCTTGAAGCAACACTTA
>CAJQNO010000049.1 GCA_905479745.1 uncultured Flavobacteriaceae bacterium | reverse complement strand
TGTACCATAGTCTATTGCCAGTATGCGTCCCATTCAGTGCGCAAAAATACCGATTTGTTAAATAGTATGCTAAAAATTACATTCAATTTAACCACAGGGCTTATCTTTGTGGAAATTAAAAAGACCCATGAAAGAGCTTAAGGAACGCATTGAAAAAGCCTGGGACGACCGCTCCCTCCTCAACGAAACAGATACCAAAAATGCCATTCGCGAAGTAGTGAACTTCTGCGATGCAGGTAAATTGAGATGTGCCGAACCAACGGCCGATGGCTGGCAGGTAAACGAGTGGGTGAAAAAGGCGATCGTACTTTATTTTCCTATTGAAAAAATGGAGACTTCCGAAGCAGGGATCTTCGAATATCACGATAAGATCCCGCTAAAAACGGGCTATAAGGAAAAAGGAGTTCGGGTAGTTCCCAATGCAGTGGCACGACATGGCGCCTATATATCTAAAGGTGTGATCCTTATGCCAAGCTATGTGAATATTGGAGCTTATGTAGACGAAGGGACCATGGTAGATACCTGGGCCACAGTAGGTAGCTGCGCGCAGATTGGTAAGAATGTTCACCTCAGCGGTGGTGTGGGTATTGGCGGTGTATTGGAGCCCTTACAGGCGGCGCCCGTAATCATTGAGGATAATTGCTTTATCGGTTCCCGTTGTATTGTTGTAGAAGGAGTTCGGGTGGAGACGGAAGCAGTTTTAGGAGCAAACGTGGTACTTACTGCCTCTACAAAGATCATCGATGTTACCGGAGATGAACCTGTTGAAATGAAGGGACGTGTTCCGGCAAGATCTGTGGTGATCCCGGGGAGTTATGCCAAGAAATTTCCGGCGGGAGAGTACAATGTACCTTGTGCCCTTATCATTGGCACCCGAAAGGAAAGTACCAATAAGAAAACCTCGCTAAATGATGCGCTGCGCGAATACAATGTATCGGTGTAGTGATAAGCAACTTCAGTAAGAATAAAATTTAGCCAACCATAGCAGGCGTACACAGCTGGATATAAATTTAAATTTTGTTAGCCGGAGTTTCTGCGTCTTCGCCTCACCTTCTTAGCATTTACCTTTTTCTGAAAAGCCCTGCTGTAACGGGTCATAAGTGAATGTGTGAGTTCGAAAGTATTGTTTGATAGCTTCGCATAGGTATCTGCCATGATGTTGATCATGTGCTTAGACAACCACAGTCTCCTGAAATTACGCATACGCTTTTCGAAAGACATAGATTCGAACTTCATTCTGTTCAGATCGATAAGATAGAAGTCGTAAGCACCCTTACCTTTCTCCACAATTAGTGTATTCCCGGGAGAATGATCCAGAAAGTTAACCTTGTTCTCATGTAGACGATATGTGAAGGCTGCCACCTGCCTGAGGATCTCGTCGCGGTTCGGCCATTTGGGATTGTGATTCAGCACCCGGAAATCGAAGTCGTATTCAAGGTGCTTACAAACGTAATAGCTCTCTTTTAAACCTACTGAAAATGTTTCGGAGTAACACACCGGATGTGGGGTGTTGATTCCCAGTTCGATTAATCGCGATGCATATTCGAAGGATCTGCGTGCTTTACTTTTCCGAAGGAATCTATATACCAGGCCTTGAAAAAATCCCGGGGTCTTGAATTTCTTAATTACATAAGTATTACCATCTACACTTACTTTTTTGATGGTATTTCGGTCGCCTTTGGTAACAAAATCCTTATTTGCCTCAAATCCATTGATCGCCTCTTCAAATTGAGCTTTGTTAGCTTTATGATCGGGATGTAGCACAAGGGTTTTGGCCATGATTAATTTTAATAACTTCAAAAAAAGAGATACTTTGCGAAGGTAATGCAACCTACGAAAATACTTGTTATTCAAAACAAAAGAATTGGTGACGTGCTCATCAGTTCGGTGATTGCAAACAACATAAAAAGAGTCTTCCCAAAAAGTCATGTCACCTATTTTGTATACGATTATACCAGTGGGGTTCTTGAAAATAACCCGAATATAGACGAGATCATACGGGTAAAAGAGAAGGAACTTAAAAAGATCCCTCGATTGCTGAAGACCATGCGAAAGATCCGGAAGACAGATTACAATATCATCTTCGATCCTTATTCGAAATTCCAGAGTAGGATGATCTGCTTGTCGAGTCGGGCCGAATATCGAATAGGTTTTAAACGCGCCCACAAGAAGTTGAAGCTCCCATTCTATTCACACCCGGTGAATTTGCTTGAAAAGCGCTCCAGGAATTGTGGAAAGGCTATAGAAGACAGGATCAATCTGGTACATTCGGTTTTTCCTCTGGAAATGCCGGATTATGTACCAAAGATCTATTTAACTCCCGAAGAGAAAGCCTACAACCCCGTGGCTCATATTGATACCCCGGTGATCATGCTGGGAGTTCTGGGAAGCACCCCACAGAAGTCTATGCCCTACGAGTATATAGCGGAACTCATTAATTATATTACCGATCATTTTAATGTCACCTTGCTCTTCAATTATGCTCCGCATCAAAAACCGGAGGCTATGAAGATCTATGAACTTTGCCGCGGAAAAGATCAAATTAATCTCGATATCTATGAAGATTCCATTCGAGGATTTATTAAACTTATCAATCATTGCGATATGCTTGTGGCTAATGAAGGTGGGAGCGTGCATATCGCCAAGGCCTTGAACAGGCCGACCTTTACAATCTACTCCCCCTACGTAAACAAAGAGCACTGGTCGAGCTTTGAGGATGGAGTCACCCACGATTCGGTGCATTTACTGGAAGAAAAACCGGATCTATTTAGTAGCTTTACCCTGGAGGAACGCAGGAAAATTGAAGAAGATCCGGATGCGTTGTATCATGAACTCACGCCCGAAATGATACTGCACAAACTAAAACCCTTTCTGGACGGGCATTTGGCAGATTCTCGAAAATAAAATGAACTTACTTGATAAATTTCATCACTGGAGACGTAAGGTACGCTGGAATAAACAGTATAAAAGCGGGCGTTGGAATAGTTTACAAAGTGAGAAGGAGGTTGCGAGATATCGCCAGATCGTTAGTTTTATTGCTGAATACGCCCCGGCGAATCCGGCTATCCTGGATATTGGTTGTGGTGATGGCGTGTTAAATCTTCGAATGGAAGACCTGGAATACAGCTATTTTCTGGGTATTGATTTTTCGAAAGTATCGATAGACAAAGCCAGAGGAAAAAAATTTCCTAAGTCGGAATTCCTCGCCGCCGATGCTATCACGTTTAAACCTCAACGGAATTTCGATGCGATAGTCTTCAACGAAGCCTTTTATTATATCCATGATTCCGAAAAGCAGAATGTGTTAGACAGGATGCTGGGCCACCTCAATGAAAACGGGGTGCTGATTATTTCGATTTACAGGGAAGGTACTGGTTGCTGGGAATATTTTAAAAAGAATAAAGGTTTGAAAGAACTTGCTTTCACCACGGTTACCACCAATGAAGAACTACGTTATTGGAAGATCGGGGTATATAAAAAGATCTAATCTTTTTTGATCCCGAAAGGGGTTCGTTCTAATTTCTTTTCCCGGGTCTCTTTCCGGATGGCGCGGTTCTTATCGATGGATTGCTGGTTCTTATATCCGCGTGGGTGGTCCAGATGGATCACCACAGCGTTATACCGTATTTGCTTACTCTTAAGGCCATAATTTACAAGCCGCTCCCCTAATTCACGATCCTGCCCGCCATACTGCATGCGTTCATCAAATCCGTTCACAGCCAAAATGTCTTCCTTCCAGCCACTGGCATTATGCCCGTTCCAGCTGGCATTGGTAGGAGTGACCGCATTGAGGACAGCTGCTTTAAAGGGGCCTGAATTTAGCTTGTTGTTTTTAAAAGAAGATTTCAGACCGTGTTTTTTGAGCCACCTTAGGTCGAAACATTCTTCAGAATAAATTGTATCTCTGCTAATCGCCTCGGAGATGTTCATGGGTAACATAAAATAACCTCCAGACAGAAAATATCCTTTTTCCCTGTACTTTACATGTTGTTCGACAAAATCCTTACGCGGGATGCAATCCCCGTCGCTCATAATTATATAAGGGGTGGAGCATTTTAAAATAGCCTTGTTAAGGATCTGCGACTTCTGAAATCCGTTGTCTTCGTGCCATACATGGACGATAGGATAAAAAACCTCCTCGTTCATTCTCTCAATAAGCGCCTTTGTTTCCTCACCCGAACCATCATCTGCGATCACGATCTCGAACATACGGTAGCTTTGGTTGTTATACCCATAAAGTACTTTTTCCAGCCATGCCGGCGAATTATACGTACTAATAATAATGGAGGTGTCTATCGTTTGCATTGGTGCAAAGATAAAGTTATTTAGTAAGTTTGCTCCATGCAATCGTTATCGGTCATTGTCCCTACTTTCAACGAAGAAGCCTATATAGTAGACGCGCTGCGGTCGGTGGCTTTCGCCGATGAGATCATCCTTATAGATTCGTACAGCACAGACAATACGGTTGCACTTGCCAAACCTTATATCACGAAATTATTACAGCGGGAATTCGACAATTTCTCTGCCCAGAAAAACTACGCCCTGGAGCATGTTAGCAGTGACTGGGCATTATTTCTGGACGCGGACGAACGCGTTACCCATTCGCTGGAAGATGAAATAAAGCGTACCATTTCGCACCCTAAGCACGGCGGTTATAAAATTAATTTCCCTCATTTTTACATGAACCGATTTCTTTACCACCACAGTGACGATGTGCTAAGGCTGGTAAAACGCGCCGGAGCTCATTTTACAGGAACGGTGCATGAGAAGTTACATTGCGAAGGGAGTATAGGAAAATTAAAGAACCATATGCTCCATTATACCTATAAGGGGCTGGAGGCGTATATTGAGAAAAAGGAGACCTACGCCTGGTTTCAGGCGGAACAACTATATAAGAAGGGTAAAAAGGCGAGCTGGTTTCAATTATGGATCAAACCATCATACCGGTTTTTTCGATCTTATATTCTAAAAGGAGGATTTAGAGACGGTATTCCCGGTCTAACGGTGGCTGCGGTAAATGCCTACGGAGTATTTCAGCGATATGTAAAATTGCGGTTGCTGCACAAGGGAATGCGGTGATCTCTCTTATATTATTTTACCGTACTTAATTTTTCTTCTGAATTTTCCCAGGTTATATTCACCTTTAATATCCAAACGCTGAATTTTAAACGGATCCGGGAATGGAAATTTATTGAGCCGGTTCCCTATCCGAAGTCCATAGCTAAATCCCTGTTGTTTCAGCAATTCGACAAACTTTGTATAGCTTTCTTTTTCCCTTGGGAATTTTCCATAGGGATACGCCAGGGCCGGACTGAGTGCGAGTTTATGCTTTTTTACAACCTCAAAACCACATTGTGTGTCGGTGGCTGTCTCCTCAAGGGTAAGTTCGTTGTACTTTCTATGCTGAAAAGAATGATAACCCAGTTCGACCGTATCAGGCTGCAGGGAATGTAGTTGCTCGGCAGTCATGATATCCACCTTTCCTGTGTTCCACTCGTCTGTTTTTCCCAGGTATCCCAGTGGCACGAATAAGGTGGCCTTTAGATCATATTTCTGAAGCAGAGGAACAGCCAGATCTTTAAAACTAACATAGGCATCATCGAAGGTTATCACTACGTTCTTAGAGCCGGGAAGCGTGGTAAGATCTTCCAATTCAGAAAAATGCCAGCTAGTGTATTGATTTTCCGAAAGCCATTTGAGTTGTTCTTCCAGCCTTCGAACACTTATAACCAACCCTTCGCTGGTGGAAGGCGCCACATCGTGATACATTAAAACCGGAAGTTTTGCCATGTTGTTTCAGAAAAGGTTCAGGGTAAAATTATTACTTTTACCCAAACTATTATCATTTGTTGGACAATACCCATAAAATTTCCGCCCTTGCCATTACCCTGAACGAAGGTGAGGTGATCGAGAAGTTCATTGAAAGTCTTTCGTTCGCGGATGAGATCATTATAGTGGATTCGTTCAGCACAGATAATACAAAGGAGCTTGCCACCGCTTTTCCGAAGGTAAGATTCATCGAAAGAGAATTCAGGAATTTTAGTGATCAGAAGAATTTTGCGATCTCTCAGGCTACCAACGACTGGATCGTATTCTTCGACCCCGATGAAGAGATCACTACCGAGATCAAGGAGGAGATACATTCTTTCCTGAAAGACCCGAGGGCGATAGCCTACGCCATAAAACGGGAGTTATATTTTATGGGAAAACGTATAAAATACAGTGGTTTTCAGACAGATTGGGTAATCAGGCTGTTCCACAAGGAGCACTGCCTATACAATGGAGATCTCGTGCATGAAACGATCGAAGCCAGGGGTGTAACCGAAAGATTTCGATCCCGGTTACCACATCACACCTACAAATCCTTTGATGATTATACTTCAAAATTGCACCGATATAGTAAATTGAAGGCACAAATGATGTTCCAGCAGAATAAACGCCCCACTTTATGGCAGTTTCTGTGGCGACCATTTTACAGATTTTGGCATCAATATCTAATTCGGCTGGGCATACTGGATGGCAAAGAAGGATTTATCCTGGCCTATATAAACGCCTTTGCCGTGTTTAAACGATATGTGAATCTGTGGTTGCTCTATCGTAATATTAACTAATACAACGGCCTGAACAGATGAAAACTGTTTTTCTCGAATCGCATAACATAAAGAATAAGTACTCCGGGTTCGGGCAGTTTAACTACCACCTCATAAAAGGATTGGCAAGTGTAAAACCTGCCGACCTCGATATAGTGCTGCATGCTAAGGACACAGATTCGCTACGAAGCGAATTCGGTGAGGTTTTCAGGTATAAAAAATACCGATCCATTACAAGGCACAAACCTTTCAGAATAAAAAAGAGATACAACCTCTGGCATTGTTTGAATCAGAATATAAAGATCGAACCCTTTCATGAGATCCCCTACCTTCTTACGGTTCATGACATCCATTTTATCACGGAGGGTAGCGAAGGCCTGCAGGAAAAATTAAAAGGGAAGTTCAGGGAAAAACTAGATCGGGTTAGCGCAATAACTTATATTTCTGAATTCGCTAAAAAGGACTGCCACGCACATTTTGATGTACCGGATGTACCGGAATTTGTGATCTACAATGGCAATACCATCACCGATACATCCATCCCGGAAGACTACAGTCCGCCAACCTTTCCCGAAAAACCTTTCCTCTACTCCATTGGCGACTTCAGCCCCAGAAAGAATTTTAAAACCCTGGTTGCCATGCTAACACACTTACCCGATTACAATCTGGTGCTTTCGGGTAGCGACCACTCTGTGTACGCCAGTGAACTGCGACAAATGGTACGAGAACTCAATCTGGAAAACAGGGTCTTACTTACGGGGAAGGTGGAGGACACCGAAAAGAAATTCTACCTTAAACATTGCGAAGCATTTGTCTTTCCCTCCCATCGTGAAGGATTTGGTATACCGCCCATAGAGGCAATGCGTTTTGGCAAACCTGTTTTTATATCAAACAACACTTCCTTACCCGAAATTGGCGGAGAACATGCTTTTTACTGGGATCATTACGAACCGGAATACATGAAGGATGTTTTTGTGAAAGGCATGCACGATTTTCATGAAAACAGGGCATTTTATGAAGAATGGTATATCCAAAGGGCAAAGTCGTTTAACTGGACCAATACTGCTCGCGAATATCTGAAGGTATATCAGCAGATTTTATCCTAAGTTTGCATCATGGTAGACGTAGCCGTGATCCTCATTAATTATAATGCTTCAGATTTTACCCTGAAATGCGTGGCTTCGGTTATCGAGAAGACCGGAGAGGGAACCAGCTACCAGATTATTGTAACCGATAATAATTCGGAGCTAGACGATTACAGGAATTTAAAACAGAACTTTCCATCCGATCCACGATGTACTCTTGTTCGATCTAATCTAAATACCGGTTTTGGCGGTGGGAATATGCACGGAGCGGCTCATGCCAACGCCCGTTTTTTGTTGTTCTTAAACAATGATGCACTTCTGCTCAACGACTGCCTAAGCGTCTTGAAAGACTTTATGGACTCCCATCAGGATGTAGGCGTCTGTACGGCACAAAATTTTAACGAACATGAGGAGCTGGTCCCTTCTTTCGACCATAATAAGGGAATAAGAAGGTTACTTTTTGGAAGAGGTTTCCTGGAGAAGACCAATCCCGCCCGATATCCTCGCAGAAAAATAGACTATAGTGAACCAATAGAGGTGGATTGGGTAAATGGTGCCTTTTTATTTTTCAGAAAGGAAGCCTTTGATGCGATCCAGGGATTCGATACCAGGATCTTTCTCTATTGGGAAGAGATGGACTTGTGTTACAGTTTGAAACAGATGGGATATAAGACCATGTTGGTTCCACAAGCTCGTATTTTGCACTACCAGGGTGTGAGTATAGGGAGTTCTAAGGAGATCAACAAAGAAGCGTACAGATCGTACCTCTATGTAGTGCGGAAAAATTTTGGATTTCTGAAGTTTCTGTTCATTAAGATCTATCTGCTCATTGTACTTTTGCTAAAACCAAAGAAGTGGTATTTGCTTGGTACCATTCTGAAAGGCGGCTGGATGAAGGGATCACTAGCTTATAAACAAAAAGAACGCTATTATGAAGGCTGAAATTGACAGTGCTCTTACTGTTTTAAAAAAAGGAGGGATTATCCTTTACCCCACAGACACCGTTTGGGGGATTGGTTGCGACGCAACAAATTCGGAGGCAATTGAAAAGATCTATGCCTTGAAATCGCGGCACGAGAGTAAATCCCTTATTTGTCTTGTTTCAGATTTCAAAATGTTAAATCAGTATGTAGAACATATCCCCGAAGTTGCCTATGATATCCTGAAATATGCGGCCTCCCCTACCACGATCGTGTATGACGACCCCATCCGTGTTGCCGAAAATCTGATCGCCGCCGATAACACACTTGCCATCCGGGTGGTACAGGACGATTTTTGCAAGCAATTGATTGGGAGATTGAAAAGGCCCATTGTTTCAACCTCCGCTAATATTAGCGGCCAACCCACACCCGCAACTTTTTCCGAAATTTCTAAAGAAGTAAAAGAAGGCGTTGACCATATCGTTAACTGGGGCCGAAATAAAGGCGCTTCCAAACCATCGGCAATTATCCGCCTAACGAAAGATGGCCAGGTGGAGATCATTAGAAAATAACCTGGCTTACTTTGGCTACACAAGGCCTAAATCGTACCTTTGCCAAAGTTTTTACCGGCTATGAAAAAGCAATTTCCAAACGCACTTAAGGACCCAATATTCAGGGTGATCTCCAGGGCTGCTTCCGAGCTAGATCTGGAAACTTATGTGATTGGTGGATATGTGCGCGACTACCTTTTAAATAGAGGCGAGTCTAAAGACATAGATGTGGTAGCCGTGGGTAGTGGTATCGATCTCGCGAACAAAGTATCGAAACTACTTCCGGGAAAACCGAAGGTAGTGATCTATAAAACCTACGGAACAGCAATGCTGAAATCTGCAGGGATCGAACTGGAGTTTGTAGGAGCACGCAAAGAAAGCTACAGCGAAGACAGCCGGAACCCTTCGGTGGAGTACGGAAGTCTGGAAGATGATCAGAATCGGCGGGATTTCACTATAAACGCCCTTGCGTTGAGTTTGAACGAATCTGACTACGGGAATTTACTCGACCCGTTTAACGGCTTTGAGGATCTTCAGAAAAAAATAATAAGAACTCCCTTAGACCCCGACATAACCTATAGCGACGACCCTTTGCGAATGCTGCGGGCGATCCGCTTTGCGACACAACTCGATTTTCAAATAGAACAGCAATCCCTCGATGCGATCGGCAGGAACGCCACAAGGATCGAGATTATCTCCAGGGAACGTATAATTGATGAGATCAATAAGATCCTGATGGCCGATCAACCTTCCAAAGGTTTCGCACTGCTTCATAAAACCGGCTTACTGCCGCTAATTTTCCCCGAACTTGTTGCGTTAGAAGGAATAGAAGAAATAGAAGGTCAGCGACATAAAGATAATTTCTGGCATACGCTGGAAGTGGTTGATAATATTGCCAAAACCACCGATAATCTCTGGCTGCGGTGGGCCGCGCTCTTACACGACATCGGTAAAGCCCCTACGAAAAGATTTGATAAAAAGCTGGGCTGGACCTTTCATGCCCATGAATTTGTGGGATCGAAAATGGTATATAAGCTCTTTAAACGGATGAAGATGCCACTGAACGAACACTTGAAATTTGTTCAAAAGATGGTATTGATGAGTTCCCGCCCTATCGTTCTGGCTACCGATGTAACCGATAGTGCCGTACGAAGACTGGTGTTCGACGCCGGGGATCATGTAGACGACCTGATGACCCTTTGCGAAGCCGATATCACCACTAAGAATCCTAAAAAAGTTAAACGCTACCGCGACAATTTCAGGAAGGTAAGAGAGAAGATCGTGGAAGTGGAGGAAAGAGACCATATCCGCAACTTTCAGCCACCTGTGAGTGGGGAGGAGATCATGAGAACCTTCGGACTTAAACCATCCAGGGAGATAGGTATTATTAAAGAGGCGATCAAGGAAGCCATATTAGAGGGAGATATTCCAAATGAATATGAAGCTGCCAAGACTTATATGCTGAAAAAAGGCAAGGAGATCGGCCTGGAAGTAAAGAACCAATAGTAAGCGAGTAGTGATCCGGAGCGAGCTGTATGTAGTAATTTTGTAATGGGTATATTTTTGAATTCTTAAACCCCAATTTGTGTTATGAAGGACAACAGGCAAGTAATAAACTGGCTTTTAATAGGATGTGTTTTAATCTTTATCATGGTGATCGTTGGTGGCATTACACGTCTCACTCATTCCGGCTTATCAATTTCGAACTACAAGCTAATATCCGGTACCATTCCCCCCATGAATGAAATAGAATGGAATGAAGCCTTCGATCTCTATAAGCAATATCCGGAATACCAGAAACTTAATTACAACATGTCCCTGGAAGAATTCAAGGATATTTATTTTTGGGAATGGATTCACCGGGTGATAGGTCGTTTTATCGGGGTAGTCTTTATCGTGCCGTTTCTCTATTTTCTCTTCCGAAAAAAACTTAGCAGGGCTACTGTAAGAAAATGCATCGTGTTACTGTTACTGGGTGGGTTTCAAGGATTCCTGGGCTGGTATATGGTGAAAAGTGGGCTGGTGGATCGACCGGATGTGAGTCATTACCGCCTTGCAATGCACTTGGGTACTGCCTTTCTCACTTTTGCTTTTACCTTGTGGGTGGCCTTGGATCTTATATATCCGGATAGGAAAGCCATCGACAAGTCGTTTCGTAATTTCATCCGCCTGGGGTATTTATTTCTAGTTTTACAGATTATTTGGGGAGCATTTGTCGCGGGCCTTGATGCCGGGTGGATCCACAATAGCTGGCCGCTGATGAGTGACGGAAAACTCATCCACGAAACTGTAACCATCGAACAATCGCCGGTTTGGCGCAATTTTGTGGAAGGGAAAAGCGGGGTGCAATTTGTTCATAGATACCTGGCATATATCGTGGTAGGATTTATACTTGCAATCTGGTATAAAGCGAGAAAGAGAGATCTCACCGGGGTTCAGAAAAAAGGAATTAACTGGCTGGTAGGGCTGGTGATCGTACAGTTCGTCCTAGGGGTTTTCACCCTAATTCTCCAGGTTCCGGTTTGGCTGGGAGTGATGCACCAGGTGGTAGCGTTTTTCCTACTGGCTGCAATGACATTTACCTTACACAGATTCAGCAAATAGGACAGAATAAAGTATCTTTGCCCTCCAAAGTATAGTTAGAATGATCTACCGATTTAGAGTTATACTCGATACCCACGAAGATGTCTTCAGAGATATTGAGATAGAAGCCTCAAGCACTTTTGAAGATTTCCACAATGCCATTACCCAATCTTTTGGTTTTGGCGGACAGGAAATGGCCTCTTTCTATGTTAGCAACGAGCTTTGGGACCAGGGCGAGGAGATCTCCTTATTCGACATGAGCGAAAAACCTGGAGAGGTTATGGTCATGGCAGAAACAAGCCTGGAGTCGATGGTAAATGAGGATCAGACACGCCTCATTTATGTCTACGACTTCTTGAGTATGTGGACCTTCCTGGTAGAACTGGCCGAAATAGCCGAAGCCGAAGAAGGCCGGGCCTACCCTAACCTCATGTTCGCTCACGGACAGATCCCCGAAGAAGCCCCCGAAAAAGAATTCATTGCAGACGACTCCGAAGATGAGGACTCGCAGGACGAATTGGGATTCGACCCGGAGGACTTTGACAACCTGGATTTCGATGCAAATTGGAACTAACCAGAATTTACTTCAGAATAACAATTACCACTTAAACTTATAATAGCCCTATGATCAACTTATACAATGCGCATATTGCTTCCTTGTCTATTCACCGTGTAGGAAATAAAAGCAGAAATGAAGGTATCCTTCTTTCTGAATCAGCCCATGAAGCGGATGACGAACTCACGCCTTTATTAAAAGAATTTTTTCTGAAACCGTTTCGCGATAAGGAAGAGAATTACTTTCAGTTCTCGCATGATACCGACCTGGAATTTCACGAATTGTATAAGTTGGTTTCCGAAATTTTTGCAGCTCCCGATAATGCTCACGAGTTTAGTAGAAAGATCGCAAGATATCTTTTCGATCAATCCACCCACCCACACATTAAAAGTGGCGAGGTGTATGTGGCCTACCTGGAAGGCCTTCAGATAGACAATGAGAAGGTGGATGGAATAGGTATCTTCAAATCGGAACTAAAACAGGATTTCCTGCAGTTTTCAGAAAAAGAAAACCAACTGATCGCCAATCTGGAACAGGGTATTAATTTGAATAAACTCGATAAAGGAGCCTTAATTTTCAATGTGAAAAAGGAAGAAGGCTATAAAATATTATCCGTAGACAGCAACCGCTACGATACCCGTTATTGGCTGGAAAGTTTCCTGGGTGTAGATGCTTTCGAGGATGAGAATTTCTTTACTAAGAAATATCTGAAATTCTGCCAGGATTTTGCCAAGGATGTTGTCCTGCCTGCCGAGGACAAGAAAGAAGAAGTACTTTTTATGAACCGGGCCGTGAACCATTTTGCCAAAAATGATCAGTTTGAAGAAACTGCCTTCGTAAATGAGGTAATCGATAACCCGGATCTTATTCCCGAGTTCAGGCACTACAAAACAGAGCGAGCACCAAAGTATAGTATCGAGGACCTAACCACCTTCCCTATTGCGAACACTGCGGTTACTGCAGCCCGTAAAAAGATCAGGAATGTGATCAATCTCGATACGAACATTCAGATAAAAATGGATTTTATCAATCCAGAGAGCGCCGAACGATTTGTAGAGAAGGGTTGGGATGAAGAAAAACAAATGTACTACTACCTGGTGTACTTCAACCAGGAGCAGAAGTCGTAATATTCTAAAATCGATACCCTAGCCTGAAATCGAAAAAATCGGCCACATGGCCGTGGGCTTTCAAGTTCATCCCGGCAAATAAATGTTTGGTAAAGCTGTAGCTTAATCCGTAACGCTGATAGAAATCATCTGTATTCCTGAACGGTTTGTAGTAGTATACACCAATTACCTGGCTAAAGGTTACTTTTCCAAGCCAGAATTCGTGGCCGAAAAGCCCTGCCCCCTGCAAGTAAGAATCATCAGAACCCGCAACTTGTAATTGTTCCTTTCGGGAAAGGTCGAAGATCCATTCGGTTCCGAAGGTAAGAGCACTACGCCCTCCTATCCATCTGCTGTAATTCCCCGAAAACCCGAACACATAGAATTTATCCTTATCACCAACGGTGGCATTACTCCAACCTGAGAAATGAACGATAGAGATCCTTTTTCGATCCTCAGGCGGTTTTCGATCGTGATTTTTCGATGGTTCGGGAAAGGTAACCGCCGATAAACTGGTATTCAGCCCCAGGCTTAGGGAAGGAAAATTCAATCCTTTATTCGGGGTACTATTGCCTCCATTGGAAATATGGTTGTACTTAGCGGCAAAACGCATATTTAGATAATCGTTGATACGATAATTGATTCCTGCCCCGATCATTAGGAAAAATGCAAACTTAGTACTGTAAGAAAGGTTTAGCGGATTGGTAACCTCGTCGTATGGATCGCTAAGGAACACACCTCCTAACCCAGCTCTAAAGAATAAATTCGTCCTTTTATGGGTTCTCATATAGGGTTCCAGGTACCCAACTGTGCTTATTCCGCTCCCAAGTACGTCCGGGTTATCCCAACTCCAATAAGCAACACTTACACCCACCCGGGGGAAACAATTACAAAAATCCCATGATCTCTTTGTGATTAGATGCCTACTAATATCAATAGCGACCGACTTGGGGTAAGAATCATTAAATTCTCTTAGAAACTCGCTATGTTTAAGAAGATAGGCGTAATCGAAATTTATCCCGATTACCATTGGTTTTGATTCGACGAAGGTAGTATCTTGCTGTGCATTAATGACAACGTTTGGGATAAAGAACAGAATCAGGATATAAATAAGCCGCTTCATATTACAAAAGTAAGGAGGAAGTGTGCTTTAATAAAAAACTGCTTGTAACAAATTCCGGCGCGATTCGTCATACTCATATCGAACAACCAAAATAACTTCTGTGAATACCATACTCACCCTTAACAATCTAACCAAGAAGTTTGGCCCTCTTACAGCCGTTGATAATCTTTCTTTCAGTATTGAAAAAGGGAATGTCTATGGAATTCTTGGACCAAACGGAAGCGGTAAATCCACCACGCTTGGAATCGTTTTGAACGTTGTAAATAAAACAAGCGGGAACTTTCACTGGTTCGACGGCTCCGATAGTACCCACAACGCCCTAAAGAAGGTTGGCGCCATCATTGAGCGTCCTAACTTTTATCCTTATATGACAGCCGTACAGAATCTGGCATTGGTATGTAAGATCAAAGGAGTTTCGGAGGATAAGATCGAAGAGAAACTTGAAATTGTGGGGTTAAAAGAACGGCAACACAGTAAATTCAGAACATTTTCACTGGGGATGAAACAGCGATTGGCCATAGCTTCGGCCTTGTTGAACGACCCGGAGATCCTGATCCTGGACGAGCCAACTAACGGGCTGGATCCACAAGGAATTCATCAAATTAGAGAGATCATAACAAAAATTGCTTCTGAAGGAACCACCATTCTGCTCGCCTCGCATTTACTGGACGAAGTAGAAAAAGTGTGTTCGCATGTGGTGATACTGAGGAAAGGAAAAAGCCTTTATACCGGGAGGGTGGATAATATGATCGCCAGCCATGGTTTCTTCGTTCTTCAGGCAGAAAATATGGAAGCTCTTGAGGCTGAATTGAAATCGAACGATGCTTTTAATTCGATAAAAAAAGAAGGCGAGTCTTTTGTAGCCTACCTGAAGGAGCCTATGAGTGCTTCAGAATTCAATAAAGAGATGCATTCCAAAGGAATTAGCTTGTCTCATTTGGTTAAGCGAAAAGAAAGTCTTGAAGAGCAATTCCTGGAAATCACTAAAAATCTCAACTAAGCATGCTACGATTACTCAATATCGAATTACATAAGTTAAAGTACAACAAGACCGTAAAGGTAATTTCTATTGTTTATTTCGCATTGATCTGTTGTGTGGCACTGCTGGTGTCTATCGAATTCAATTTTGCCGGTGCGAAGATCAGGGTGGCCGATCAGGGCATTTTCAACTTTCCCTTTATCTGGCATTTCAATGCTTATATCGTTGCCTGGTTGAAAATTTTCTTTGCAGTGGTGATCGTATCAATAGTAGCGAACGAGTACAGTTATCGTACTCTCAAGCAAAACCTGATCGATGGTCTTAGTAAAAAGGAATTTCTGGCCTCCAAGTTTCTAACTGTGGTGCTCTTTAGCGCCGTATCCACCATTTTCCTTTTCATTGTAACGCTAATCCTGGGATTGATCTTTTCAGATTATACAGAGGTTGGTATCGTTTTTAGTGACTTACAATATGTTGGAGCCTATTTCTTAAAATTACTGTGTTTCTTCAGTTTTTGTATGTTTCTGGCAATTTTGATAAAACGGTCTGCGTTTGCCCTGGGCTTTCTGGTATTATGGCAGGTTATCGAAGGTGGCATTGCCCTGCTGTTTCAGATCATAAAGATTAGATCCAATGGAGAAATTAATCTTTTTGATTCTGTATATAATTTTTTTCCGCTGGATGCCATGTCCGATCTTATCGTTGAACCTTTTTCCCGCTTTGGTGCCGTGCAATCTGCGGCCAATCAATTAGGGGAAGGCTTCGATAAAAGTTATGATGTACCCTGGTATTCTATTCTTATTACTATCGGTTGGACATTCATTTTCATCTTCTGGTCTTATCGAATCCTGAAAAGACGCGATTTATAAATTAAGACTAATTGTAAGATCCTGTAGGCTGCTACTCCCGATATTTAATTATCTTTAAAGTGGTATGAGATTTCACCCGCTTTTAATCAACTTGCTCTGCATTATATTGCTGCTTTGTCCCGTTTTCCTATCCGCACAGGACGACGTAAGCCTGTTCGCCCAATTCAACGGACGATACGATTATCTGGCTTTTGGAAACACCATGAATATTGCAGAGAATACTGGCGGAAATCCGCCGGCCGACTGTGTCATTCTCACCGAAAGCAGTGCAGATTACAGCCTGGGTATTGGGCAAACCCCGGTAGCCGCCTTACTTTATTGGGCAGGTGTTGGAACAGGAGACCTGGATGTGGAATTGAATGGCACTCCTATTTCGGCACAACGTGTTTTTAGTTATCAGTTAAGTGCGCAATACGTCTACTTCGCAGCTTATGCCGACGTCACCGATCTGATCGTTGCCACCGGGCCGGGAACCTATACGCTCTCGGAACTTGATCTTACTTCCGAAATACAGAATTATTGTACCAATACTACCAATTTTGCGGGCTGGGCTATAAATGTGATCTACCAGGATCTAACTCTACCGCTCAACCAGGTTAATGTGTTTGATGGCCTGGAAGGTGTTTCTGCCGTAAATAATGAACTGAATATCGTAATCGACAACCTATTGGTATTGGACAATGAAGGCGCTAAAATTGGTTTTACCGCATGGGAGGGTGATGAATCCCTGGCAAACAATGAAACACTTCAGATTAACGGTAATATTATCAGCAACCCACCTTTGAATCCTGCAAACAATCAATTTAACGGAACCAATAGCTTTACAGGAAATTCCGATTTCTACAATATGGATCTGGATTTCTACGATATTGAGAACAATATACAACCGGGGGATACTATGGCGACGATCACACTTACTTCCAGCCAGGATCTGGTGATGATCAATAACGTAATCACCGTACTTAACACCGAATTACCCGACGCCACCATAAGTATAGACAATGTATTTGGTGCGGACGAATGTGGCGACCGGGATATTACTGTAGAGTACACAGTATACAATGTTAATAGTACTGATATCCTCCCTGCCAATACCCCTATCGCTTTTTATGCCAATACCACGCTGGTGGGCCAGGCCGCGACCATGGCGACTCTTCCTATAGGTGGATCGGAAAGCGGTAGCATCGACCTGTCTATTCCGCTTAGTATCCCACCCGATTTTGAATTGAAGGCGTTTGTAGATGATGATGGTGGTGGACAAGGGGTTGTCCAGGAACTAAATGAGGACAATAACGGCTTCATTATCGATTTTCATTTATTGGCATTTCCTGTGATTCCAGGACTGGAAAACCTGGAATTATGCGATGTAGTGGGTACAGAACTCTTCGATCTCACCCAGGCTACGAGTTTGATCGATCCCGTAAATACTATAACTTATCACACTTCAGAAGACGACGCATTAAACGACATAAATCCTATTGTAAACCCTACCTCCTACCAAAACGTGAGTAACCCCGAAACGATCTGGATTCGGGTGTCGAACCCCGATTGTTTCGTCGTTGATAGTTTTGAGATCGAGGTGATCCCCTGCCCCTTACCCGATGCCACCATCGACATACTCGAACCATTATATGCCTGTCGCGGCCGAGAATTTACGATCCATTACGTAGTGTTTAATCTGGAATCTACAGGCCCACTTCCGGCAGGAACTCCTATTACTTTCTATATAGACAATGTGATCATTGCACAGTCTGCAACCCAGAACGTGATCCCGGTGGATGGCAGCGAGGAAGGATCGGTAACTCTTGAGCTAAGCCCTGATATACCCGATGAATTCTTATTGCTCGCGATGGTAGATGATGTAGGGAATGGTACTGGGATCGTGGAGGAATTAAATGAATTAAATAACGATAATGACTCCTACACGGTTTTTGGCAGCATCCCGCCACTTGGAACTCTTCCAGACCTTGTTGCCTGTGACGAAGGATTTAATATGGCCACATTCGATCTTACCGAGCAAAATGAGAATATAAGTGGCGATCCGGATGATCTCATCACCTATTATACCAATGAGGCCAATGCTATTGCAGGGATAAATCCGATACAAGACCCAGAAAATTATACAAACAGCATCGATCCACAACGCATCTATGTGCGGCTGGATAATATTATTTGTTTTACTGTAGGTTTTTTCAATATTAGAACCGAAAATTGCCCGCCTTTTATTCCGGAAGGATTTTCTCCCAATGGGGATAATATCAACGACGAATTTGAAATAAGTGGTTTATTGAACGTATTTGAAAATTTCAATCTGAAGATCTACAGCCGGGAAGGAAATTTGATCTACGAGGGTGGTAATGATGATGGATTCTGGTCTGGCATACCCAATACAGGATTGTTGTATCGTGAACAACTGGTCCCGGTGGGTACTTATTATTATGTGCTTCAGCTAAATGACTCCCAGTACCCGGATGCTTACCTTGGATTTGTGTATGTAAATTATTAATTCTGAATAGTGCATCAGGCCCGACATTGTGAATTATGTGACCATCAGACAGTGACCTTAAAGGAGGGAACTATTTGTGAGCTTACCGACCGAAAGCCTGATTTTCACAGGACCTGCCTTAACATTAGCCTGAACCGGAAATTTGAAGATAAACTGAAACTGGCCAATGTACAGTATCAGAAAGTTCTGAAAACTAAAGTATGGACGTATGCTTATTTTACCACTTTTCTGGTTTTATCGATAATGGTAATGGGTGGAGCTGCTTATTTTGCATATTATCTTTTCAATTTAACAGACCGGGTGGGTGTGGTCTCGGTGGCTCCCGTGGTGATTTTCGCCATTGGCGTAGCCTTGCTTAGTATGGCTTTTGGTGCAAGAAACAAGTACAGGCAGGATCTTGCTGCTGCGCTTCATAATAAAGAAAAGATAGACCAGGTCCTTGTTCTGTACAATATAGACTACCAGATCGATATGAAATTTGGCAAGAATTACCACGGAACTCAGGATGTGTATGTAGATGTGAAATTCAAAGGGCGATGATGTATGCATTACAAAACCTAAATACCGGTAGATCTATCTAAATTTCCGGATGGCCTTTGCCAACCGACCTCGCCAAAATTCCGTATTTTTGCATCTTATCCTTTTATCAATATGAGATTTGAAATTGTTTCTGATTTTACCCCAACAGGCGACCAGCCGGAGGCTATCCAAACCCTGGTGGATGGATTGAATGATGGTGAGAAATATCAGACCCTTTTAGGGGTAACTGGAAGTGGAAAGACTTTTACCGTTGCCAACGTGGTGGAACAAGTTCAAAAACCAACTTTGGTACTTGCACACAACAAGACTCTGGCGGCTCAGCTATATTCAGAATTCAAACAATTTTTTCCCCATAATGCAGTAGAATATTTTGTGTCTTATTATGATTACTATCAGCCGGAAGCCTATCTTCCTACCAGTGGAACATACATAGAAAAAGACCTTTCGATCAATGAAGAAATTGAGAAATTACGGTTAAGCACGACCTCATCGCTGTTATCAGGTAGAAGAGACGTGATCGTGGTGGCCTCGGTTTCCTGTTTATACGGTATTGGGAATCCGGTTGAATTTCAGAAGAACGTGATCCACCTGGAACAGGGCCAAATAATATCAAGAACAAAGCTACTACATATGCTTGTTCAGTCTTTGTATTCGAGAACAGAAGCCGAATTTCACAATGGCCGTTTCAGAATAAAAGGTGACACAGTAGATGTATATCCCGGCTATGCCGATGATGCCTACCGAATTCATTTCTTTGGTGATGAGATCGAAGAGATCGAAGCATTTAATCCGGACACCAATGAGGTGATAGAAAAATTTGACCGACTTAACATCTACCCGGCCAATATGTTCGTGACCTCACCGGACATCCTGCAGAACGCCATTCATGCGATTCAGGAAGATTTGGTGAAGCAGGTTGACTATTTCAAGGAGATAGGAAAGCACCTGGAAGCAAAACGCCTGGAGGAGCGAACTAATTTCGACCTTGAAATGATACGCGAATTGGGGTATTGCAGCGGTATTGAAAATTATTCGCGCTATCTCGACCAGAGACTTCCGGGATCTCGTCCCTTTTGTCTTTTAGATTATTTCCCGGATGATTTCCTGATGATCGTGGATGAAAGCCATGTATCCATCCCGCAGGTAGGTGCCATGTACGGAGGTGATAGATCGCGGAAGGAGAATCTTGTGGAGTATGGTTTCCGATTACCGGCCGCCATGGATAATCGCCCCTTAAAATTTGAGGAATTTGAAGCACTTCAAAATCAAGTGATCTATGTAAGTGCTACTCCGGCCGACTACGAACTGGAAAAGAGCGGGGGCGTTTATGTGGAGCAAGTGATCAGGCCAACAGGACTCCTTGATCCGCCGATTGAAGTTAGACCAAGTTTAAATCAGATCGATGATCTGCTGGAGGAAATTCAGCTACGGGTGGAACAGGATGAACGCATCCTGGTAACTACCCTCACCAAGCGTATGGCAGAAGAACTGACAAAATATCTTACCAGGATCCAGATACGCTGTCGCTATATCCATAGTGATGTAGACACCCTGGAGCGTGTTGAGATCATGCAGGATCTGCGATTAGGCTTGTTTGATGTACTAGTGGGAGTTAATTTATTAAGAGAAGGACTGGATCTGCCGGAGGTTTCTCTGGTAGCCATCCTGGATGCCGATAAGGAAGGTTTTTTACGTTCCCATCGATCCCTGACTCAAACTGTAGGTCGGGCTGCACGACATATTAATGGGAAGGCGATCATGTATGCCGATAAGATCACCCGAAGTATGCAGGCCACAATTGACGGAACGAATTACAGAAGGGAGAAGCAAATAGCTTATAACAGCGAAAACAATATTACACCTACTGCGATAAAGAAATCCCTGGAGAATGCCCTGACAAATAAAAAGACAGAAAAATATACATTCGACACTGCGGAGTCCTTGGCTGCTGAAACCGAAAATGAATATCTCACAAAACCCCAGATCGAGAAGAGAATTCGGGACACACGAAAGGAAATGGAAAAGTCTGCCAAAGAACTTGACTTTTTGATGGCAGCAAGGTTGCGGGATAAAATAAAGTCACTTCAGAAGCAATTAGAAAAAGTAAACGCGGGCTGATTCATCTGGGTACCCCTCAAATTTTATTATCCTTTTAACGCCCCTTTACAAAGGAGATTCGTATTATACAATGAATGGCAGAATCAAAGCAGTTACAGTTAGATAACAAAGTAATTCCGGAAAGCATTCGGGAGGAGGTGATTGAAGCATTGAAACACTTCCCCGAACTCTACCAAACTGAGATCATTTTCAAATTCAAGGATAATATTAAAAAATCGACCATGCAGGCGCAGCCTACCTGGATGAGCTTTTTCAAACCGAGGAAAGACCGATCTTACATAATACTGATTAGTCGGAAAATAAAAATTGACGCACAGGAATTTACCATTCATGACATCCCCTCGGATGTACTCGTTGGGTGGTTGGGACATGAATTAGGGCATGTTATGGACTATAGACACAGGAGTAGTTTCGACATGCTGGTCTTTGGTATAAAGTACCTGTTTTCAAAGGCTCATATAAAAGAAGTTGAACGCACCGCAGATACCTTTGCCATCGCTCACGGGATGGGGTATTATATCATGGAAACGAAGAATTTTATTCTGAATCACGCCGATATATCCGAGACCTATAAGTTGAGGATCAAATCGCTATATATGTCTCCCGAGGAGGTGATGCAACTCATCAATGAAAACTAAATGTAAGCAGTTTCTACTAGCGATCAATAATTTGAGACAAATTCTTCCCATTCACTAAACTTCTCTTCTCCCATCACTTGCTCCATTTTAACCTGCCCACCCTTTTTCTTGTTAGCAGCACTCCATTCGTAAAAAACTTCCGGTTTTACCGTTGTTACTTTAACACCTTTCAAGGCCTTGTTTCTGGCCACCTTGTAGTTTTTATTTGCATCCTTTAAAGAAGAATCGAGTGCATTAGCCAGATCTTCGTTACTTGTTGAACCTTCGGTACCCAGGTACCAGTGGTGATAGAATTCGCCATCAATATTCACAGCTGAAATGGTGAATTCCGGAATCTCGATATTGAATTTCTCTTCCAACTCCCGTATGGCGGTTTCCATCTTGTTTACAGATAATTGCGATCCAACCACATTGAGAAAGAACTTGGTTCTTCCTGTGATGATTATCTCTGCTCTTTCCACATCCGTGAAGGCAATGGTGTCGCCGATCAAATAGCGCCACGCTCCGGAGACCGTACTAATGATCAATACATAATCCCGGTCTTTTTCAACTTCGCTGATAGAAAGCACCGGGGCATCCTGACTAATGGACCCGTCGGAGTTTATATAATCCGGCTCGAAGGGAACGAATTCGAAGTATATCCCATTATCGGTAACCAACCGCATAGCGGTGGTTTCCGGGCGCTGCTGATAGGCCAGGAATCCTTCGGAAGCCAAATAAGTATCTATGATAGTTATTGGTTTAGCCAGGAGCTGATTAAAACTCTTTTCATAAGGTTGGAACGCCACTCCTCCACTGGTAAACACCTGAAGGTTTGGCCAAAGATCATGGATCGTATCCGCCTTATGATAGCGTATCACTTCTTTCAACATGAGCTCCATCCACGATGGAATACCGCTTAAGGCACCTATATCCCAATCCTTGGCTTTTTTAGCGATGGTCGCAACTCGTTCGTCCCAATTGTCGATCCGGGCAATTTCTTTCCCGGGCTTGAAATAACCCTCGAACCAGTATGGGATATTACCCGCGCTAATTCCACTTATCTCACCTTCATAGAATTCGTCACGCTCGTTTAAATTGGTTGAACTTCCCAGCATCATGATCTCTTTCTCGAAAAAATCTGCCGGAAGTTCAAAATTACTCAAAGCACTCACCTGTTTGATACCTGTACCTTTGATGGCACTGATCATGTGGTCTGTTACCGGAATTCGCTTACTCTTTTTACCTGTTGTCCCTGAACTTAAGGCAAAATAGCCGGGTTTCCCGGGCCAGGTGATATCTTCATATCCATCCTGTACCCTATGCCACCACTCTTCGGTAATTTTGTTATAATCATGGTACGGTATTGCTTCGGCAAAAGCTTTTACCATGTTCTCTTCGTTCAGGATCTTTTCGAAACCATAGTATTTTCCAAACGCAGTATCCTTTGCGGTGTTCAGAAGGTCATTTAGTACTTTTAACTGAGCTTTCTGAGGAGATTCTTCAGTAGAAATTGCATCTTTTAATTGAATTGCCCCTTTAATTATACTTCCGAGAATGGCCATAGTGATGTGTTATTTTCTTCTAAGATATAGATTTTAAGGTCTTCGTTCATGAGGTTTAAATTAAGTTTAACCATTAGGTAATTTGTATCTTTGCGAACTATGCATCATCCGGAATCCGTACGTATAAATAAAGCTATTAGCGACAGCGGTTATTGTTCGAGAAGACAAGCAGATGTCCTTATCGAAAAAGGGCTGGTCACGATAAACGAAGAAGTAGCGACTCTGGGTGACCGGGTAATGCCTGAAGATGTGATAAAGGTAAATGGAGAACCTATCACTGAGAATGAGAACCTGGTCTACATTGCCTTAAACAAGCCTGTAGGTATCACCTGTACCACCGACCGGAGAATACCTGGAAATGTAGTAGACTTTATAGGGCACGAAGAGCGAATCTTTCATGTAGGGAGGTTGGATAAACCCAGTGAAGGGCTGCTTTTAATGACCAACGACGGGGATATTGTAAACAAAATACTTCGAGCGGGGAACCGCCATGAGAAGGAGTATATCGTTAAGGTGGATCGTCCCATTACTCCAGACTTCCTTAAACGTATGCGAAACGGTGTTCCTATATTAGATACGGTCACCAAAAAGTGCGAGGTAGAACAAATTAGCCGTTATGTTTTCAGGATCATTCTAGTTCAGGGATTGAATCGCCAGATTAGGAGAATGTGCGAATATCTTGGTTATGAAGTAACCGAATTAAAACGAATACGGATCATGAATATAGCCTTGGGAGATCTTAAGACGGGAGACTGGCGCGATCTTACTCCTGAAGAGCTTCAAGGATTGAAAACGGCCGTTTCCGAGTCGAAGAATGTACCCCAGGTAGAACGAGATAAGGCTACCGGAGGTAAAAGGCGTAGACGTTAGTGCTGTAAGTGATAAAATTTGTCATACTTCTATCAATCAGTTTATAGCAATAAAAAAACCGCACACCGATTGAGTAATGTGCGGTCATTTTCAACTAACTAACCAAATTAAATTTCAATTATGAAATCTCAACCATTTTCTTCAATGCTTTCTGCTTTTCTTCCTTTGGGATAGTAATATATAGTATCCCACCCTTATAAGAAGCAGTTATATTTTCAACATCTACCGTCTCCGGTAATGTAAATGATCTGGTGAAGTTTCGGAAGCTAAATTCTCTTCTTGTGAATTTCTTTTCTTTATCTTCTGAATTGGTTTCTGAAGTAACCTCTGAAGATACTTTTAAAATATTTTCTTCAACTTCTATAGCAAATTTTTCTTTTGTCAAACCGGGCGCTGCCAGTTCGATTACAAAATTCGCCAAATTTTCCTGAATATTTACAGCTGGGATGCTAAAGTTTTCATAATTAGGTACATCTAGCCTGTTTTCTGTAAAAAATTCATCAAAAACTGACGGAATCCATCCTGTATTTCTTTTAACTAATTTCATTTCAATTTATTTTAAAGTGTGTAATTTATTATTTCACTAGCAAAATAAAGTCCAAAGAAGTTTACAGGTCAAAATGACTGATAATCAAGTATTACGACTGTCGTTTTGTCAAATCGATCTATTTTAGGGATACAAGTTTTATTCAATATTAATAATTATTCATTCGAATATCCGTAATTTATAAAGCGGCCGTGAAAAAAATCATAAAAAGAACCATCGCTTTTTTTAACGCGATAAAGAGTAAAATTGCTTTTTATCCGGCTCTTCTTGCCGTAGTGGGTATAGGGTTAGCCTTACTTATGATGAGCATCGAACAAAGTGATGTCTCCTCCATAATGAAGGAGTTTGTACCTCAATTGATCATAGAAAACGGAGATACTGCCCTCACCATTCTTAGTGTTTGCATTGGAGGTCTTATCTCCATGATGGTATTTAGTTTTTCCATGGTAATGTTACTCCTCTCACAGGCGTCCAGCAATTTTTCTCCCCGGTTACTACCGGGATTGATATCTGATAAAACACATCAGCTCATACTTGGGTTATATCTCGCCACGATATTGTATAATATTTTCGTACTGTTCTCGGTTGAACCCGATGAAAATAGCTATTCCTTACCCGGACTTGCCATTTTAATTGGTATCACTTTTACCTTGATCTGCCTGTGTGCATTTATTTACTTCATCCATAATATTTCACAATCGATACAGATAAATAACATACTGGATGATATTTTCGATAAGTCGTTGAAACGGCTCTCTAAAATAATACGAGATGAGAAAGATACACCATCCAAAGATTCAGATGCCTTCGAGGACACTTCCAACTGGTATACATATTCGGCTAAGAAGTGCGGCTATTTGCAAAATATCTCAATTCAAAATGTGCTGAATTTCTGTAAGAACCATGATATTAAGATCTATATCACCCAGCCAAAGGGGTTCTTCGTTCAAAGCAACGGCCACTTCATAAAAACCAATAAGGAGCTTGAAGAGAAAAGTTTGATCGAATTATATTCCTATATAAATTTTTCACGCAGTGAGCTTGTTGAAGATAATTACATCCTGGCTTTCAAACAGATAACAGAGATAGCCGTAAAAGCGATGTCTCCGGGAATAAATGATCCGGGGACCGCTGTAAATTCTATCGATTACCTAACAGAACTCTTTGCGCTACGTTTGAAAAAATCTGACAATAGTATCTACTTTTTAGACAATGAGTTATATCTGAAAATAGCTACGGTAGATTTTAGTGAATTGATCTACACAACCATGGCATCTCTTCGCACCTACTGTAAGCATGACCCGGTAATAGTTCAGAAACTATTACTTATGCTGAATTACCTGTATGAACAGCAAGCGTATTCGAAAAAATACAAAGAATGTATTGAGCGGGAGATCAAATTATTAATTGACGACGCAAAGAATACTTTTGAAAGATCTGCAGATATCGATCGAATTAATGCACTCGACAATACTTAGTTGTAGTAAGTTTGAAAGATCTGTATGAGTTCCTCTGCGGGAATAACCCGGTTCTCATATTGCTGTGTCCTTAACAGGATCTGGTCGATAGCTCCCGGACGAATCCCTAGTTTCAGACCAAAATTACGCACTACTTCCACTTCCTTCTGATGTGCTTCCCAATCGACGTTCATTAGTAAAATAAGCTTATGGAAATGTGTGATCCGCTCTATTTCCGAAATAATAGGCAATGATGGTAAGGGATCTTCAATAAGCCGGTCTACTTCTTCCTGGGATACATTCATACGTGTTGCAATACGTAAAATGAAGTCGTATTCGGACGCCATGATCTTATCATCGGCTTTTGCCAGTACGATCAGGTCGCTTATTAACGCGTGGTTCTTTGCTGTCTCCATGCCGCAAAAATAAAAAACCCCGGTCGATTAGGCCGGGGTTCTTCTGAAAAAAATCGCTTATTTCTCAGATTTGATCTTCAATGGGATCACGTATTGCTTTCCTTGTTCTAATTCAGACTTGAGAACCTGATAATTTAATCGTGATTTCACGTAGCTCACTACTTCAGGATCCTCGGTAGCAACAGATAATACGACGATTTCGTTCTCGGCCGTTAAGGTAAAAAGTACCTGGGCTTCCATGTCGTACTCAACGATGAACTCAGGATTCTTTAGTAATTTCTTTAGTTCTTTTGAAGTGGTCGAACCTTCTTCAATAGGAGCGGGATTCGCAGCAAATGCTGTCGTACTGGCAACAAGCCCTAGGGCAAGTAAAAACAATTTGAATCGTTTCATAGTTGTTCGTTTTAAGATTAATGAATAATTGATTGACTGAATGATTTATATATACTATAGACGCATAAGAAAAATTTATGTTACTCTAAACTGCTGGTTTTAACGCAACGTTAACCTTCATTAACATAAAATGTAACTGGCGGGCATAAAAAAAGCCCTTCTTTCGAAGAGCTTTATACATTGAGTTTTCTCTGGTTAAGATAGTACCGCCTGTACTTTATCGGCAGCTTCCTGGAATTCGATCGCGCTTTGCACATCTAATCCACTGTTGTCTATTAACTCTTTAGCAATATCGGCATTTGTACCCTGCAGTCTAACGATTATAGGTACATTGATATTCCCCATGTTCTTATACGCATCCACAATTCCCTGTGCCACGCGATCGCATCGTACAATACCTCCAAAGATATTCACCAGGATCGCTTTTACATTAGGATCTTTTAATATGATCTTGAAAGCTGTTTCCACACGTTCGGCGTCTGCCGTACCTCCTACATCAAGGAAGTTGGCAGGTTCTCCTCCCGCCTGTTTAATGAGGTCCATCGTGGCCATTGCCAATCCGGCTCCGTTCACCATACAGCCTACGTTACCATCCAGGTCTACATAGTTAAGACCGACAGCCTTCGCTTCTACTTCGATCGGGTTCTCTTCTCGTTCGTCTCGTAATTCGGCGTAGTCCTTATGGCGAAAAAGTGCATTATCGTCCAGGGTAACCTTAGCATCTACGGCGATTATTTTATCATCGCTGGTTTTCAGGACCGGGTTGATCTCAAACAAGGACGAATCAGATTTAATATAAGCGGTGTACAAGGCACTAACAAATTTTGTCATTTTCTTAAAAGCTGTTCCGCTTAACCCAAGATTGAAGGCAATACGTCGTGCTTGAAATGGTAATAGGCCTACAGCAGGATCGATCTCTTCATGAAAGATCAAATGCGGAGTCTCCTCGGCCACCTTTTCTATATCCATTCCTCCTTCGGTAGAGTACATGATCATGTTTCTGCCATTACCTCTGTTGAGCAATACGCTCATATAATATTCTTCCGGCTCACTATCGCCCGGATAATAAACATCTTCGGCCACAAGTACCTGGTGTACCTTTTTGCCCTCTGCACTGGTTTGTGGGGTGATGAGGTTCATTCCAATGATCTGTCCTGCAATTTCTTCAACTTCCTGAAGATTCTTCGCCAATTTTACACCGCCTCCTTTCCCACGGCCTCCGGCATGTACCTGGGCTTTTATAACGTGCCAGCCGGTTCCTGTTTGTTCGGTTAATTTTTTCGCAGCGGCTACGGCTTCGGCAGCTGTGCTTGCAACAATTCCGCGTTGAATCTCAACGCCAAAACTATGTAAGATCTCTTTTCCCTGATATTCATGTAAGTTCATGCTTCGTCTGTTTTTCGGCAGGACAAAAATACTAAATGCCCTGCGAATGGACTAATGTTTTTTGAAGATTGCCTATCCAATATATTTTCAGAGAAAATTAATAAAAAGCAATTCATAATCTACTAATTTTGTCGATTCAACTAAAATACACACTGAAATGAATGATCAGGAACTTTTATCGGTAGTTCAGGAATATGGAAGTCCGTTGTATGTTTACGATACAGCCGTAATGCAATCCCAGTATAAACGCTTACAAAAAGCCTTTACTGGTGTAAATAAATTACGAGTGCATTATGCGGTGAAGGCCCTTTCAAATATCTCTGTGCTAAAATATCTTCATTCACTTGGTGCTGGAATGGATACAGTCTCTATACAGGAAGTACGTCTGGCGCTGGAAGCCGGAGTTCCTGCCGAAGAGATCATTTATACGCCTAATGGAGTATCCATGGAGGAGATAGAAAAAGCTGCTTCCATTGGGGTTCAGATCAATATAGACAACCTCTCTGTTCTGGAGCAATTTGGAACAAAGCATCCAAAAACACCAGTTTGTATCAGGATCAACCCTCATGTGATGGCGGGTGGAAATACAAATATATCGGTTGGACATATCGACAGTAAGTTTGGTATTTCCATTCATCAATTACCACATATTAAACGCATTGTGGAGAATACGGGTATGTGGATAAATGGTATCCATATGCACACAGGAAGTGATATTTTGGATATCGAAGTCTTCCTGTACGCTTCAGAAATACTTTTTAAAGCAGCCGAACATTTCGAAGATCTTGAATTCATAGACTTCGGAAGCGGATTTAAAGTACCCTACCGCGAAGGAGACATAGAAACGAATGTGGAAGAGTTTGGCGAAAAATTGAGCAATCGATTTAATGAATTCTGCCAATCGTACGGAAAGGATCTAACCCTCGCTTTCGAACCGGGAAAATTCCTGGTTAGCCAGGCAGGTAAATTCCTTGCCAAAGTGAATGTAGTTAAACAAACTACCTCCACCGTATTTGCACAAGTGGATAGTGGGTTCAATCATCTTATTCGTCCTATGCTCTACGGCTCGCAGCATTACATTAGTAATATCAGCAATCCCGATGGCAGGGAACGTTTCTACACGGTGACCGGTTATATTTGTGAAACAGACACCTTTGCCAATAACAGAAGAATTGCGGAAATACGAGAAGGTGATATCCTGGCATTTCACAATGCCGGAGCCTATTGTTTTACAATGGCAAGTAATTACAACAGCCGTTACCGTCCCGCGGAAATACTGTGGCATAAGGGGAAGTCGCATGTAATAAGAGAGCGGGAGACTTTCGACGACTTAATTTTAAAACAGAAGGTGTTGGATTTCTGAAACTTTCCCGAAAGAATTCGTTAACTTTAGGTGATGAAAGATTTCGAACGAAATTATCTCACCGGCCTAAAGAAACAATTCGAATATTACAAACTATTAGGCGAGCGCACCTTCGATCAATTATCCGAAGCAGATCTGTTTTGGCGCTATAACGAATCGAGTAATTCTATAGCCGTCATGGTAAATCATCTATGGGGTAATATGATGTCACGATGGACTAATTTTCTCAGCTCGGATGGAGAAAAACCGTGGCGCGAACGGGATCTCGAATTCGAGGAAGTGATAAGGAGTAAAAAAGAAATGATGTTCAAATGGGAGGAAGGTTGGGCTTGTTTATTCGGGGCTTTGGAATCTGTTAACCAGGGCAATATAGACCAAATGGTATATATCAGGAATCAGGAACACAGTATCCCCGAGGCAATAAATCGGCAATTAGCGCATTACGCCTATCACATCGGGCAGATCGTCTATGTGGGTAGAATGATACGGGATCAACAGTGGGAAAGTTTATCCATTCCGAAGGGAAAATCTCAAAGCTTCAATAGTAAAAAATTTTCAGAAGAAAAACACAGAGCTCATTTTACCGATGAGTTCCTCAACCATAATGCCGATTCCTAATTCGAATAATAACTTAACACCCACTTATGAACAGCATCATTCCCTATATCGCCTTTCCCGGCACCTGTAAAGAGGCCATGGAATTCTATGCAGACACACTTAATGGACGCATAACCACTATGCAATCTTTTGCTGAAGCGCCCATGGAAGTACCGGAACAAATACAGGACCGCATCTTTAATTCTGAACTAAAGGCAGGCAGCATAACGATCAAGGCATCGGACGATCTCCCCACCCACCCGGTCACGCAAGGGAGCAATATGTCTCTGTATATCGTATTTCCGAATGCTGAAATGAAAACCGAAGTATTTAATAAACTTTCGGAAGGTGGCCAGGTACTTTTCCCTATTTCGGATAATTTTGGAATGCTCAAGGATAAATTCGGAATTCAATGGATGGTGGTGCATCATGAAGATTGATGCATAACCTTAATCATATATATTATGAAAAATTTCGACTGGACGCAGTTTACACGTAAGATCGCCGTGAATGCACCGATGCAGGTTATTTACGACGCCTGGACAAGATCCCACGAATTAGAACGATGGTTCCTTAGCGATGCCACCTTCTATAACAGTAGTGGCGCAAAAGTTGACAAAAAATCTAGGTATGCCGTTGGTGATCGCTATGAGTGGCAGTGGTATCTCTGGGATGGAACCGAGGAAGGCATGGTCCAGGAAATGAACGGAGAGGACCACCTTCAGTTTACCTTTGCTGGTGATTGCCTGGTAGATATTAACCTTTCAACCATGGATGATTATACCGTGGTATCGTTAACGCAGAAGAACATCCCTACAGACGATCAAAATAAGATAAACACCCGTTTGGGGTGTGACAGCGGCTGGTCATTCTATCTCGTAAACCTAAAATCGATCTACGAGGGAGGTCTCGACCTTCGTAACAAAAATGAAAAATTAAAATCCATGCTCAACGCTTAAATTGAATTCCATGAAAAACGCTTTACGTAATATAATTCAAACACTAATAATTTTAATGATTACTACTAATAGCAACCTCTATGGTCAGGATAAAAATATCGACCAAAAAGTAGACTCTCTGCTGAATATCATGACCCTGGAGGAGAAAGTTGGGCAGATGAATCAATACAATGGGTTTTGGAATATCACCGGACCCGTTCCTAAAGAGGGAAATGCCAAATTAAAGTACGAACATCTTAAAAACGGGATGGTTGGTTCTATGCTCAATGTTCGCGGTACTGAGAACGCCCGAAAATTACAGGAGATCGTGGTTAACGAAACCCGCCTGGGTATCCCTTTACTATTTGGTTTCGATGTAATTCACGGTCAAAAGACCATTGCCCCAATTCCCCTGGCCGAAGCAGCTAGCTGGGACCTTGATGCCATAGAGAAATCTGCCAGGATCGCTGCCATCGAGGCGACGGCTGAAGGTATTCACTGGACCTTCGCTCCCATGATCGATATTTCCAGAGATGCAAGGTGGGGCCGGGTGATGGAAGGTGGAGGTGAGGATACCTATTTAGGTACAAAGATAGGAGTTGCCAGGATCAAAGGGTTTCAGGGAGATGACTTATCTGCTCCCGGAACTATGGCCGCCTGTGCCAAGCATTTTGCCGGTTATGGTTTTGCTGAAGCAGGAAAAGACTACAATACTGTGGATGTAGGAACTACTACCTTGTATAATGTGATCTTACCGCCCTTTATGGCTGCCGTTGAAAATGATGTGAAGACCGTCATGAATTCATTCAATACATTAAACGGAATACCGGCCACTGCCGATGCATTCCTTCAAAGGGATATCCTGAAAGGAAAATGGGGGTTTGAAGGCTTTGTTATTTCCGACTGGGGTTCGGGAAAGGAAATGATAGACCATGGTTTTGCGAAAGATCTAAATGACGTGGCAGTTCTATCTGCTAATGCAGGTTCGGATATGGACATGGAATCCTACGCTTATGTAACCCATCTTAAGGAAGCTGTGGAAAAAGGTGCTGTAAAGATGTCTGTGATCGACGATGCAGTAAGACGAATTCTTAAGGTAAAATACGAATTAGGGCTTTTCGACGATCCCTATCGCTATTGCGACCCGGAGCGTGAAAAAGAACTGATTAACCATCCAGACCATCACGCCGGTGTACTGGATATGGCAAAAAAATCTATAGTGTTGTTAAAAAATCAAGGCAACTTACTTCCCCTGTCCAAAAACCAGAAAAAGATAGCCGTTATTGGTGCATTGGCTAATGATAAGAACAGCCCGTTGGGTAGTTGGCGCCTGGCCTCCGATGATAACTCGGCTGTATCTGTACTGGAGGGTTTAAAAGAGTTTTCTTCGGAAATTACCTATGCTAAGGGCCCCGATCTCACTAAGGGACCACTTACCTTTATCAATGAAGTTGAGATTAATGAAACCAATAAAAGTGGCTGGGACCAGGCCATAGCCCTTGCGAAAGAATCGGAAGTAGTGATCATGGTTTTGGGCGAACACGGTTTTCAGAGCGGTGAAGGGAGAAGCCGTGCCAATCTGGATCTCCCCGGTTTACAGCAGGAACTACTTGAGGATGTTTATAGTGTAAACAAAAATATAATCCTGGTACTAAACAATGGCCGCCCCCTTACCATTCCCTGGGCCGCCGAAAATATTCCTGCCATCGTTGAGGCCTGGCATTTAGGGAGTGAGACTGGTCATGCAGTAGCCCAGGTTCTCTTTGGTGAATATAACCCGAGTGGGAAACTTCCAATGACATTCCCGAGAAGTGTTGGACAAGTTCCAATATACTACAATCCCTATAGCACCGGAAGACCGGGACCGATCGATCTGGTATTCTGGTCGCATTACACAGACGAATCAAATACTCCGCAATATCCATTTGGATTTGGATTGAGTTATACAGAATTTGGATATTCGGATCTAAAAATAGATGCGTCCAATTCTAAGGCCATTAAAGTATCGGTGAAAGTGACAAACAAGGGAAATCGCTTTGGAGAAGAAGTATGCCAGTTATACACAAGGGACAGGGTGGCGAGTGTGGTAAGGCCCGTTAAGGAATTAAAAGGTTTTGAAAAATTTGGTTTAAAACCAAAAGAATCACGTACCGTAGAATTTATCCTTACTGAAAAGGAGCTAGGTTTCTTCAATGGTCAAGGAGATTTTATCGTTGAAAAAGGAACTTTTGATGTGATGGTTGGAACCAGTTCGGCCGAAGGTCTCACCGGAAGTTTTGAGCTAAAATAAGAACGACCGCTATGAAGAAATTGAGCATAATACTTATCATTTTTATGGCATCGTTAGCTACTTCTCAGGAGAAAAAAATTCCGGAGTGGTTTCTGAACGATCTCGAAGAAAGTATCGGTACCTGGATTGCGGATAACAAGAATTATGTTTCAGAGAACGAGCCATTCACCCATTACGGGATCGAATGGTCCTGGGGCCTGGGAAAAACCACTATGAAAGGAAGGTTGTTTGGCTTAATAGATGGGGAGGAACAAGGAGATTTTTGGGAATTTCGTCAATACTGGGATAATGTGAATGAAGTTGCGGTTGTGGAGCAATTTGGCAATGGAGGAATGATAGGAATAGGATCTTTACAACCTATCGATGAAAACACGACAGAATCTGTTCAAACTTTTTCACTTCCTAACGGAAACAGCTGGAAAGACCGGCATATCAGTATTCGAAACAAAACCGAACTCATCACTACTTCATATAAGATGGATTCCGAAGGGAAATGGGTTGAAAATCGTACCTACCGCTGGACAACGAAAAATTAAAACAGGTCTTTCACTGTAGATCTTGCTGCCTCGAATTCGGTTACCATTTCCTCCACAATTTGTGCCGCTGGTTTTATGTCGTGAATTAATCCCGCGATCTGTCCTATTTCCAGTTCGCCTTCTTCCAGGTCCCCTTCAAACATACCGCGTTTCGCCCTGGCCCGGCCCAGTAATTCTTTCAGCTCTTCTGGAGAAGGGTTGGTTTGATATAATTTCATCACATCCTCGAAGAATTTGTTTTTCAGCATTCGTACGGGAGCCAGTTCTTTTAAGGTAAGAAGAGTATCACCTTCTTTGGCGGCAACCACCATCTTTTTAAAGGCAATATGTGAACTGGATTCTTCCGAAGCAACAAATCTGCTACCTACCTGCACACCATCTGCTCCCAGAACCATGGCTGCCAGCATGCCTCTACCAGTGGCGATCCCTCCGGCTGCGATTAGTGGAACAGAAATTTGTTCCTTCACCATAGGGATAAGTGTGAATGTTGTTGTTTCTTCCCTCCCATTATGACCGCCAGCTTCGAAGCCTTCAGCCACAACAGCATCCACCCCGGCTTCCTGAGCTTTTAAGGCAAATTTTACACTGCTTACCACATGCACTACGGTTATTCCGGCTTCCTTAAGTCGAGTGGTATAAGTTTTCGGGTTGCCGGCGGAAGTAAACACGATTGAAACTCCTTCTTCGATTATAATTTCAATAATCTCTTCCAGATTGGGATATAACATAGGGACATTAACTCCGAATGGTTTATCGGTTGCCTTTTTACATTTTTGTATATGTTCCCTTAGTACCTCAGGATACATAGATCCGGCGCCAAGCAGGCCCAATCCCCCGGCATTGCTTACTGCGCTTGCTAATCGCCAGCCACTGTTCCAGATCATTCCGGCCTGGATGATGGGATACCGGATATTAAATAATGTTGTAATCCTGTTTTGCACTATCGCTTTACAATTTTAAAGGTGTTGGAAGCTAATTCCCCCTTGATGGAAACCAAATACATGCCTGCGCGTAGCTGCGCAATATTTATTTCACCTGTTGTGCTGGTAACTTCGTGATCAAATACTTTTTCGCCTAATAGATTATATACGGTAACGGTGGCGCGCTCTTCAGCTGTAGGGAATGATATATTTAAAATTTCATTTACAGGGTTAGGATACAACGCAAAATTAGTTTGCAGTAAGAATTGATCATTTCCTAAGAGTTGCAACGCATTATACGCATCTTCGAAATTAGGGATCCCGTAGCCCATCTCGTCTGTGGGATTGTTGTACAAGTGTGCAGATTCCCTAACGATCTGCATCACCTGAAAATTACGTGCATCCGGTCTGCTCTGCCACAAACATGCCACCACGCCTGTCATAATGGGCGAGCTAAAGGAGGTTCCGCTATTGGTGGTGATCATTCCATTTTCGTTTACAACGGCAGCACTGGCGCCTTGTGCCATAACATCGGGTTTAATTCTACCATCTACCGTGGGTCCTATAGAGCTGAAAGAGGCATAATTTCCATTGCTGTCTACCGCACCTACAGTTAGAATTCCCATGGCATCAGCCGGGGTTGCAACATAGGTAAAACCGCCTCCATCATTACCCGCAGAAGTTACCAGGAGCATCCCTTTTTCGAAAGCGAGGTTACCTGCTCTGGCACCCAGAGTGGTTTCTCCATCGAGATCGGAATAGCTGTGGTCGTAATTGGGATTATCAAAATCCTGGTACCCAAGGGAGGTATTCACAACATCTACTCCAAGACTATCGGCTCGTTCCAGAGCTTCCAGCCAATACGCTTCTTCTACCGGGCGTTCTGTAGAGGCATCTTCTGTCCTGAACAAATAATAGGACGCTTCCGGGGCTGTTCCAACAAACTGTCCGTCGATAAAGCCGGCCATATCACTAAGTACTCTTGCACCATGGTTACTACTCCCGCCTATCGTGACTTGGTCCAACACAAAATCGAAAGTCCCTAATAGCCTGTTTTCAGAGATCATTTCGGCAAAAGCGGGATTAGTAGTTACATTTGGAAATCCACTATCAAGAACGGCGATGATCATTCCATATCCGGTAAAATCCTGCTGATGCAGGAAATCCCCGGCCAGCATTTGTATTTGATTGGCTGCTGCTCCATAATTATAAACGATTCGGGAAGATTCGTTCTCAAGAGAAAATTTATCGGGAGTGGGAAATGGGACTGGAAATAGATTTAAATCCGGGTCCATAAATTCAACGGCTGTTACAAATGATAAATTGAGAAGGTCTTCCACTTCAGCCTGAGTACCACTAACATAAACCGCATTTAGCCATTTGCTCTTGGAATATACTGTAATCCCGGGCTGACTCTTTATAGTGCTTATATAGCTTTCGTTCACAGGTACGTCCCGCTCATCAATTGCTACATTATGCATAGTTTTTCTATCTATGGCCTCCTGGGTTAAGATACTAATGGGATTAGCGATCGAGGCCGCTACATTTTCTTTATCGGCAAAAAACACCAACGCTTCCTGCGATTGAGCGAGTATACCCTGGCTTATTAAAATAAGCCCGACAAATAATAATTTTTTCATATTCAATATTTAAGATATTACACCACTACCCAGCAATTCTTCCCCCTCGTACCAGGCAACAAATTGCCCTTCGCTAATTGCCGATTGCGGCTGGTTAAAGATAATATAAAGTCCAGATTCTGTACGGTGCAGCGTTGCCTTTTGCAGGGGTTGTCTATAACGGATACGAGCCATAACATTGAGCGTTTGATCTACCTCTAATGCGAGGTCTTCACGAACCCAGTGTATCTCCTCATCCCGTACAAAAAGTCCTCGTCTGTACAACCCGGGATGGTCTTTCCCCTGTCCCGTGTAGATCACATTTTCTTCTACATCGGTATCGATAACAAAAAGTGGTTCTTTTGTACCGCCTACAGCCAGGCCTTTTCGCTGTCCTTTGGTAAAAAAATGAGCTCCCTGGTGTTTCCCTACAACAATACCATCCCCTGTTTCGTACCTTTTCTTAGCCGAAAGGTATTTTAGTTTTTCTTCTTCGGAATTGAATTTGGGTGTGCTACCAGCATACCCCTCGAAGTTTGAAGGGACCTCAACAATCACTCCTTCCTTCGGAGCTAACTGCTGCTGAAGGAAATCGGGTAGGCGCACTTTTCCTATAAAACAAAGCCCCTGAGAATCTCTTTTCTCGGCAGTGATAAGATCCTGACTCGCTGCGATTTCTCTCACCTGGGGTTTCAATAATTCTCCTATTGGGAAGAGGGTTTTTGCCAGTTGCTTCTGGGATAACTGACAAAGAAAATAAGACTGGTCTTTGTTATTATCCTTTCCGGACAGTAATCTATGTATGGTTTTGCCATCTTTCTCTATAGTATCCTTTCGGCAATAATGGCCAGTTGCGACAAAATCGGCACCAAGGTCGATGGCGATCTTCATAAAAACATCGAACTTGATCTCCCTGTTACACAATACATCAGGATTGGGTGTTCTTCCCATTTCGTATTCCCTGAACATATAGTCTACGATCCGTTCTTTATACTGTTCGCTTAGATCTACGGTTTGAAAAGGAATCCCAAGTTTTTGAGCAACCAGCATCGCATCATTACTATCTTCTAACCAAGGACATTCGTTAGATATGGTCACTGTATCATCATGCCAATTCTTCATAAAGAGGCCTATAACATCATAACCTTGTTCTTTTAGAAGATAGGCAGCCACACTGGAGTCTACACCTCCACTTAATCCTACAACAACGCGCTGCTTCATACGATAATTAATTCGCTGCAAAAATACGATAAAACTGTTTAAGATAATGTGACGTTAGTAATTGCGGCAAATTACATTACGTTACTAGTTTCTTGGTCTGGGGTAGGTTTCCTCTACTTCTACCTTTCCATCCTTGAAGTATTGCCAGAGACCGTGTTTGGCTCCGTCCTTATAATACCCTTTAATAGTGATATTTCCGTAGGCATCATAGTAAATAGCCTCCCCATGAAGCTGGTCGTTGCTATATCGTAGTTTTTTTAACAAAGTTCCATCAGGGCCGTAATATAGGTTATCACCCTGCATAAGGCCATCAATATAGCTTATTTCTTCGGTGATCTGCCCATTGGGATAATAGGTATACTTTTTACCGTCCAGTTTTCCGTTCTTATAGTTCTCTCTGGACATTACAGCAGTGGACTTCTTATGGTAGAATAACCATTCACCTATTCGGTCTTTTCCCTGCATTTTTCCTTCGCTCACCAGTTTACCTTTTACAGTAAAGTACTGAACCTCTGCAATATCACTATTTGGACTGAACTTTTTGATCACCATGGGCTGACTCCCGCAATCCTCGCAATAGAATTTAAAGGTACCTGTTTCCCTGCCGTGATCAAACTCACCTTCATAGCGTATTTGATCGGTGCCCGGAAAGTATTTCTTCCAGCTACCATGACGCTTTTTATTCTCATCAAATTGATTGATTCCCTCCTGTGATAAAAGTGGGGAGAATGTGAAAACAATTCCGAAGAAAAAAAACAAAACAGATCTCATACCATTGAACTTTTATAGTAAACGAATTTTTTAAAAATGTATTGAATCCTGATCCTACTTTTTCAAAAAAATACTATTTATGATCACTTCCGTTTTCCAGCCTTTTTTTGTTGTTCGGCCTGCTCCATCATTTCTGCCATCTTCCGTTGAAAACGATTCTGTTTTTTAGGCTTTTTCTTATTTTCCTGAATCTTCGCATGGATCTTATCCTCGTCCAGGATAAAATTCTTTATCACCAGCATAATACCAATGGTGATCAGGTTGGAGGTTAGATAATAAAGCGATAACCCACTGGCGTAGTTATTAAAGAATACCAGCATGAACAACGGAGAAAGATACATAAGAAACTTCATATTAGGCATTCCCGGTTGCTGCTGTGCCTGCATGCTCTGCCCCATTGTCATCATCATATAGACAAAAATGGCGATGGATGCTAGAATAGGGAATAAACTAATGTGGTCTCCATAAAAAGGTATGTATGGGATCTCCGCGATGGTGTCGAAACTGGAAAGATCTTCCGCCCATAGGAAGCTTTTCTGTCTCAGGTCGAAGGCAGTTGGGAAGAATGTGAACAGGGCATAGAAGACCGGAATTTGTAATAAGGCCGGCAAACAACCCGTTTTTAGTGGATTGGCCCCAGCAATATTCTGTAATTTCATGGTCTCCTGCTGAATCTTCATTTTGTTGTCCTTGTACTTCTCGCGGATCTCATCCAACTCGGGTTTCAGGATCTTCATCTTCATTTGCGAGAGATACTGCTTATACTGTACCGGAGATAACAATAACTTGATGAGAATGGTTAACACGATAATAGCGATACCTGCCGGTAAAAATCCACTCAGGAATCCAAACAACGGAATAATGATGTATTTGTTGATCATTCCGAAGATTCCCCATCCCAGAGGCATGGCTTCGTCCAGATTTCGGTCGTATTTCTTAAATATTTTGTAGTCGGTGGGACCGTAATACATATTCATATTATAGTCCAAAGAGCCACCTTTGTGAGATAACAACATCTTCGCACCATATTGTTTTGTAAATACCGTGTCTACTTCTTCGTCCTCGACCAGATCTACCGAAGAAAAAGCAACCTCATCAAAAGGGGTATCGGTAAGGAGCATGGAAGAGAAGAAATGCTGACGGAAATTCATCCAACTAACATCTTTTTCTAACTCCTCGTCTTCACCGGAAGGTGATAATTTAGAATGCTTATCCCCTTCGTATTCGTAGGTAAGTCTGGTATATCTATTTTCGTACGATATACTCTTGGCATGGCGATATCCTTTTAGGTTCCAGTCTAGGTAGACCGGTTGTGAAGTATTCATTACGCCGTCCAGTCCTTGTGTTCTCAGACTGAATCCCAGCATATGTTCACCAGGTGTTAATTCGTAACGATATTCAATGTATGCATTTTCCGAAGCTTTCAAACGCATACTCAGCACCTTGTTCTCTCCGTCGGTTGTTAATCTGGGTTCGAAGAAAAGTTCCTTTGTATTTAGTAGTCTGTTTTCGGCAGTGAACTGCAAATTAAAAGAATTATTTCCGTCCTTAATCAGGTAGATAGGATCACCCTTAATGGTGGTGTGATCTTTCAGGCGAGCCATAATTATTTGCCCTCCTTTATTACTTACGTGAAGTTCGAGTACATCGTTCTCGATCACTGTGGTCGATTCGATCGCAGATGGCAAGGTAGCCGAATACGCAAAAGACCCCAGTTTGTTCTTTAGATTTTCCAGGGCAAGGGAATCCCCTGTTTGTACCGCTGCAATTTCCTGAATACCCTCTTCAAGTTCTATGGTATCTTTAACAGCCTCCTCTTTTTTCTTTTCAGCCTCCTTACTAAGTTGTTCGGTTTTTTGTTTTTCTGCCTCGATCTCCTCCGGAGTAGGTTGTTGCAGATAAAGCATGTAAACCAGGATCCCTCCTATAAGTATAAAACCAATTAGTGAATTGAGGTCAAACTTCTTTTCTTCCATATGTTCAAATTCCGAAGTTAAAAGTCTATTTACTTCGAACTTAATTAAGTTGTCAATTTATGTTTTCAGAATAATATCTGATGGCGATACTGCCGACTTCTATTTACCAATAATCCCGCCGCGGCTGCAAATTACGCCAAATTGTCTTATTTCTCCGAATGTTCACGAGCCGCTTTCACAAATGCAACAAATAACGGATGCGGATTTGCAACTGTGCTCTTGTATTCGGGATGGTATTGCACCCCTACAAACCAGGGGTGAGAGGGTAGTTCTATGATCTCCACCAGCCCTGTATCGGGATTGAAACCTGTGGCCGTCATTCCTGCTGCTTCCAGTTGGTCGCGGTAACGGTCGTTGTATTCGTAGCGATGGCGATGCCGCTCTTTCACCACTTTGGTCTTATACACCTCACTCACAATGGATCCTTCCTTTAATTCACAGGCCCATGATCCAAGTCGCATAGTACCTCCTTTATGCGTTACATTTTTTTGTTCTTCCATCAGGTCGATTACCGGGTGCGGGGTGTCCGGATCCATTTCGGTGGAATTAGCTCCTTCTAGTCCCAGCACGTTTCGGCTGTATTCTATCACCGCCATTTGCATTCCAAGGCAAATTCCGAAGAAAGGTAAATTATTCTCACGGGCATAACGTACTGCATCTATCTTACCTTCCACGCCTCTTTCTCCAAACCCGGGCGCTACCAGGATTCCGTCCAGATGCGAAACCACATCCTTGATGGTATTAGAATCTATATGTTCTGAATGGATATATTCCACGTCTACTTTTACCTCATTCTCGGCACCTGCATGGATAAAAGACTCTAAGATCGACTTATAGCTATCCTGTAATTCTACATATTTCCCAATTAAACCGATCTTTACGTGGCTTTTCGGGTTCTTATGACGATCGAGGAATTCGTTCCATTGGTCCAGATTAGGTTCCGGAGCATTTTCGAGATTTAATTTCTTGAGAGTAACATCGTCCAGACCTTCTTCCAGCATCATATTAGGTACGTCGTAAATAGTAGATGCATCTATTGACTGAATAACTGCCTCTTCTTTCACATTACAGAACAATGCCAATTTCTGGCGCAGTTCCTGACTCAAATGATGTTCGGTTCTACAAACGAGTATATCTGCCCTGATCCCGCTTTCCATGAGTGTTTTTACCGAATGCTGCGTGGGTTTTGTTTTTAATTCGCCGGCCGCCGATAGAAATGGCACCAGTGTTAAATGGATCACCAGGGCGTTATCGTCGCCTAATTCCCATTTTAACTGACGTACAGATTCTATGTATGGTAGTGACTCTATATCACCTACGGTTCCCCCGATCTCTGTGATAACAATATCGTAATCCCCGCTGTTACCCAATATCTGAATACGCTCTTTTATCTCGTTAGTGATATGCGGGATCACCTGTACGGTCTTTCCTAGAAATTCGCCCCGTCTTTCCTTCTCGATTACACTTTGGTAGATGCGACCGGTGGTGACATTATTTGCCTGAGAGGTAGGTACGTTAAGGAATCGTTCGTAATGGCCAAGGTCAAGATCGGTCTCAGCGCCATCGTCTGTTACATAACATTCTCCATGTTCATACGGATTTAGGGTTCCCGGATCGACATTTATATAGGGATCCAGTTTCTGGATTGTTACACGATAACCGCGTGCCTGCAGCAATTTAGCCAGCGATGCAGCGATGATACCTTTTCCTAAAGATGATGAAACCCCGCCCGTAACGAAGATGTACTTTGTGTTGCTCATGAAGTTGTAGCTTGCTGTTACCTATACGGGGTGTAAAGATACAGGAATTATTGCCGAAGGCAAGGGTAAAAGCTAAATTTCGATCAACAATTTTAAGCTTGCGGGCACTAACGAATAAGCTTTCGAAGCAGACCTTCCAGGCCATTTATTTTAAGCTCGTGCATTTCCTGCATTAGCCTGCCTAATTTTCCCTCGGGAAAGCCTTTTTGTTTGAACCACACATAATAGGCTTCGGGCAGATCGACCAGGTATTGGTCTTTGTATTTTCCAAAAGGCATCTTATAGTTGGCGAGTTCTTTCAGATGTGCAGCGTTGGGTACAGGATTGGTACCTTCCTGTTTATTTCCAGGATTCATATTTCTCTAATTCGGAAGCAACAAACTCTCTCCATTTTAATTCCGGTTCCCGAAGTTTGGAATGATCACTATCATTATCAAACCGATGTTGCATAGCCCGTCTCTCCTGTTCGATTTCACTATACAATTTATCGGCATCTGCCTTCACGCTTTCGGTGACCTCTAATTCTAAAAGTTTTTTCCTAAGTTTTCGGGCGTGTAGTTCGGAAATGTCGAAATGTGTTTGTTCGTGTTTCAGAATATATTCTGAAGCTGCTTCAGGGCGATACCAGGACTGATTTGGGTAAAAATTACTTTGAACGGTAAAATTGAATTTGTATTCGTCATTGCGATATCCAATTGAGTACGATAGGGATATCCCACTGTTGGTGCTGGCCACGTAATCGTCGGCTCCATTGGGAACCCCCCTGAAGTCGGACCAGGTAAGCGGACGCGATTCATTCCATTGCATTTTTTCCTTGTCATTTTCAACCGGAAATAGCAGTAATACCGGAAATACCAGGATTAAAAGGATTTTCATAAAATTGCTAACGAAAAAAATAGAAAATTATTGAAGAAAATTTCAAAAGCCTTAAAAGCTGTCCCAATGATAATGGATGCGTTTTTGTATATCGGGATGCAAACTATGATGCACTGGGCAGGTATTTCCGGTATTTTCTAAGATTTTTTGGTTCCTGTTGGAAACATTGGAAGGGAGCGACATTTCTATCTCTATTTCGGAAATACGCCTGGGGTTTGCAGCCATTATTTTGGTAACCACGGCGGTTGAGCCGTCGAGGACCACACCCAGGTCTCTGGCTTTTATTGCCATCACGGTTAGCATACAATTGGCAAGGCCAGTTGCCACAGTATCGGTTGGAGAAAAAGCCGCGCCTTTTCCTTGATTGTCCAGCGGGGCATCTGTGATATAGGTGTTTCCCGACCGTAGATGTTCGCATTGAGTACGCAGGTCTCCCAGGTAAGTAACTTTAGAGGTGCTCATTCTACAACTTCGAATTGAAGGTCCTTGTTATACTTTATTATATAGAGAGCATTATTCTGATAGCCGGAGAACATTTTCTTGGTGTAGCGGAACTTATTCTCTATGTATTCCGTTTCTACATTGCTATCGTTGGCATCGTATACATCGTCTGCGATAGCAAGCCTTAAGATGACATCGTAGGTAACATCGAAACCACGAACTGCAAAACGATTTGGAAGAACCTCGTATTTATTCTTATAACTTACCAGAAATGCACTCTTATCCTTAAAATTATAGCTCTTATTCACCGATGGAAAGGTAAAATTAAGATTTGCCAGGTGTAGATTTGAAACATCTTCATAGTCGAATGCGTCGTTCTTGTCCAGCGTGAAGAGTCTAATCGTTACATGATCGGGCATTCCGTTAAGCAAACCAACTACATTTGCTACGATCACCGGATTGGCAGATTCCAGTATCACCCAGTTCTCCCTTGTATCATCCAACCTTGAGCTTATATCTGTATCATATAAAAACCCTTTCTCTCTGGGCGCTATAGTTTTCGCTCCTGGGAGAGCCTCCATAAGAGCGGCCTTTTCGGTTGCCTTTTTCGGGTCACTAATAATAATCACGTTTTTACCTATAGCGTGGGTCCTAAGATATTCCAACATTGCCTTCTGTAACATTTCATCTGAAGGCAAGGTTTGAAACAAATTTGATGAGATCTTGATCTCCCTGTTACTAAGAGGTGAAAAGATAGGTGTATCGGTTTTTTTAAGCGAAGCTGCTGCTTTTTCCACATTTCGCCGTAGTAGCGGTCCAATTACCGCATCCACATCCGAAAAATCATTAGAGGAACATATACTGCTAACCTTACTTTCGCTACCTTCGGTATCGTAAATATCCAATTCTACAGATATTCCTTTATCCTTGGCAAATTCGGCAGCCATAAGAACACCACTATAGAAATCTAGGGCAACGCGAAGTGCCCCATTGTCCTTTATAAGGTCTACATTATTCTGCATAGAGTCTCTGTCTGCTTTCGATAGCTGGAATGGTAACATAACAGCGATCTTCTTTTTACGGAAATTGGAAATTCCATCTTCCAGATTAACTATGATATGATTATCGCGTGTTTCGCTATTTTTTTCCTTCGGAATTTTTAAGATCATACCTTCTTTAAGACCGTCTTTGGCGTACGGATTGAGCGCAATGATCTCTTCCTGAGTAAGCCCCAATTTTACTTTCAGTCTAAAAAATCCTTCTTTTGGTAAAACTTCGTAGAATTCGAAATCCTCCTCCTCTATGGTTGCCGATTCTATAATTGCATCAGCCGGCACATTAAGAACAGTGCCGATTGGCAGGTTCTCGCCAACCAGTGGATTAAGTGCTTCCAGTTCGGCTATGGTGATACCGTACTTACGAGCGATCCCGTATTTGGTTTCCTTTGGCTGAACCGTATGTTTGCCATTACTTGCCGTTCCTGTTTCAACGGTTGTAGTTGAAGTATTATCCGTTACTGCTACCTGTTCAAAAACCGGGATCTGTATCCTTTCTCCTTTCTTAAGCTGACGTGAATACAGTTCCTTGTTGTATTTCTTAATATCATCTACGGTGATATTATACCGTTGTGCTATGCTAAATAGGGTTTCTTTTCGCTTTACACGGTGCTTTTTGAAGGTTACTTTCTCCTGCATAGTGGCAGATCCTTCCGAAGGGATCATTAGTAGAGCATTTAACCGGAGGCCGTTCTTCGCATCGGGATTGAGCTTATAGAGGGTTTCTTCAGAAATGCCATACTTTTTTGAGATACTGTATACAGTCTCCCCTTTTTCAACCCGATGGGTCTTGTATTGCTGGGCAAGTGCGGGACCACCCATAAACATAATAAGACCGATAAGTATGCAGTAAATAACTCTTCTCATTGCTTTTTTATTCCCATTCGATGGTAGCCGGAGGCTTAGAACTTATGTCGTACACTACTCTATTAACGCCTTTCACGCGGTTTATTATATTATTACTGGTTTCCTGTAAGAACTCATATGGTAAATTTACCCAATCTGCTGTCATTCCATCGGTACTTTCCACGGCTCTCAACGCCACTACCCGCTCGTACGTTCGTTCGTCTCCCATCACTCCAACACTTTGTACCGGCAGTAATATGGCGCCGGCTTGCCACACTTTATCGTATAGATCCCACTTGCGAAGACCTTCAATAAAAATATGATCAACCTCCTGTAAGATACGAACTTTTTCAGCAGTGATATCTCCCAGGATCCGTATAGCGAGGCCTGGCCCAGGAAACGGATGTCTGCCTAAAAGCTTTTTATCTATCCCCAATTCGGCACCTACTCTGCGCACCTCATCTTTAAACAGCATTTTTAACGGTTCCACTACTTTTAATTTCATAAAATCCGGTAATCCACCAACATTATGGTGTGATTTTATGGTTACTGAAGGCCCGTTAACCGAAACACTTTCAATAACATCCGGATAGATGGTACCCTGTGCCAGCCAATCCACGTCTTCTACCCTGTGTGCTTCATCGTCGAATACGTCTATAAACATCCCACCAATTGCCTTGCGCTTGGCTTCCGGGTCCGATTCTCCTTTCAACGCTTCCAAGAAACGTGCCGAAGCATCCACACCGTGTACATTAAGACCCATATGCTTATATTGGTCAAGTACATCTTCAAATTCATTTTTACGAAGCAAACCGTTATTTACAAATATGCAGTAGAGATTCTTGCCAATGGCTTTATGCAACAGCACGGCTGCAACTGTGGAGTCTACTCCACCACTTAGTCCCAGAATCACTTTACCATCCCCAATTTTTTCTTTAAGCATTTCAACAGTTTCCTCTACGAACGCCGCTGGTGTCCAGTCTTGTTTCACATGGGCGATATGTACGAGAAAATTCTCAAGTAGAAGTTTCCCGTGGGTTGTGTGATAAACTTCCGGATGAAACTGTATAGCGTAGGTAACTTCTCCTTCAATTCGATAGGCAGCGTTGGCCACATCACTAGTGCTGGCCAAGCGTACACCGCCTTCAGGCAATTCGGCTATGGTATCGCTATGGCTCATCCATACTTGTGTATTTTCAGGAATACCGGCAAACAAACCTTCGCGATCGTGTATGGTTTCTAGCTTTGCGCGGCCGTACTCCCGAATATCCGATGGCGCTACATGACCCTTATTAAAATGCGCAAGGTACTGCGCGCCGTAACAAACCCCCAGCAGGGGTTTGTGGCCCTTTATTGCAGAAAGGTCTGGATGCGGAGCATCCTCGGCGCGCACCGAGAACGGGCTGCCGGACAAAATCACCGCCTTAAAGGGTTCTAAATTCTCAGGAATATGATGGTAAGGATGGATCTCGCAGTAGATATTCAACTCTCGAACACGTCTTGCAATTAGTTGGGTATACTGCGATCCGAAGTCTAAAATGAGGACGTTATTGTGCATAGGCAAAAGTAATTCAAAAAAATAATTCGCCTAAATCTTTTCGTAAAAATTACCAGCTAATTAC
>CAJQNO010000048.1 GCA_905479745.1 uncultured Flavobacteriaceae bacterium | reverse complement strand
CAAAACATAGAAAAACTATCTTTTAACAGGATGTATTATAGAACCGATATCGGTTTCGATCTATCCTAGGAAAGAATGTGAAGTTGAGCTACGGTCTTCTTCACCACTCGCGTTAAAATCGGCCAGTTTTCGCATCCAGTATAGAAATGCAACAAAACCTATGGCTATAAATAACCAGCTTACCATATTGGCACCCCACCAGCTATCCAGTTCCATGGCACGTAGCATATCATATGGTGCAAATAAATAATCTACAAATAGTGTTTCTATACCGTAAAAAAAGTCCTTCATAACTGTATCTTTATACTGCAAAAATATAAATTACCCACCATGCTTACAAGCTTTTTCGGTAAATCTAATCCGGTTAACTTTCTTTTATTGGGTGCGACACTGGGAATAGCATATGTGATAGCTTTATTTCAGCAGGAAGAATTAGATATTGGAATGCTATACGTCCTGGAGAAACTGGCTGTTGTAGGCTCATTGGTCTTTACAATTTTACTTCTCAATTTTATCGTTAGAAAGAACAATCTTACTCGCAAGAATACTTTCGCTGCCCTTATTTTTACAGCCTATACTTTAATGATCCCTTCCGTATTTGCTCATTCAGAGATCATAATTGCAGTTGTTTGCTGTCTTTTCGCCCTGCGCAGGATCTTAAGCCTGGCCTCCGAAAAGAACACGGAGAAGAAAATACTGGATGCTTCCTTATGGTTGGTATTAGCATCATTTTTCTACTTCTACTGTCTGGTGTTCTTCGTTGTAGTGTATTTCGCTGTTATAAGACGCCCTCAAACAAGTTTCAGGTACTTGCTAATTCCTCCTCTGGCTATTCTTGCAGTTCTTAGTATTACAACCTCTTATTTTTATCTTACCGAAAATTCGTTTGCCTGGTTTGAACGTCACATTACAACTGTTAGTTTAGATTTTGGCGCATATAATTCGTTCTCCTTGCTTATTCCTGCCTCCCTCTTCCTTAGTTCGGTACTGTGGATCTGCTTTTACAGAATAGGGAAAGTTGGAAGTATGATGCGGAAAGAGCGACCTAACTTCCTGGTGATTCCAGTTATATTAATATCGGCTTTAGCCGTTTCCCTGGGGTCTCCCTTAAAAGATGGCAGCGAATTGTATTTTCTTATTCCACCCTTGGCTATTGCCTCCGCCGATTATATTGAGAACCGCGAGGAATTGTACATAAAAGAAATTTATATCTGGCTGGTGATCCTGCTACCGGCTATGCTGCTTCTCATGTAAAATGTCTAACCCAGTAGTAGGAATAATACAAATGAAATATAATACCTTTGCAGCCAGCATTCTCTACTATTCAATGGGAAGCTGTAAAATTGAAATCTATGTTTAGTAAAAAAGCGAACCGGATATTCCAGGAAGTTATTGAAACCTACCACCGTATCGACAAGGTGGATCAGCCTTTTACAAATCCGTATGATGGAGAATCTCAATTGATAGAACATTTGTTATATCGTAAGTGCTGGATAGACACGGTTCAATGGCATTATGAGGATATTATCAGGGATCCCAATATAGACCCGGTTGCCGCACTTAGCCTTAAAAGAAAAATTGATGCTTCTAACCAGGATCGTACCGATACGGTAGAGTATATCGACAGTTATTTTCTTGAAAAGTATAAAAATGTGGAAGTGGCCGATAATGCCACCATTAATACAGAAAGTCCAGCCTGGGGCATAGACCGGTTATCTATTCTTGCTCTAAAGATCTATCATATGAATGAAGAGGCTAACAGAACCGATGCCAGTCCTGAATATCTCAACACCTGTAAGGCTAAATTAAACGTACTACTGGAACAGCGTGTTGACCTCAGCTCGGCGATAGACCAATTACTTAACGATATAGCTGAAGGAAGTAAATACATGAAAGTCTACAAACAGATGAAAATGTATAACGACGACGAAATGAACCCGGTTCTTCGTAACCAGAAATAATTCGCGAAGATAGGACGTCTCAATACGACCCCATCCAAAAGACACTCTTAACCCACCACCAATGGCATTGCCCAATCACATACTTGTAATAAGACTGTCGGCCCTTGGGGATGTAGCCATGACGGTGCCTGTACTAAGAGTAGTTAGGAAAAGATATCCTGGAATAAAAATAACTGTAGTTTCACGCAATCAGTTCTCCGCGCTGTTCGAAGACATCGAAGGCATTGAATTTATGGAGGCTGATGTTTATGGAAGACATAAGGGGTTCGGGCTTTTTAAATTAGCTTCGGAAGCGAATAAGCTGGGTATTGATGCGGTTGCCGACCTCCATAACGTAATTCGATCTAAAGTGGTAAGGTTCCTGCTATGGACGCAGGGCGTTAAGATTCGTTCTATCGATAAAGGTAGAGCTGAAAAGAAAAAACTCACCGTTGGCCTAAACAGAGACAGAGCGGTGTTAAAATCTACTCACGAGCGATATGCTGATGTTTTCAGGGAGTTGGGACTGGAGATCGATCTGGGAGACCACAGGTTCCCACCAAAAAAGGACATTTCACCCAGAATTCAGCATTTTTTCGGCAAGGAACCTAAAAAAGCAATTGGTATTGCCCCCTTCGCTGCCTACGCAAGTAAGATGTATCCTATAGACCTTATGAAGGAGGTGATCGCGTCACTAGACCAGACGAATCGATTTAAGATATTCTTATTGGGGGCCGGAGCGGCAGAAGTTTCGGTACTAAAAGAGATAGAGAACGATTATGATAACGTTACCAATGTTGCCGATCAACTCACTTTCGAAGAAGAACTTTCCCTTATCTCCAACCTGGACCTTATGGTCTCCATGGATAGCAGTAACGGACATTTGGCCGCGATGTTCGGCGTGCCGGTGATAACCCTTTGGGGTGTTACGCACCCCTGCCTTGGTTTCACACCCTTTGGGCAGCCGGAAGAAAACCAACTACTTTCCGATCTCGAAAAGTATCCACTTATCCCTACCTCGGTTTATGGGAATTCCTTCCCGGCAGGTTATGAGAATGTAATGACCAGCATTAGGCCGGCCCGTATTGTGGAAAAAATAATAGAGACAGTTTAATTAAACATCATCGTAGTCGATCCCGAGAGTAGGGGTACTAGGGTGAGCCTGGCAGGTTAGAATAAGACCATCGGCTATCTCCTCATCCGTTAGGATCTGGTTTTTCCTCATTTCGGCTTTGCCTTCGGTAATCCTCGCAATGCAGGTGCTGCAAATTCCGCCTTGACAGCTGTAAGGAGCATCCAGGCCCTGTTTGAGACTTGCTTCTAATACCGAAGTATCCTGGGGCATCACAAAAACCTCTGTTTCATCGTCCAGCGTTACGGAGATCTTGGTAAATCCGTCATGCGGTTCTTCAAGATCACCTTCCTCTGTTGTAGTAAACAGTTCAAAATGAATAGCGTCTTTACTTACCCCCTTTTCTTTCAGCAGATCGGAAACGGTATGGATCATATCTTCCGGCCCACACAAATAATAACTGTGATAGGATTTATTGTTTAGTTTTTTGTTCAATAGATAATTCGCGGTAGAGCGATCGATCCGACCAAAAAGACCGAAATCTTCCTTTCTTCGACTAAAAAGATATTCTACAAAAAAGCGCTCGGGGTAAGCTTCCTGAAGTTTGGCAATTTCACCGGCAAACATGGTCTCCTCCATGGATTGATTTCCATAGACCAGAGAAAAGGTACTTTCCGGCTCCTCTTCAAGCACGGATTTCAGTATAGAAAGAATAGGAGTGATCCCGCTTCCGGCGGCAAACGCAAGATAATTATTAGCATTGGAAGGATCTGTTTTCAATATAAAATGACCTTCCGGAGGCATAACTTCCAGGGTGTCGCCGGGGTTCAAAGCGGTATTAGCGAAGACCGAAAAGGCTCCGTTTTTCACTTTTTTAATTCCAACACTTAATACCCCGTTTCCCGGCACACTGCAAATTGAATAAGCCCGCCTGATCTCTTTTTCGTTTACCTGGTGCTTTATGGTAATATACTGTCCGGGGGTGAAATCGAATATTTCTGAAATATCATCAGGGATTTCGAAGCTTACTCTAACCGAATTTGGGGTTTCTTTCTTTACTTCTGAAACGGTTAACGTATGGAAGTTGCTCATAGAATGAATTTTCAGCAAAAATACAAATCCTGAATCTGAAATAACAGGTGAGAGGCTGCAATATCACTGAAATTTACCCTAATTACGCAGACAGTTATTAAAA
>CAJQNO010000047.1 GCA_905479745.1 uncultured Flavobacteriaceae bacterium | reverse complement strand
CCCGCCTCCGATTGGGTAATTGTCCCTTGACCGTGAATCATGAGTGCATAAGTTAACACCTGAAACGCCTTACTATACTTATAATCTGCCCGAAGCTCTTCCCAATCGATTATCTCGAGGTCTCCTTGAAGTACATTTCCGGTCTTGTAATCGATTATGCGCACAACCCCATCCCTTTCATCTACGCGATCCACGGTACCCTGAATAGCCACCGGAAACGATAATTCCTCGATCGGTATCGACATTTTTAAATTTGTCTCTATCTGGAGTATCCTAATTTGGTGGCCATGCTCAAGATCGGTTAGGTCTAATTGGATCAGATTTTCAATATAGCGTTTAGCAACTTCAAAAATTAGAAGGTTTTTACCTTTGGTAAATTCGCCTTTCATGAAAGTATTTTCAAACTCGCTCGTTACTTCTTCATGAATTCGATCTTTCATAGCTTCCAGGTCCGCCTTTGTTAGCATCGAACCTTCCAGAGGTTCGTAAAAGGTCTGTAAGCAGTTATGTACAATCGTCCCTAAAGTTTGAAAATCTACTGTTTCTTCTACTTCTTCAGCCTCGTTGATCTTCAAGACACGGGAGAGGTAAAAGTCGATTGGATTTCTAATATAAGCAGTAAGTGCTGAAGGGGAGAAGCCTTTTTTTGCAATTTCCTGAAGCCTTGTCATTACCGATTCACTTTTTTTAATTTCGAGTTGTTGTGTCGTGGAAATTGAAATAAGGGGGGTGACCATTTCTTTGATGATCTTGTGATTTTCGTGTTTTTCTATTTCCAATTGAAGTAGAAACCTACTTTTTTCTCCTACATTCAGTCCTTCCGAACTGCTGTTAAAAAGCAACCAGATATTCTCGGCCCTGTGTAATAATCGATAAAAATGATAGGTGTAGATGGCGTCCTTATCTGTAAAAAGAGGGAGTTCATATTCTTTTTTCAAGTCGTATGTTAAGAACGAGGCATTCGATTTTCCCGACGGCAGATAACCTTCGTTCACCGAGAGCAGGATAACATTCTTAAAGTCGAGTACACGCGTTTCCAGCACCCCCATTATTTGTAAACCATTGTACGCGTCTCCTTTAAAATCGGCCGTACTTGTAGTAAGCGCCTCCTGCAAAAGGGAATATATGGTCTTTACCGAATTTAAATGGGCAAAATCCTTTGCATAAATGCCAATGTTGTCGAATACTTTATACAATTCGAAAACGGTAACTCGTTCCATCGGATTTTCCCGGGTTAGGTTTTTTAATTGTAAAAGAAGTTTCTTCGAATTAGAAATGGCCAGAACCGGATCGTTATTCCAAGGGCCAAATAGTATTTTCAAGTTTTCTTCTGAATTGCCTTCGGATAAATGGATTAGCTGCTCTAGTGAGATATAGGTGTAATTCTGACGGGATATTTCGCTTACGATCGCCCTGGCATTCGGTATTAGTTTTGCACCTATTGGGTTGTTGAGCAACCGAAAAACATCCTTATAATACCATTGGGTTGTCTTTTTCTGATGCATGTGTAATAAGGCAAGAAATAAAGTACTTGCCGGAAAGTTTTTAATACTAACTCCCATGGTAATATTCACCGTGTTCAGCTGAGGGGGTAAGGAGTATATTAAAGGAACCAATAAGTTTTCATCGGCTAAAATAACAGCAGTTTCATCAAGCTCTTCCTGCGACATTTGAGCAAGTAATTGCCCAGCATATTTTACTTGTGCTATATTTTTTGCACTTCAATAAACTTAAAGCTTTTAGGATTCCCGAAGTTTGTGGAGAAGGTAGGTTTTGTTCCCGAATAAAATTTCCAGGTATTAAAGTACTCCTTCATGAATAGGGAGGCACTGTGATCCTTACCTTCAAAAAAGTGTGATTCGGCATCCCAGTAAATTTCCGAATTCCCGGTTTCGAGTAATTCTTTTATAATGGTTTGCTCTGCTTTGTTCAGAGCATTAAAACCTATAAACACATGAGGTATATCTCCGTGTAAAGAGAGGTAATGTTCAAGTTCTTCAGCGGCCTTTCGATATACCATTCCCTGGTAGCCGAGACCATTTTTTAGAAGGTTGGATTTTAGACGATCATAGAATTCTGGCAGGCTGTTCCAAAAAGAGAGATAATTGGTAATGAAATCCGTGGGTTGTTCTTTCATGGACCAGTGTTCTAAGGACTTAATACTGCCTAAATAATGAAAGAATTTGTCAGTGTCGACTAGATAACGGTCAATTTCATTGAAATCGTTTAGCAAGGTCTGAATCCATGAGGCATAAGATTCGAATTCCTCTTTTTCCTTAATGGAATGGGTCTGTTTGTAGGCTTCGTAACTTTTTAATAATAGCCGTGTATTGTCTATTATTTTGAGATCGGAAAGAACTTCAACAAATTCTTCTATGCTGATAATTCTTGGAAGAAAGCTTGTTTTATGGATTTGTTTCCGAAGATAATATTTAAAGAATCCACCGGCTCTTTTACTGGGAAGAATGATAGTGAGTTGAGCTATGTCCTCATACTTTTTTAGAAGCTCTTCAATGGTTTCCTCCAGAAATGTTTGCATACTATAAAAATAAAAAACGCCTCCGTTATCGGGAGGCGTTTTTCTATTTATTTAGATATGTTTTATTTCTTAAGAGAAATTTCAACACGTCTGTTTTGTTGTCTACCTGCTTTCGTATTGTTTGTAGCAATTGGTCTGGATTCTCCATATCCTACAGAAGATAATCTGGATCCGTCCATTCCGATAGTTACAAGATAATCTCTAACAGATTTCGCTCTGTTGTCAGATAGAGTTTGGTTAGATTTTTCGCTACCAACGCTATCTGTGTGACCTTCAATTACGAAATATGTATTTGGATATTCTTTCATGATGTCTACAATGTTTTGAAGCACTGCATAAGATTCTTGACGAATAGTGGCTTTTCCAGTGTCGAACAAGATAGTTTTAGAGTAATCATTCAATTGCTTGATGATCTCTACAGTAACTTCTGGACAACCGTTATTTGCAACAGTACCAGGTACATCTGGACACTGATCGTCTTTGTCTAGTACACCGTCACCATCACGGTCTGGCCATGGGCATCCGTTGTTAGCAGCAGGACCAGCTTCGTTAGGACAAGCATCTTCAGCATCGGTGATTCCATCACCGTCAGCATCTGGACAACCGTTTAGAGAAGCGATACCAGCTACAGTAGGACAAGCATCCTGAGGATCAGGAATACCATCACCATCTGTATCAGGACAACCGTTGAATTCTGCAAGACCTGGAGTGTTAGGACATGCATCTTTTCTATCTTCGATTCCGTCACCATCTGTATCAGGACATCCGTTGAATTCCGGAAGACCTGGAGTCTCTGGACATTCATCATCTTGATCGTAGATTCCATCACCATCTGTATCTTTTCCACCGAATTTGAACATAACACCAACTGAGTGCTGGAAGTGAATGATTCCGTAATCATCCTCAAACGAGTGCTTATATGCAGATTGGAAACTAAGGGCTAGATTCTCACCTACCCAAAAACGAACACCCGCTAGCGCGTTAGCCGTACCAAATCCTACATCATCAACCCAAGTGTATCCACCACCAACTCCTAAGGTTGGATCGAACCATCCGCCTGGACCTCCTATAACGTCTCTTAAGCTATATTCGATCTCACCATCAGCAGAATAGTAAGTAACATCGTTAATTTTTACATTACCAAGTTTAGTGATCTTGTTTACAGATCCGGCAGCAGTAAATGTGAATCCACTACCAATATATCTACCCACAGAAACGCGAGAGATAGATGGAAGGATATTCCAGTGGTCATTTGCATTGAAATATTCGTCAAATAAATCGCCCTTGATTGCAAGATCTCCAATCATGTTAGGAAATCTTCCTTCATCATCAAGACCAACTGGGTAAACATCAACTGCGTTTACACCAACTTCGATTGCCCAAGGATTATTTTCGTCCTGTGCGTTTGTTACCCCAACGCCTAAAAGCAGTAAGGCAGCAACTAAAAAAGTGTTAAGATGTTTCATATTCGATTGTTTAATTTTAAGTGTTAATTAGAGCAAAAGTAAGTTGTTAAAACTTATAACAAAAGCAAATCTATTAAAATTTTTTAAAATATGGGCGCAATTAGGTATAAATAAAGGTGGTCAAGGGTTTATTACCCCTAATTTTTCGCCTACTTTTACGAACGCGTTTATCGCCTTATCCAAATGCTCTTTTTCGTGAGCAGCAGAGAGCTGAACCCGTATTCGGGCTTTTCCTTTCGGAACTACAGGATAAAAGAATCCAATCACATAAATTCCTTCTTCGAGCAACATGTCTGCCATGGTCTGTGAAAGCTTGGCATCATAGAGCATCACTGGAACTATGGCCGAGTCACCGTCTATTATATCAAATCCTGCTTTCTGCATCCCCTTTTTAAAATATGCTGTATTTTCCTGAAGTTTGTCCCGTAAACGGGTGTCTGTGTCGAGCATTTCAAAGACCTTTATCGAGGCTCCTACTATGGCCGGCGCAAGAGAATTTGAGAATAGATAAGGCCTAGATCGCTGTCTCAACATCTCAATTATCTCCTTTTTAGCAGTAGTATATCCTCCCATCGCACCCCCCAGGGCCTTTCCAAGGGTTCCGGTAATAATATCTATTCGTCCCATTACACCCTTCTCTTCCAGAGTTCCTCTACCTGTTTCGCCAATAAATCCGGCAGCATGGCATTCATCTATCATAACAAGGGCGTCGTATTTTTCGGCAAGATCACAAATTTTATCCAGTGGAGCGAGCAGTCCGTCCATCGAAAAAACTCCATCTGTAACAATAATCTTGAAACGGGCATTATTTTTATTTGCCGCAATCAGCTGCTTTTCAAGATCTTCCATATCACTGTTCTGATAGCGATATCGAGCGGCTTTACACAATCGTACCCCGTCTATAATGGACGCGTGATTAAGTGAATCTGAAATAATGGCGTCTTCAGGGCCTAACAGAGGCTCGAATACCCCTCCGTTTGCGTCGAAAGCAGCCGCGTAAAGAATAGTATCTTCGGTTCCGTAGTAATCTGCGATCTTTTTTTCGAGTGTTTTGTGAATATCCTGGGTACCGCAAATAAAACGTACTGAAGACATCCCAAATCCGTGGGTATCCATGGTGTTCTTGGCTGCCTGTATTACTTCTTTGTTTGACGATAGTCCCAGGTAATTGTTAGCGCAGAAGTTAATAACCTTCTCACCGGTTGAAATGGTGATCACCGCATCCTGAGGTGAAGTGATGATGCGTTCTTTTTTAAAAAGGCCACTCTCCTTGATCTCCTCAAGTTCTCGTTTCAAATGTTCCTTGATGTTTCCGTACATATCTCTGTTTTTAGAGGCTTCAAATTTAAAGTTTATTTATCATTATTTTATCTTCGGAAGCGTATATAATAAGCTTGTTGCTCACCTTTAGGTTCATATCTTCCAAGGCGCGGGCATAGGTCTCTACCTGCTCGATATGAGAGTCACTGGCCCCACCTGTTTTATAATCAATCAGCGTAATTTCTCCGTTAGGGTGAAAATTAATCCGGTCCGGTCGAAGTAATTGTCCATCTGCAGTAATAATATCGCGTTCATTCTCAACTTTATGTCCTGGCAGAAAAAGGTGTTCCAGATCCGGATGTGATGTGATCATTGCTATGATAGACCTAAGTTTTTCGATCTCCTGGCTTTCCATCCCCGATGTTAGTTCGAATGTATTGATAACGTCCTCAACATCGTCTTTATATTTTATTTGTCCCATGAGATCATGGAGTAAGGTTCCGGCTGTAATTTTAAGGGAGGCGTCGGTTTCCCAGAGGGAGGCTTCTGCAGTTGCCAGCTTCAAATTATGTGTCTCGGGAGGGGAAGCGATATATTCTAAAATGGTTTCTTTCGCCTCGGTAGTAGATATGGCTGAAACAGGTTTAGGGGGGGCACCAATTTCATAAATTTTAGAGTCGTCATTCCACAGCTCTTTAAATTGCAGATAACTTATAAAGAAATCGCTGTATTTCTTCAACTCACCATTGGCAGGGGGGTTGGTTTTTTTAGAAAAGATATGAAGCTGTTCTACTGCACGGGTAAGGGTCACATAGAGCAAATTGATATTGTCCAATTGTAAGGTTGCCCGCCTTTCCTTATATATGGTTTCACCTTCTTCACCGAATTCAACCACATCTTTATTGAAATTGATCATGAATGGCTCAGTTTCATCGGTTATGGTTTCGGCATGTATCCAGGTTTTTGGCATCTTTTCTGAATAAATATCCACATCGGCATAAGGAAACAGAACCACTGGAAATTCGAGCCCTTTGGCTTTGTGGATCGTCATTAATCGAACCGCATTCACACCTTCTCCAATACTAATGGCTTCATTGTCTTTTTTATCGGACCAATATTCGGCAAATGATGATTTTAATATTGTCTGGCGTTGTTCGAAATCGAAAACCAGGTTCATAAATCCGTCCACGTAGGCATCTGCTTGAGTAAGTAGTCCGCAATGGATGAGTACATACTCACAAGTTTCGTACAGCGTAAGGGATTGGGTTTTGTCCAGCCTTAGTTCAATTCCATAATTCTGAAGCCTAGCACTAAAATCGATTTCAGCGCCAGGAAAGAAAGCTGCAAGAAAATCGGATAACGGTTCGTTCACCTGGTAGTGTTGGTGTAAAAAGAGGAGGATTTCTGCTTTTAGTTCGTCATTTTCGGGTTGCGACCTGAATATTAGAATATTGACAAGGAATTTTACCACAGGCGAGTGAGCCAGTAAAAGTGTTTCCGAAGAAATCACTCGAATACCCTTCTTCATTAATAGCTCACCCAATGAAACACCTTCCATTCTCTTCCGGGTTAGCACGCAAATATCACTTAATTGATAACCCTGGGATAATAAATCCTTTATCGAATTGGATACACTATCTGCATAAACCTCATGAGCGTCATCCTTACGTTCAAATTCCACGAATTCCATGCGAACATAACCGCCCTCCCTGTAATTCTGCTTTTGATTATTACCAATGGCATATAACTCCTGATGTAATTTCTTGTTGAAATATCCCGAAATATGGGTAAAGAATTCGTTGTTGAAGTTGACGATCTTCGCACAACTCCTCCAATTTGTATCCAGATTTTTAACGGCTTTGTCTGTAACCGAGAAAGGATTCTTGCAATTATAAAGCTCGATGAACAATTCGGGCAGTCCGCCACGCCAGCGATAAATGGCTTGTTTGGCATCACCTACCAGCAATAGACTTCCAGGATATGCGTCTTGTTCTTGAGATAGGGAATTATCGATGAGGGGAACCAGGTTTTCCCATTGCAAACTTGAAGTGTCCTGAAATTCGTCTATGAAGAAATGCCGATACCTCTCACCAAGCCGTTCATAGATATAAGGTGCCGGCTGATTTTTGATCTCGGCATTGATCAGCCTGTTAAATTCGGAAATCGGGACAATGTTTTCTTCGTCCTTTATGTTCTCGATTTCCTGTTGAACCAGGTTTATCACAGACAGTGGAGTAAGATTATTAAGGAGGGATTTTATTAATATTTTTCTGAAATAAATAGTTTTAGTTTGGTCGAAAACATCTGCGAATTGGTGGGCGAGCTCATCGATGGTCGACGCCGATTGCGGAGCCTCCTTCAGCAATCTAGTGGGATACAACGGTTTGTCTCTTAATGCTTCCTGCCATTTCGAGCCAAATCGGAGGTCGGTTCCATCGAGAACCTTTTTAAGGTAATTGGGGTAATAACTTCCAGAAAAATCCCTGTGTTCCAATCCGCTTTCGTCAATAAGCTGTAAAGTGTCGCCGGCTAATTGTTGAAGTTGCGAAACAACTTCGGAAAGCGCTGTTCTTAACCGGGAGCGGATCTTGTTGAAGCGAGCAATAGACCATGTTTTAAGCCTTTCCACGTTGGGCAATTCATTTTCGTTGAACAGGATTCCAGCAGCGCGCGAAATGTCTTTTGAGATATCCCATGATTTGTCGTCATCTGTCTTATCCAAAGTAAATTCCACCAGGATTTCGGTGATCTGTTTATCTTCCCCGGCACGTTTCATTAAATTGTCAACCGCCTGGTCCAGTAATTCGTCCTGTTCGAGTGAAACCTCAAAATTAGACGCTATCTTCAGGTCTCTGGCAAATGTTCTAATTAACCTGTGATTTAAGCCATCAATGGTCTCTACACTAAAAGCAGCATAATGATGGAGCAAGTGATGCAGTATATGTTCCGATTTTTGATGAACCTCCAGAAGGGAGAGATTGCAATCGTTTGACAAGCTCTTCATCATCTCCGGAGGATCGTCTAGTACGTTTTTTTCAGAAAATTGACGCAAATACGTTATGATTCGCTGTTTCATTTCGGCCACAGCCTTATTTGTAAACGTGATCGCGAGCAGGTATTTGTAATAGTCGGAACCGGGATTGAGAAGAAGGGTTCTCAAGTAGGCCTTGACAAGAGAATAAGTTTTACCGCTTCCGGCGGACGCATTGTAGATTACAAAGGAAGAATGATCGGTCAAAGGCTAATTTTTTACTAAATTAAAGAAACCTTGGCACTCAGCATACAATAATTATAATCTATAAGGGAATAAAAATCTTATTAATTCTCTAACAGTTTAAAAAAACTAGAATAGCTACCTTTGAGATGCAATTTATTAATAATCTAAAACTACATATTATGTCTTTCCAATTACCAACTCTTCCATATGCATTTGATGCGCTTGAACCTCATATCGACGCTCGCACTATGGAGATTCATCATGGGAAACACCATGCAGGATACACAAATAACTTAAATGCCGCAATTGAGGGTACCGACTTAGAAGGTAAATCTATTGAAGAAATACTTACCAATCTAGACATGAGCAATGGAGCAGTTAGAAATAATGGTGGGGGTTACTATAACCACAGGCTATTCTGGGAAGTGATGTCACCCAACGGTGGAGGGCAGCCCAGTGGCGAACTAGCCGAAGCTATCAATGATGCATACGGAAGTTTCGATGCCTTTAAGGAAACATTTTCAAAAGCTGCCAAAACCCAATTTGGTTCAGGATGGGCCTGGCTATGTGTGCATCCGGGAGGAAAAGTGGAAGTATGTTCCACTCCAAATCAGGATAACCCGCTAATGCCCGGAGTTACATGTGGAGGAACTCCAATTTTGGGACTTGATGTATGGGAGCACGCCTATTACTTAAATTATCAAAACAGAAGACCGGACTATGTTGCGGCCTTTTTCAATGTGATCAATTGGGATGCTGTTGCGAAAAACTACGCCCAGAACAAGTAATTGATTATAAAGCAGACTAAGAACCCGCTTAATTTAAATTGAGCGGGTTTTTGTTTTAAAGTAAATGACGATCTGGTTCCGAGCCTGGCTTAATTGTTTCCGATGCAATTTGCGGCATTAGTATTTTAAAATGGAAGTCCTGCTACACTATATTAACTAATACGTTTCCTGTTTTCTCTCCTTGCAGAACATATTCGTAGGCCAATCCTATTTCTTCTATTGAATATTCTCTATCTATTACGGGTTTAAAATTTTCTTCTTTCAAAAGTTGCATAATATATGGGATGGTCTTTTTCGTATTAAAGGGTATAGGGAAGATGACTCTTTTACCACCGGTTATCGGAGTTGTTAATGCAAAAAGTAGATTTTGGGAATTTGGCCCTAATTCAGAAGATATATATACCCCGCTGTCCTTTAATAAAGGTTTACATTTTCCAAATGTACTTTTTCCAACAGCATCAAAAATAAAGTCATATTTGTCTTGATAAGTCGTAAAATCCTCCTGGAGGTAATCGTAAATTTTATCGGCGCCCAAGGATTGGATTAATTCTATATTTTTAGTGTTGCAGGTGGCAGTGATGTGCACATCGTATTGCCTTACAAATTGTAAGAGCGCAGATCCAATCGCTCCTGTTGCTCCATTTATTAATATCTTTTGCTCGGGTTTGATCTTGACCTTATGAATAAAAGTATAGGCATAATGAGCTCCTTCCAAACTCGCAGCGGCTTGCTTATAATTTATGTTTGCCGGTATAGCAAATAAGTCATTTTCTTCCTGGGTTATGTATTCGGCTTGCGATCTAGATCCTGTGTCTTTGAAGCCAAACACACGCTCTCCAATGTTGAGTGATTTCACGCTCTCTCCTAAAGATACCACCTCTCCTGCAAAATCTGTCCCTAATATTATTTTTCCCGGCTTAAAGATCCCTAGAATAAATCTCATGATAAATGGTCTGGCAGTGAGGTTTGCACAATCTGTTCGGTTTACGGTAGTGGCGACCACTTTTATTAAAACCTCATTTTCTTTTGGAATGGGCTTTTCAATATTTTCAATTTTTATACAACTTGGCGAACCATATTTTCTGCGAATGGCGGCTTTCATATCTTATATATTACTGAAGGGAATCTTTTGTGATGAAGCATATTCTCGGACTAGTTTAACGTATGTAATATCAAATAAAAGACAGCTTATCACTCTTGTTATTCTATAATTCTATTGTAAAGGTAAAGAGATCAAAGAAATTAAAATTCACTTCCAAGGAATGTAGATTGCCATACTCCTTTTAATTTTTTACGAGAGTTGTGAGGGAAGTGAAAACGGCTTGTCGCTTACCGCGGACTCATATTAAATAAACTAAATCGAAAGAAAATAGCCTTCACCGCCGATTTTAGGCAATGTTAACCCCTTTTAGGGTTAAAATAATGATCATGATTGTGAAGTAAAGTATTGGTAACATTCCTAGAAATATCCATAACAAATAATTTTTCCAATTGACCCTATTCTCCGACCAGATAATTATTGGGTGTAATAAAGACCAGCCTATTGATCCGAAAGTCATTATTAAGCTAATTAGTTTACCGTATTTATAAATCCATCTGATTTCGGAATATCTAAATTGTTCAACAGATTGATTTAGAATAATACCTTGGACGAACAACGAAATTATAATTATTGATGATAGTCTGGGTTTGTAAAAAACATCACTAACCTTAAATTGCATAATCGAGTCTTAGTAGATGATAAAGATAACGAGAGTTCGGGAACACTGAAAACCGATTATCTGTACTATTTTGCTTGCTGCCGTAAGGTAAAAACAAATAGAAACTAAATACCTTGTTATGGCGAATTGCGAGCGGCATTAAAAAATAATGCTCCTCTCACCCAGAATAATCTAAATCTGAATATTGGGTAGGTGAAAACGGCACGTCTTCACCCATTAGGAAAAGGAAACGTGAGTTGTGAGGGAAGTGTAAACGGCTCGTCTCATGTGCTTCGTCACATGGCTGGAAAAAGTAATGATAGTTTAGGGAAATATAAAACGTCTTGTCCTCACCCATTAGGAAAAAGGTAAAGAGAGTTAAGGGGAAGTGTAAACGGCTCGTCTTCACCCATTAGGAAAAGGAAACGAGAGTTGTGAGGGAAGTGTAAACGGCTCGTCGCTTACGTATTGTCATACGGCTGGAAAAGGAAATGATAGTTTAGGGAAATATAAAACGGC
>CAJQNO010000046.1 GCA_905479745.1 uncultured Flavobacteriaceae bacterium | reverse complement strand
ATTCTAATTCTAATTTTTCTAAAAAATCAACTATGAAAAACTTTACCTTTTTCTCGATTAATCGGAAAAGTGTAAGTTTTTTGGTCATGATATTTGCCTTCGCATTAGCATCTGCCCAAAATTCATACACGATCACGTTTCAGGATGAAACCATCGAAATGCCGGAGAACATTGATACCTTTCAGTGGAATCAATTTCCGGAGTCTGCGCACTTGCGCGACGGCTACATCGGTTGGGTTCAATTCTATGAAACGCCATCGCAAAGTGTTCAGGACCTGTTTGCTGCAAATGGGCTTGATTTGATCAGCTATATTCCGCATCACACCTACTTATTCCGTTTTCCGGAAAACACCTCTATTTCATTCTTACAGAACAATGGGGTTCGTTCCATAGTACCGGTGGAAGGCAGATTTAAGCTTTCGAAAGACCTTAAGAATGGAAATATTGGAAACTGGGCTACAGATGGCGAAAATTACGTAGTTACGTTACAGTATTACCCTTATGTTGATGCTCAGTTTGTAATTGCCGATCTGGCAACTCAGCAAATTTCAGTAAAACAACAATATGCAGGCTCGAACAATATCGATCTTGTAATTCCTAACGACTGCCTGGAGACACTGTCAAACCAACCATATGTAAAATGGGTGGAGGTTATCGTTGCGCCGTCAGTTCCTGATAGCGAAAAAGGTCGTACGATCCACAGAGCTAACCTTCTGGATACTCAAACCCCAGGAGGAAACAACTTCACTGGACTAGGTGTAGGAACTCTATGTCGTGATGATGGCCCTGTAGGACCTCACATCGATTTCCAGGGACGCCATAATGGCCCTTTAAATCCTATTGCCAATGGATCTAGTCATGGTGATGGTGTGTCAGGAATTATTGCTGGTGCAGGTAATTTAAATGCCCTCAACAGGGGAATGGCCGCTGGGTCCGATCTTTTTGTGGTTCAATATGCCGCGAATTTCCTTGACGGCAATACAGTAACACTAATTAACAATGGCGATGTTCAGGTAACTAATTCATCTTACAGTAATGGTTGTAATGCAGGTTATACAAGTATTACACAAACTGTGGATACTCAAATCAATACTATCCCTACCTTATTACATGTTTTCTCTGCAGGAAATTCTAATGGTCTTGACTGTGGATATGGAGCAGGCAATCAGTGGGGTAATATCACCGGAGGTCACAAACAAGGGAAGAACGTAATTGCTACGGCAAACCTTTTTGAAGATGGAGTACTTGTAAGCTCAAGTAGCCGTGGTCCTGCGCATGACGGAAGAATCAAACCAGATATCTCTGCTCACGGACAAGGACAGATCTCTACAAACCAAAATAACACCTATCAAACTTTTGGTGGAACTTCTGCTGCTTCACCCGGTATTGCCGGTGTTTCTGCGCAGTTGTACCAGGTGTATATGGAAGAAAATGCAGGAGCATTTCCAGAATCTGCGCTTATAAAAGCAGCCTTATTGAATACTGCCAACGATATGGGTAATGTAGGTCCCGATTTCAAATTTGGATGGGGTCTTGTAAATGCCAATAGAGCAGCGCTATTAATTCAGGACGACAGATACTTAAGTAGTACAGTTGCTCAAGGATTAACTAATACACACACGATCAACGTACCAGCCAATACCACACAAGTAAGATTTATGGTATACTGGTCTGACCCGGCTGCTACGCCAGGAGCCGATCCTGCTTTAGTAAACGACCTTGACCTTGTGGTAACAGATCCATCTTCTGGAACTCATTTACCTTGGGTACTTGATCATACCCCTAATCCGGTAAATCTAGATACTCCTGCAACTAATGGTCCTGATCACCTGAATAATATGGAACAGGTATTGATTAACAACCCGGCTGCCGGAGACTACGATATCGACATTACAGGTTTCAATGTGCCAGTAGGACCTCAGGACTACTACGTAGTGTATGAGATCATCACAGATAATCTTGTACTTACCTATCCAAATGGCGGAGAAGCACTTCTTAATGTTGGTACGCATATCATTCACTGGGATGCTACCAATACTTCAAGCAACTTCCTTTTAGAATATTCACTGGATAATGGTTCTACATGGAACACTATAGGTAACGCTGCTTCAACAGTAACAAACTTCGAATGGAGTGTTCCTAATGATGTAACTGGAGAAGCTCTTGTAAGAATTACTAGTGGTGCATTTTCCGATACCAGTGACGATGTATTCTCATTAGCTGGAATAGTAGGCGGTGTAGATGCCATACAGGTTTGTGAAACAACTGCAACTATTAGTTGGATAGCACTGCCAGACGCAGAGGAATACGATCTGTATATGCTTGGTGATGAATATATGGAGGTTGTTGGAACAACTACAGATACCGAAATTACCGTTCCTATTGTAGACGGTGAGAATACAGATTTCTGGTATGCTGTTGTCGCCAGAAACACTACCGAAGGATGGAGAACACTTCGTACAGTTGCCAAACTTCATTCCAGCGGATTGTTGGATTGCGATCCTCTTGGATTAGACGATATAGTGTTAGGAAACATCGTTATGTCTCCAAACCCTGCATCAGATCAGGTAACTATCTCGTTAAGCGATACTAACTTCAGCAATTTTGAAGTAACAATTGTAAATAGCCTTGGGCAAACTCTTCAAACAGTAAATGAAAAAGCCCTCAATGGCACAAGTGAAGCTACACTCGATGTGTCCAGCTATCGTACCGGGTTGTACTTTGTTACCATTGAAATTGACGGACAATCAACAACCAAGAAATTGGTTATTAGATAAGAGAGATTATTCTCATAAAAAAAGGGAGCCAAATGGCTCCCTTTTTTATTACATCTTATAAACCCAATCGGCAGGATTTAACCGACTGCTGTTCTGATAAATAAGGAATTTCAATACGGTTTTTCCCGTAAGGCCATTGGTGAAGATCGTTCCCAATTCCTGCTTGGTGCTTACTTTATCTCCTTTCTTTACCGCCAGACTTTCAAGGTTATAATACACTGAAATATAATTTCCATGTCTTACAAATACTGCCATTATACCTTGCTTTGATTTCTGTACCTGAAAAACTTCCCCGTTGAACACAGCTCTTGCCTTTGCGCCCTTTTCGGTAGCGATCTCAACACCACTGCTAAAAGTGGTGACGTTAGGTAATTGTGGGTGCCTCTGGTTTCCATAGCGACGTATCACAACACCCTTTTCCACCGGCCAGGGTAATTTGCCCTTATTGGTGCTGAAATTAGCCGCCAGCGCTTTTGCCTCGGCGGTCATTGCAAAAGTTTCTGCAGTTCCCCTGGTTACTTTGGTGTCTGTACTCTTATTGGATTCGGCGATAGCAGCCCGGATTATGGCATCTATCTGCTTATCAATTGCGTCTGCTTCCCGCTGTTTGGTTCTTATCTGAGAGGCAAATTTACCTTCATCTTTCTTCAAGGATGCTATTAATGATTCCTGATCCTTTTTTTCCTTGGCCAGTGTTAGCCGGGTCTTTTTGTTTTGTTCTATCAATAATTGTTTCTGATTTTTCTGCTCTATCAGTCCGGTGTTCAATATCTGGAGTTGCTCTGTCTTTTCCTTTATCCGTTCTCCCTGCTCTTTTCGGTGCTTCGCATACTGTTTCATATACTGAAGTCTTTTGTATGCCTGCAGGAAATCGTCTGAAGACAACAGAAACATCACCCTGCTCTGCTGAGACCTGCTCTTATACGACTTCTTGATCATGGCGGCATAATCCTCCTTGAGAGACTTTAACTCTTCCCTGAGCGTCTCCATTTTATTGAGGTTATCATTGATCTCCCTGGTTAAGAGATTTGCCTGCTGGTTGGTAACACGAATAAGGTTCTCCGTCGCCCTTATGCGCTGATCGAGATCTTCTACTTGGGTTAAAACCGATTTCTGCTGGCCCCTGGTCTTGAAAAGCAATGAGTTGATCTGCTTGATCTCCTCCATGATAGCCTGTCTCTTCGCTTCAAGCTCCTGCTGTTTTTTAGATTGGCCATGCATCGATGTCGTAGCGAGAACCAGGCAGCAAAGCAGGGTAAGGAAAAACTTTATACGTCTCATCGGCCAAGGTCTATTGGTTCAAAACCCTGAGGTATGTCGAAAGGGAAACTCACCGAAACATTCAGGTCTATTTTCCTGTAGGTGACCTCTATTTTAGTTCGCGAATCTCCTTCTTTGGAGTTTATGGATATCTCTGAAGGATAATATGCTCCGTCGATCTGCTGATACGGCCCGTAATTCACTGTTAGCATCCGGTTAGCCCTGGGCTGGGACAAACTGGCAGAAGCAACTTTAAAGTTATCAGGGTTGAGGAATAAGCTATGAATGAAATTCTCAAGCTGCCGTTTAGGCGAAAGTTTGTATTTGTTATTCACCACCTCTGATGTATACGAACTCTTATTCATATTGAACATCGTCTGGCCCAATAATATGGCCTGGGTTTTTTCGAAATCAACTTCCGTACCCAACCATTTACTAAGCAGGCTGAAATCACCGTCGAAATACGTGTTCGAAATAGTTTCGTAATAACTCACTCGCTCTGGCGTGATGAGGACTTTGGCCAGGGTAATACCAAGGAGTGATGCTTTTATCCATATCTTTTTATCCTTCTCCATCCTCAGGCTTACCGTCATGCTTTGCGACTTCTTTTCATCCTCATACTCCACCTTAATTCGTCCCGCCATAGTGGAGAACTTAGGAGAGGCGAGTTTATGGGTAGAAATAATGTCCTTTGCTTGTAAAGAGGCATTGGCCGTTTCTGTACCGTTAACCCCTTTTAACCCTTTACAGGAATGTAAAAGGATAAGTAGAAACAGAAAAAATAAACTCTTTCTCATGATCAATTCGCTATATTAATTTCTGAAGCTTTCTTTGCAAAGGAGGCAGCTTTTGCCTCATTCCCTTTTTTTAAATAGGCAATACTAAGTTGTTCGTAGAAATCCTTTTCCATTTTAAGATCGTCTATCAAATAATCGATCCCGGTTTCCATACTTTCGATCGCTATATCAAGTTTTTCCAATTCTATATTTGCCACTCCATTCACCAGGTACAACAAGGGTTGAGCAGGAAAAATTTCCAGGGCTTCTGTGCTGGCACGTGCTGCCTCACTATATTTTTTGAATTCGATCTGCAATAGTAAGGTATTCTTCACCAGACTGTAGTTATCCTGGTCAATTGCCATTCCTTTTTCATAAAACTGAAGCGCCTTATCCTTTTGTTCCTTGGCCAGGTAATACAGCCCTAGCTGTTCGTACACCTGCCCGGAATTTTCCTCACTGAAAGATCCAACTATAGCTTCCAGTCGATTTTCATATCCCGGATTTTGGTTTGCAAACCCAATAAAATCTCCAAGCACGCGATACTTGCTGTCTTTATCTATTTCGTTAGATGAGAACACCACCTCCATAGAATGCAGGGCCTTTTCCATCTCCCCGTCATCCAGATAAAATTTATAGAGTGCCAGATGCACCAATTCGGAGTCCGGCTGATTCTTCAATAGTTCCTGTGCTGTTTCGTATGCCTTTTTGGTATCGCCCTGTTCACTATACAAAAAGATCAGGTTAAGGTAATCCTGTTCTTTCTTCGGGTTCTTATCAATCTTATCTTCCAGGTTTGTTATGGCTCCTTCGGTATTTCCTGTAACTTTATAGATCTGCCGGCGCAATGCATTCCGAAGAACACTTTCTCCCCAATCTTCATCAAGTTCATCCAGGATCTCCAGAGCCTTGTCATATTGCCCTGTAAGATGGTAAAGGTTGGCAAGGTCCTCCTTGTAATCCGTATCGTATTTGGTAAGCTTTTCTACCAAAGGAATGGCCGCATTATAATTCTGTTGCTGGTAATATACATCGTACAGGGCTTCCAGTACATCAAGGCGTTCCCCCATACTTTCCAAAACCTGATTATACATCCTTTCGGCATCTTCAAACTGTTTTAAATAGGCGTAATTCTTCCCCATTTCAAAACGAACCACCGCAATATTCTCTTTGTCTCCTTTGGCAGCCATTTCTGCCTTTCGGAGTGCGGTCAATGCCAATTCGTAATTCTCTATCCCCTTTTGTTTAAGGCCTTCGAAGAAATTTTCCTGAAAGGCGTCACTCACATTTCCCAGATCATCGGTAGGTGGTTCCTCCTCCTGGGCGAACATCCCGCCCGAAATTCGGAACACCACAACCAACACAAGAAGCAGGTATGAGTGTTTTTTTATCATTTTAATTCTGAATAATCTCCAATACTTACATTGGTAAAATTCCCATCGAAGGTGGCGTAATTGCCTATCATCGCATTGTCTAAAGTAGCATTTTTTACGACCGCCTCCGTCTGAATTATACTATTCTTAACGGTACTATCCTCAATTATTGTGCCTTCTCCCACTGAAACATGGGGTCCCAGGATGGTGTTTTTCAGTAGCACGCCATCCCCAATAAAGCAAGGTGGAATGATCCTGGAGTTTTCTGTAGTGATATTGTCCATCACTAAGGGTGCTCCTTTTTCGGCAAGAATATCCAGCATCCTTGCATTAGTTTCGACAGTAACTTCTTTGTTTCCGCAATCCATCCATTCGTCTACAGTACCGGTTTTAAATACTTTTCCCTTACCGATCATTCTCAAGATCCCGTCGTTGATCTGATACTCTCCTCCATGAATGATATTGTTATCCAACACATACTGCAGTTCATCCTTTAATACGGCTACGTCTTTGAAGTAATAAATACCTATCACAGCCTGATCGCTCACAAATTGGGAAGGTTTTTCAACCAGTTCAACGATCTCGTTCTTTTCGTTTAATTTTACTACTCCATAGGCCTCGGGATTATCCACCTTCTTGGTCCAGATCACACTATCGGCTTCCTTATCAAGGTCGAAATCGGCGCGAATGAGGGTGTCCGCATAGGCGATAACCGCGGGGCCCGAAAGTGAAGGTTCAGCACACATAATTGCGTGTCCGGTACCCTTGGGAACCAATTGTCTATAAATGCTACAACGGGCACCAAGTTCTTTAGCAAGTTTCTCAAGATCTGCCACCACCTCATCTCCAAAAAATGCCGGATCTCCTAAGATAAACGCGATCTCATCGATCTCCTCCTTCAGGATATGGGCAATTTCTGTTACCAGCTGATGGACGATGGGGCGGCCGGCAACCGGAATCAAGGGTTTGGGAATTGTTAAGGTATGAGGGCGTAGTCGCGATCCGCGGCCAGCCATTGGGACAATGATCTTCATAAATTAGTTTCAGTATTAATCTTACGTTTTATTGTACTCCGGTGCTTCCAAATCCACCAGTTCCTCTCTCGGTCTCGGTTAATTCGTCTACCTCTTCCCAAATAGCCCGCTCGTGCTTCGCAATCACTAACTGGGCGATCCGTTCACCATTTTCTATCGTAAAGGGCTCATTGGATAGATTTACCAAAATAACTCCTATCTCACCGCGGTAATCTGCATCAATGGTCCCGGGTGAATTTAAAACTGTAACCCCTTTCTTGGCAGCGAGGCCACTTCTGGGACGAACCTGGGCTTCATATCCAATTGGCAGTTCGATAAATAATCCTGTTTTTACAATAGCGCGCTCCAGGGGCTGTAAGGTTGACGGTTCGGGTACATTGGCCCGAAGGTCCATTCCGGCCGAATAAATAGTCTCATAATGAGGAAGGGGGTGATCCGAGGTGTTTACAATTCTAATCTTCATCTCTTCAGTATGCGCTTAAGTTGTTTCTTTTCAGAAATAAATATCCAGGACAAAAATACCAATAATAATGCTGAGCCAATGATTAAATTACCATCGAAAACGTAAAAGGATAAAGCCGAAAAACCAACCGACAGCATTAAGTATCCTCCTATTGCTTTCAGCTTGTACGGAACTGCATAGTTTCGTTGACCTAAAATGTACGAAATAACCATCATACTCCCGTAGGCGGCGAGGGTAGCAATGGCAGAGCCTTTATAACTAATCAAAGGAATGAGCAAGAGGTTAAGGATTAGTGTGACCATAGCCCCAACTACAGATATTATGGCGCCGTAATGGGTCCGATCTGTAACTTTATACCATACAGAAAGGTTGTGATAGATCCCCAAACAGAGGTTGGCCAGCAGAATGATAGGGACAATAACCAGGGCGTCCCAGAATTTCGGATCCGGAATGAGAATACGTTTGAAGATATCAATATATACGATCACGAATAACAGGATGGCACTTCCGAAGATGGTAAAGTACTTGGTAATGGTAGCATAGGTTTGTTTTGCATTCTCATTACTGGCGTGATTAAAGAAAAATGGCTCTATTCCCAGTCTGAAAGCGGTGGCAAACAGGGTCATAAATACGCCCAGCTTATAGCAGGCGGCATATACTCCTACTTCTGCTTCAGCAATATCTTCAGGGAGCAGATACTTCAGTAAGATCTTATCGAAGGCCTCATTGATCGAAAAAGCGATTCCAGCGATAAGAACAGGCATGGCGTAACGGATCATTCCTTTCCAAAGTGCCGGACTAAATTTAAATCCGATACGCACATATAGCGGAGACACGATCAAGAGGGTAATAGCACTTGCGATGAGATTGGCTATAAATACGTAAGCCACTCGCGTATCGGTTAACAGTATAGATTCCCAGAATGACCCGGGATTACTTTCGGCCAGGCCGGGTAAAACCAGGAAAAAGAATAGATTGAGGCCAAGATTGATCGCCACATTGAAGATCTTGATAACCGCATAACGCATGGGTTTCTCGTTAGCGCGAAACCAGGCGAAAGGCAGAACCGCCAGTGCGTCCAGTGCTAGGATGATCAGGCCGTAGGTGATAAATTCGCTTCTAAAGTCCAGAAATTCGGCCAGCGAATCGTTGAAAAAAAGCGTTATGGCTAGGAAAACAGCTGTGGAAATAGCAACCGATGTTAGCGCAGTAGACTGGACCAGTGCTTTCTCACCTTCATGTTTATTGATATACCTAAAAAAGGCAGTTTCCATGCCGTAGGACAACAGTACATTCCCCAGAATGAGGAACGCCATTAAGGTTGCATAAACGCCGTACTGTTCCTTTCCTAAAACTGAAACATATAGCGGTACCAAAACAATTCCAAGCGCTCTGGGTAAAACGGTGGCCAATCCGTAGATAAAGGTCTGCTTGAATAATTTCCTGAAAATGCTCAAGGTCTTCGGAGGCTAGTGTTCATTCTTTGGTTTGGTAGAAGGGTATGCGATCATTTCTTCCCTGCGCATGTCACGTACTAGAGTGTATTTCAGCACATCCATATATCTATAAGCAATAACCGCTTCATTGTGTTCAAGATTAAAAGGAAAGGGTTCGCGAGGGGTATTCACGGCTTCTTTAACGGGGTCGATATCCATGACCATATCCTTATCATCATTTTTAAAGTAACCTACATACTGATTCCGGATCTGCGGTGATATTTGTGCTTTTGTGATCTTTTTTCTGAAGTATATCTTCTCTATCACCACATTGTCTGTAAAATTTTCGAGGGCGAGATAAACATTGGTTCCGGAGCCTCCTTCTTTAATACCGGCAACCCAGTCCTGGTAATACGCATCCTTGACGCTGAATGGCGGATCCTGTTCCAGTTTAAAGTCTGTGTTCCCGGATTTACTCCCACCACAATTGGCAAATAATACCATAAAAACTACGGGAGAAATGAACTGTAAGAGATGTGATTTTGTTTTCATAATGGGTGGGAATCAAAACCCCTGCCATAAAGGTACAAAAAAGCCTTCCGTAAATGCGGAAGGCCTATTTAAGTATTATAAAAAAGCTTTTAGCCGGCAAGTGCTTCCGCACCACCAACGATTTCAAGAATCTCACCGGTAATGGCAGCTTGTCGTGCCTTGTTGTATTCAAGGGTAAGATCTGCTTTTAGTTCGGAAGCATTGTCTGTTGCTTTGTGCATGGCCGTCATACGGGCACCATGTTCACTGGCAACACTATCTCGAATGGCTTTAAAGAGCTGTGTCTTTAAGCTTTTCGGAATTAATTCTTCTACAATCTTTACTTTGTTGGGTTCGAAGATATAATCTGCTGCCCCTTTTTGTTCGGTTGCATCTGCGGCAGGAGGTAAGATGGGCAGGAATTGCTCATTCATTACGATCTGTGTAGCTGCATTCTTAAACTTGTTATATAATAAAACGATCTTATCGTAATTTCCTTCTGCATACTGGGCCATTAGCGATTCGGCTATGGTAGAAACATTCTCGAAGGAAAGATCATCGAAGATCCCGTTGTTATTATCAACTACCGTTTCGGTTTTGGATAGAATATCATTTCCTTTTTTACCAATGGTAACAAAATCTACCTTTTTCCCGCCAAAGTCCTCCTCAATGGTTCTTCTTGCCTCCTTAACGATATTACTGTTAAAGGCACCAGCCAGTCCACGATTAGATGTAATGGCAACTACAAGTACTTTATTCACTTCGCGCTGGTCTGCAAATTTACTTCCGCTGTCTCCATCCAGTGTTGCACTTAGATTTTGAAGTAATTCGGTGAGTTTATCTGCATACGGCCGCATGGCAGTAATAGCATCCTGGGCTTTTTTCAACTTTGCAGCAGAAACCATTTTCATGGCGCTGGTGATCTGCATGGTCGAGCCTACCGAGGTGATTCTATTTCGTATTTCCTTAAGATTAGCCATCTTTTAGCGTATAATTACGAATTCGAATTAGTTATATTTTGCTGAAACGTCTTTAGCTACTGCAGAAAGTGTATCGATAACTTCATCGGTAAGTTTTCCTGCTTTTAGTGTGTCTAAGGTGTCTCTGTGTTTAGCATTAAGCAATTCAAGATAATCTCTCTCGAATTCCTTCACTTTCTCCACAGGTACATTACGTAACAAGTTCTTAGATCCGGCATAGATGATCGCTACCTGGTTTTCCACGGTGAAGGGGTCATTTTGTGCCTGTTTCAGGATCTCAACGTTTCGTTTACCTTTTTCAATAACATTCATTGTGGCTGCATCCAGATCACTACCAAACTTGGCAAATGCTTCCAGTTCACGGAACTGAGCTTGATCCAGCTTTAATGTTCCGGCAACCTTCTTCATGGATTTGATCTGGGCGTTACCACCTACACGGGATACAGAGATCCCCACGTTGATCGCAGGTCGAACACCAGAGTTAAATAGATCCGACTCCAGGAAGATCTGTCCGTCTGTAATAGAGATTACGTTGGTAGGAATATACGCCGAAACGTCTCCCGCCTGAGTTTCAATAATTGGCAGTGCTGTAAGAGATCCTCCTCCTTTTACCAGTCCTTTAATAGACTCCGGAAGATCGTTCATGTTTTGAGCGATAGAATCGTCATCGATCACTTTTGCAGCACGCTCCAATAATCTTGAGTGAAGGTAGAATACATCCCCTGGATATGCTTCACGTCCCGGTGGACGACGAAGAAGTAGGGATACTTCACGATATGCTACTGCCTGCTTTGAAAGATCATCGTAGATAATAAGTGCCGGTCTACCCGTATCGCGGAAATATTCCCCGATCGCAGCTCCGGCGAAAGGAGCATATACCTGCATTGGCGCAGGATCTGATGCGTTCGCAGCAACTATAGTGGTATAGGCCAAAGCACCTTTCTCTTCAAGTACTCTTGCAATGTTCGCAACCGTAGATGCTTTCTGTCCAACTGCCACATAGATACAGTAAACAGGTTCCCCGGCGTCGAAGAACTCTTTTTGGTTAATGATGGTATCGATACAAACCGTGGTTTTCCCTGTCTGACGGTCACCAATAACAAGCTCACGCTGTCCTCGCCCTACCGGGATCATGGCATCAACAGATTTAATTCCGGTTTGAAGTGGCTCGTTTACCGGCTGACGGTAAATTACACCAGGAGCTTTACGCTCTAATGGCATTTCGTAAGTTTCTCCGGAGATAGGACCTTTTCCATCGATGGGTTCTCCCAGAGTATTTACAACTCTCCCCACAATTCCTTCACCAACATTGATAGAAGCAATACGCTGGGTACGTTTTACAGTAGCGCCTTCTTTAATATCTATAGAAGGACCTAACAATACAACCCCAACATTATCTTCTTCAAGGTTTAGTACAATTCCTTCCAAACCATTTTCAAACTCAACTAATTCACCATATTGAGCATTTGCAAGTCCGTATACACGGGCAATACCATCCCCAATTGTGAGAACTGTTCCTACTTCATCCAATGAAGCGGTTGCTTCAAAACCTGAAAGTTGTTTCTTTAAAATCGCTGAAACTTCAGCTGGTTTTACTTCTGCCATTTTATAAAAGTTTTAGGCCGGTTTATCAAAGCCGGATCCTTAATTTACTGTAAATTCTCTTCTAAGTTTGTTTAAATTATTTGAGATACTTGCATTGTACTGCAAGTCTCCAACGCGAAGGATAAATCCTCCGATGATTGATTCGTCAATTGTATTTTCTAGGGAAACTGAGCTGCTTCCCGTTAAATCTTTTACTTTCGAAAGCACCTGGGCCTCTATTTCGGGCGACAAAGCAACAGCTGTGGTCACCTGGGCTACAATTACGCCTTTGGCCTGGTTGTATAAATTCACATAGCTTTCTGCAACCCCGCCCAGTAATCTTATCCTTCTGTTCTCAACCAAGGTGTTGATTAGGCTTTTGGTGTTTTGGGTGCTGCTTTCGAAGATCTCCAGCAAGGATGCTTTCTTATCGGAGGCCTTGATCACGGGACTCTGAAGTACCGAGCGCAATTCTTTACTTCCCCGCAAGGTGTTTAAAACATCCTGCATGTCGCCAAACACCTCTTTGGCAACATTATCTTCCTGTGCCTGTTGTAAAACTGCTTTCGCGTAGCGTATGGCTGCTTTGCTTCCCTTCATTCCTAATTAGTTTAGCTTTGCTTCGTCCAACATATTCTCAACCAGTTTAAGCTGCTTGTCTTTATTTGAAAGCTCGGCTTTCACCACTTTCTCGGCTATGTCTACAGACATAATAGCTACCTGGTTCTTCAATTCTGCGATGGCGGCTTTCTTTTCATTCTCGATAGCAGCCTGGGCATTAGCGATCAATTTATCGGCTTTTGCCTTGGCATCACCTTCGGCGTCTGCGATCATCTTAGCCTTGATCTCGCGAGCTTCCTTAAGCATGGCTTCACGCTCCAAACGCGCCTCTTTTAGGATGCGCTCGTTATCGGCCGTTAGGTTTTCCATTTCTTTTTTAGCGGCTTCAGCCGAAGCCAACGCTTCTCGAATAGACTGCTCTCTGTTGTTCACGGTTCCCACGATAGGTTTCCATGCGAACTTTTTCAATACAAAGAAAAGGACAGCGAAAGAGATGAAAGTCCAAAAAATCAATCCAACATCAGGAGTTACTAAATTCATTTTCTATATTT
>CAJQNO010000045.1 GCA_905479745.1 uncultured Flavobacteriaceae bacterium | reverse complement strand
AATAGTGGTGATACTTTGTATAATGAAAATGTGTTAGATAAGACGGTAGAAAAATTAAAACCCGATCACCGGATTTATTACGGTGATGTCTTACGTATTTTCGAAAATGGAACTTCAAAAATAAAGACATATCCAAATGAGTTAAGTTTTGGATTCTTTGTTGATTCGGCACTGGCACATCAATCGGTTTTTATCGATCGTACTTTATTCGATGAAATATCTTTTTATGACGAAAGTTATAAGGTTTTAGCCGATTGGGAATTACTGATACGAGCAATTTGCGTTCATCATATACCGTATAAGCATTTGGGAATTATTGTTGCCCGATATGACATGACCGGAATTTCAAGTCAACCTGAAGGTAAAAAAATTATGTTCGAAGAGCGAAATCGATGTTATCATGAACATTTTAGGCTCTTCTGGAAAGACTATAGAGAACTGATGAATTACAGGTTAATTTTTAGATCTAAGCAAGGTAGATTATTTAGTAAGATTGAAAAGAAAAAAGTAAGTCGTACCTTGAATTATTGGTTTATGAAATTGCTTTCAAAATTCATTTGAATGGGTAAGACCGTTATGAGAACATATTTGGATGGAGTATCGGTTGTCATCGTAACTTTTAACGGAAGTAAACGATTAAAACCCACGCTAATCCATCTTGCAGGACAGCAGCAGATATTATTTCCATTTGAAATTGTTCTGGTGGATAATAATAGTAATGATAATACAGCCGAAATAGTAAAGGAGATTTGGGAGTCTCTTGGAGCACCGTTCAGTTTAAGCGTAACTCATGAAAATACTCCGGGAACTATGTACGCTAGAAAGAAAGGAATCGATGAATCTAAGTATCGATACATTCTTTATTGTGATGATGATAACTGGCTTTCTCCTCTTTATGTTAAAACGGCTTATGAAACTATTTCCGGAGATGATGCAATTGCTGGCGTAGGTGGGAGAGGAATAATTGAATACGATGAAAAAATCGAAGTGCCGGATTGGATCGGGCCTTATGAGGTTAATTATGGTACGGGCCCTCAGACATCAAAAACTGGAGATATTACAGATATAAAAGGCTGTTTGTATACGGCGGGTGCAATTCTTGACAAAATATGGATCGATCGTTTGTATACTAAAGGCTTTAAGTCGTCTCTCACAGGACGAATTGGAAATTCCCTTGTAGCCGGTGAAGATACAGAACTAACCTACGCACTAAAACTTATAGGAGGTAGATTGTATTACATTGAAGAGATGTATTTTCATCATTACATGTCACCGGGCCGTATAAACTGGGCATACCTTACGAGGCTCTATGAGGCTTTTGGTTTTTCCGAATATATTATCTCTCCGTATGATTATTTTTTCAATAATAAAAAATATCCGGGGAGGCTCAATATAATAGTTTCATCCCTTTTCGATTATATGTCACTTTCTGCAAAGATAATTTGGTTCAGATTAAAGGATGGAAATTTCACCATTCTTAAATTAGCACGCAAAAAGGGCTTATTAAAGGCTATTTTATTTCACCATGATCGCTTTAAAGCTAACCGAAAAATGATAGAACATTTAAGGGATTCTAAAATTTAGGTCGTTTATTAGCTATGCAGAATATATGATATGGATTCTTTAAAAAGCAAATTAAAAAAGACCTGGTTTGGTAAATTATTGAAACGTTTACTGAAAGGATCGAATTCCAATAGAAATTACTTTAAGGATTCTAAATCTTATTGGGAAAATAGATATAAATCCATGGATAATTCAGGACCTGGCAGTTATGGAAGACTGGCAGACTTTAAAGCGAAAACCTTAAATAATTTTGTTGAGAATTATAATATTAGAAATGTGATAGAGTTAGGAGTAGGGGACGGAAATCAATTAAGTCTGGCTAATTATCCACAGTTTACTGGATTTGACGTGAGTGAAACTGCTATAGAACTTTGTAAAAATCGATTTGCGAACGATCGTACCAAACAGTTCTTTATGATGGATGATCCGGCGCATGAAAATGAAAAGGCCGAACTAGTTCTATCCCTCGATGTGCTCTATCATTTAGTGGAAGATGATGTCTACAATAAGTATATGAGACGATTGTTCAATTCGTCAATAAAATTTGTAATAATTTATTCTAGTAATTATGAAGAGCATACTGTTTCTCATGTTCGAAGCCGTAAATTCACAAATTGGATAGATGCAAACGTTTCAAATCAATGGAGTCTTATGGAAGTTATAAAAAATCCTTATCCGTACCAATCCACAGACCCTGACAATACATCCATGGCAGATTTTTATATATACATGCGATCGTAAAACTAAAAAGGATGCTGTGAATAAACTAAGCATAGCTTTTAAATTGAAATCCTTTCCGAATATTTCGGAAACATTTGTTGTACATTCTATTGTGTCTGCTATCGATAGAGGTTACGATGTGACCATTTTGGTTGATAAAGTAAATTCGTTATCCAACAGTTCCCTTCCCGATCTGGTTCAACAATACGGACTCATGGAAAAAGTAAGACTTTACACAGAGCCCAAAGGAAAAATCAATCGTATTTTCCGTGCTTTTTTTATCCTATTGATCCCCGGAATGCCGAAATATTTCAATCGCCTTCGTTCATATCGCAAGAAAACAACGCTCTCATTCCTTTTTAAACTTGCCTTTTACAAAAAACTTAGAAAAACGGACTCATTTCATGTGCATTTTGCTGATAACCTGGGGCCATTAATGGATTTGAAGAAGATCGGATACTTGAAATCAAACTTTGTGGTTACCTTTCATGGATACGATGCTCATTATTTTCCGTCCAAGATTGAAAATCCCAAATATTTTAGGCAATTTGAAGAGACCGTCGATCATATTACAGTTAATTCTGGTTATTTAAAGAACTTATTGCTTACCAAGGGATTTCTAAGCGATCATATAAATGTAATTCCGGTAGGGATCGATACAAATCAATTTAGTGCACCACCAAAAGCCTTACCTAAGAATAACTGGAAACTTCTCAACGTGGGAAGGTTAATTCCGTTAAAAGGTCAGGAACAGGGCATTAGAGCGGTTAAATTATTGATTGATCGGGGTTATAATGTATCACTAACAATTGTGGGAGCAGGGCCTTTAAAGCATAGTCTATCCACGTTAATTAATTCGTTGGGACTGGAGAATATGGTGAAGCTGGTAGGCGAAAAATCTCAATTGGCAATCAAAGAATTACTCACCAACCATCATCTCTTTCTCATGACATCTACCTTGGATGAGGAAGGAAGACGTGAAGCATTCGGCCTCGTGTCACTGGAAGCACAATCGATGGGTGTTCCCGTGATTGGATTCGACAGCGGCGGCTTCCCGGAAACTATGCTAAAGGATAAAACAGGCCTAATTGTTCCGGACACAGACATAAAAGCAATGGCAGAAGCGATTGAACTCTGTATTTTACAACCTGAAGTCTGGCTTGAAATGAGCCGTTGCGCCCCGGGATTTGTGGTGCAAAATTTTAGTAAAGAAGTAATCTCGAAACAATATCACGCCTTGTATCAAAACCTTATGGCCAACATGATTTAGCTAAGGGTTTTAGTATCTTAGCAATGCAAAATCCGCCGAAAATTTATGTCCCTTCTGGTTTCTATCATTATTCCAACGCATAATCGCGCCCAACTACTGGATGAAACTCTTGAAAATGTGCGTAACCAATCCTACACAAACTGGGAATGTATCGTTGTAGATGATGGCGACGATAGAAGCACCACGGAATTACTACAGAAATACATCGCACTAGATCGTCGATTTCAGTATTTCAAACGGCCGGACAACTTACTTAAAGGAGCAAATTCCTGTAGAAATTATGGTTTTGAGAAGAGTAAAGGCGAGTATGTGAATTGGCTGGATGATGACGATTTGTTTTCGGAGAATAAGATCATGGCACAATACCAATTATTGGAAGCTTCGAAAGCCGATGTTGCTACTTGTAAATGGGGCCGGTTTAAAAACGAATGTAAGTTCGTTACTAAGAATTTAGAGATATACAGGGATTATGATCGGGGTTCCGACTTGCTTCAGGCTTATGGAGAGACTAATTCGTTTTTTCCTTCTCATGCTTTTATGATTAAAAGAGAAGTTATAGAACGTTCCGGTTTATGGAAAGAAGGCCTTACCATAAACCAGGATGGGGAGTTCTTTTGCCGTGTATTGATAAACGCACGGGGTATTGTATGCGCAACAAATTGTAATGTACAATACAGATTACCCGCGAGTGAAAATACCAGTACTATTCAACATGAAATAAAAGCCAAGGATTTAATTGAAAGTTGGCAAATTATTTCAGAAAATTTAAAAGCAATACATCAAACAAGGTTTGATGCGTACTTGAAAAATTCGAAAGATTATATTTTTAATAGATTGAAAGGGGAATATATCGATCTGTTAAAGGAACATCGTGAGTTTTTTAAGGATCAGTTTAAAGAAGCTTCCTTATTCAGTCGCATTAAAAATAAATTATTTTGAAACGTGTTCTCGTTATAGGCCCCTTTGGTGATTTTGGCGGAAGGGAGTTGGAATCCGGGTTTATAGCTCGATCACTCAGCGAAACCTACAAACTTACGCTGTGTTCCACGGTAATGATGAGTAGTCGGTCCCAGGTGTACCAATTTATCGATCAATCCGTTGGATTCTCGATCCTGGAAAAGGTGTTTCAAAATAACCTGGCCGTTAGGATGGTAGCAGGCTTGTCTAAACTATTAAACTCGAACAGCCTGCCCGCCTATGCTTTCGTAAAAAACAGGGTGAGCAAACGGTTTTTAAATGTAGAAAAAAAGATCATTCAGCAACTTAACCATGAGATCAGCGAAGCCGACCTTATTTTTATTGTAGCGCAGTTAAGTTCGCAGTATGTATCACATATCATTTCCGAAGCCGAACTTCTAAAAAAGCCTGTGATCTTCCGGACTACGGGCACTATTCGGCCTCCTCATTTAAAATTCCCATTCCTTGGTAAGGTTGATCTATATCTGCATCATTCGGAGCGGAATTCGTCGCTTTTACAAGATTATCCCTACCAGGTGATCGATCAGACCTGCTATTCTGAAAAAGCCCTTTTATCTTTACCTATAGAGTTGAACGGTATTAGTAATTTTAGCTTTCTCGGCCGTCTGTCTGTCGAAAAGGGAATTTTAGAAGTATTACATTTATTTCAAAGATGGGCGTTGAAGTCTCATCGATTAAACATTTTTGGTGAAGGACCATTGGAAGCGGAAGCCAGACAAATTGCACAAAATGATACGCGAATTAAATTCCACGGTTTCGTGGAACAACAAAGCTTGAAGGAAGTCTTTAAGAAAACCGATTGCCTTCTTATACCGTCAAAGGAGGAGGCAGGGCCGCTTTCGGGACTGGAAGCCATGGCGGCCGGGAAGGTAATCCTCTCTACCGATGTTGGAGCCATGAAAGAACGTCTTCGAGGTACCGGAAACGATTTTTGGTTCGATCTGCAGGATTCAACTTCCTTTGGAGAGCAACTAAAGAGAATGAGTTCTCTTGATCCACGGGAACTAGAAGAAATCCGTACCAACAATAGAAAGCGATATTTAGAGGCTTATCAATTGGAAAAAATTGCCGGACAATATAAGGACTGCGTAGACTACCTTATCTAAAAAAGTTATAATTTACACGCGAGAAATAATTTCGTACTCCAAAATGACAACAATCTTAATCACAGGCGGGGCTGGAAATATTGCCAGTGCCCTAGCGTCTAAACTTGCCGAAAATGCAGACACTACCGTTATCATTATCGATAATCTGCTAACCGGGGATATGAAGAAAGTGCCGGAGGCGGACAATGTGCGTTTTATTAAGGCCGATGTGAATAATTACAACGACATTGTACCGGTTTTCGGACGTTTCGATATAGATTATGTATTTCATTACGCCGCAGTGGTAGGAGTGAAACGCACCCTGGAGAATCCTATCATGGTGCTCGACGATATCGATGGTATAAAAAATATTTTGTCACTGTCTAAGAATTCGGGTGTGAAACGGGTGTTTTACTCCAGTTCTTCTGAAGTGTATGGCGAACCTTTCGAGATCCCGCAAAATGAAGACACCACACCTCTCAATTCGCGTTTACCCTATGCCATCGTGAAGAATGTAGGAGAAGCGTTTTTTAGATCGTACTACCAGGAATACGGCCTGGAATACACGGTTTTTCGTTTTTTCAATACCTACGGTCCAAACCAGAGTGAGGATTTTGTAGTGCCCAGGTTTGTAAAAGCAGCCCTTAAAGGGGATCCCATCCATATTTACGGCGACGGCTCTCAAACGCGATCTTTCTGTTATGTAGACGACAATGTGGACACCTGTATTGCGACCATGCGATCCAATAGTTGCGTGAACGACGTCCTCAACGTAGGGAGCGATGTGGAAATAAGTATACTCGAACTGGCAAAGCAGATTATTAGCCAAACCAATTCCACCTCCGAAATAATACATGTACCGGCGCTGGAAGAAGGTGATATGACACGGCGTTGCCCAGACAATTCGAAAATGAAATCCATATTGAACAGAGCACTTATTCCGCTTGAGGATGGACTTAACCGATTAATAGAATTCTATGCGGATAGGGAATAATCCCAATAACGAACAGTTAACGGGCGAAAATATTGCTTTTCACAGGGTTATTATACCCGTGTATATTCCATCGGAAACCGAATATTTTAAAGATTCCTGGCAGGTCTTCGAATACTGTTTGTTTTCCCTTCTGAAAACCAGCAGCACTCAATTGAAAATATCGGTTGTAGCAAATGGTTGCTGTACTGAAGTAAATGAGAAATTATTTCAGCTTCAGAAAGAAGGACAAATAGACGAACTGGTGATCGAAACCGAAGGAATTGGGAAGATAAATAGTGTATTAAAAGCAGTACGCACTGCCGAAGAAAGGTTGATCACTATAACAGATGCCGACGTACTCTTCGATGAAGGCTGGGAAGATGCCGTCCTGGAAGTGTTTAAGAACTTTCCTCGGGCGGGCGCTGTTTGCCCCACACCTGTGTTCAGGAAGCATTTTAATCTAACCGGAAATATCTGGATGCGCTATCTTTTTTCTAAAAAATTACGTTTTCGGCCTGTACAGGACCCGGACGCTATGACGCGTTTTGCCAAAAGTATTGGCTGGCCCTGGCTGGATGAAAAATACAAGGATCTGTACGCAACCTTACAGTTAAAGGATGGGAGTAGTGCCATGGTGGGTTGTTCGCATTTTGTGGCTACGTATAAGCGTGAGGTTTTTGAGGAAATGCCGAAGGGCAACACAAATTTCAAGATACGGGGAGATAGTGAATTGCGCTATACCGACCTGCCGGTGCTTAAACGTGGAGGATACAGGCTGTCTACAATAAATAATTATGCCTTTCATATGGGGAATACCCCGGAAGACTGGATGATAGAAAAATTTGAGGCCCTGGCTACAACCGAAAAATTGAACGATCCACCACAACTTCCTTTGCTGAACAAGCCAATAATAGGGGGTATGAGCTGCGAAAAAGTATTTAAGTTCTTTATTTCATTCAAACCAATACAGAGGCGAATCCTTTTAATGAAGGGCTTAAACCGGGAACAGGCGGCAAATTTTCTGGGCACAAAGACAGCTTCGCAACAACCTTAAATTACAGCATCTTGATCTCACATAAACACAAGTGTATCTTTATTCATATTCCAAAAACAGCCGGAATGAGCATAGAGTCGGCATTTTTAGATTCGCTTGGATTAAGATTTGTTGGAGGGCAAGCTCCGTCATTGCTGTTATCCTATAATAATAATTTGGAGGTTGGCCCGCCTTCCCTGGCACATTTAACACCCGAACAGTATGTAGCACATTCTTATATATCGCAGGAGTTGTTCGACAGTTATTTTAAATTCGCATTTGTTCGCAACCCCTGGGAACGAGCCGTGTCGTTTTACAAGCATTTCAACTTCCACAGGATAATGAGCTTTAACGATTTTCTACAGTACGAATTTCCTATTTTAAAAAAGGAACGGACGTACTTTGTTCAACCGCAGGTGGCTTATTTATTTAATAAGAATGGCGATCAACTGGTGGATTTTATTGGCCGTTTTGAGCAATTGGATAGCGATTACGAATTTGTGAGGAAGAATGTTGCAATTGAGATACCTAAATTATCTCATGTTAACAGATCTCATCAAAAACAAAATGTGTACAGCCGTTGGAACCTAAGGTATATTTATAGTTTCTTAAAGCAACGCCCTTCCAGACTTAGAACATTTACACCATTTTTTGATTCGGGAAGAGATTACAGGGAGTGTTATTCGGATAAATCGAGACAGATCATAGAATCCTATTACAAGGATGATATCGCAACCTTTAATTACACTTTCTGAAGGTTTACTTCGTTGCGGTGAGGACCTTACATTTGTTCACAATGTTGTCAAGCACCTGTTTTCTGCTATCTTGCCAAAAGATCGCCGGTTTTTCCGCAAATTGGTTATACACATTTAAACAGGCATTCATCCGGCCGATAAACTCGGCTGTAGTCATGCTGGCGATGGCTTGAAACAATGTCTTTGGATCTTCGTAATCTGCATAATCTATAAAACTTTCCCTGGGAAAGATCTCGTAGATCGTACTAGGTGTACCACCGTAATAGATGGGTAAACAGTAATTCTGTATACTGTCCCATATTTTTTCGGTGATGTATTTGGGCGCCACAGTATTTTCAAAACACAGATTAAAATGATATTCTTTTAGAAGTTCCGATTTCCGGTTCGACCAGGCTCCGGAACGGGAATCTTCTTTAGACATTCCTGCTGGCCAGCCTTTCCCAAAAATATCAAGTAAATTGTTCTTATGCCCGTAAATGCCTATGTCCGAACGTTTCCTTACCAGATCAATATTCACTCCATCTATAAACAAAGCACTGTTTCTTCCGGCGTTATAATAAGACATCAGGGCTGCGACTCTCCTGTTATCTAATTCGAAATTAGCCGGTAGGAATTCTAATGCGGAGGCCGCCGTAAATCTTTTTTTCTGATAAGTTACATTGTTTATAAATACCTCGCCGGTATAGACATTCATTACATTCACCTTTGGTAATAACCAATAGGGACGGTAGGTATGTTGTTTGATCTGAGATAATCTGGGCTCATTGGTCCAAAGCAGAATAGGTTTTTTGAAAGGGTTTTTTAGCATAAACCGCTTTAATTTCTTTGTGTCGTAGGCCGCAAAAAGGTCTGCTTCTTTTGGGTTTTCGGTGATGGAAAGTCCTGCAGAAACCAGGTATTCAAAATCTCCCTGATCGAAATTTGGGTCGAATGGGGTGTAGTTCATCGAATCGATCTTGTAAATTTTTATCATAAGCAGTACCGTTTCATTTTTGGACTTTTATTCACTTTAATTCTATAAGATATCGTGCTTTCCTTTATTGAGTTGTTTCCGGGTGGCTTGAATTTTTCCCCGCTCTATCGTAGTGAAAACCAAAAATGATATCTGTGAATATATGGCATTTCCCAACCGTTAAAACTAAAATAATTTCAATAATTTTCTTATAAATTGAGGAAATCATTAAAACTTTTAATTGCTTTGTCCTCAATAACCTTAGATAAGCCTAACCTATGAAGATCCTCATGGTTTCCATGAATTCCATCCACTTCAGGCGATGGACAGCCCAATTGAAAGATTCGGGTCATGAGGTGCATTGGTTCGACGCCACAGACGGAGACCCCATCCCACAATTGGACTGGGTTACACAGCATCAGGGGTGGCGCTACAAAGGTGGAAATTTTAAGGGACGAACCTTTATCAAAAAACAGTTGCCTGCTGTCCACAAACTCTTCGAAAAGGATATGACAGCTGCTTTCCATAAAGTGCTGAAAAAAGTAAAACCCGATGTGGTGCACAGTTTTGTTATGTATAAATGTTCGGTGCCCATTTTTCCGGTGATGCAGAAATATCCCGAAATTAAGTGGATCTATTCCTCTTGGGGTAGCGACCTGTTCCATTTTAAGGAGTTGCCCGAGCATCTGGCAGATCTTCAGAGGGTTTTGCCTCATATCGACTATCTTTTCACCGATAATATGAGAGATCATCATATTGCTCAGCACCTGGGTTTTAAGGGGGCATTCTTAGGGGCTTTTCCCGGAGGTGGCGGATTCAGGATAGCAGATTTTCAGAAATTTATAAAACCGTTCAACAAGCGGAAAAGTATCCTTATAAAAGGCTACCAGGGAAGATCGGGCAGGGCATTAAACGTATTGGCTTCCCTGGAACGTATTTCAGAGATCCTGGAGCCCTATGATATCGTTCTCTTTGGAGCTGATGATGAAGTTGTCAATTATGTGGAGTCTAATGATTTTCTTCGGAAACATATACAGATCGCTTCAACGAAAAAAGCCATGGTATCTCACGAAAGCGTGTTGCAACTTATGGGGGAAGCCCTTTTATATGTTGGGAACAGTGCTTCCGATGGCATGCCAAATACCCTTCTGGAGGCTATAGTCATGGGTGCCTTCCCCTTACAATCCAATCCGGGAAATGTGAGTAGGGAGGTTATCGAAGATGGCGTGAACGGCTTGCTTATCAATGATCCGGAAGACGAAACCCATATTGCGGCACTTATCAAACTTGCACTGCAGGGCAGGGAGATGTGCGAAAAAGCCTTCAGGATCAATATGGAACTAAGGGCTCGCTTCGCTTACGATACCATAAGGAAAGAAGTGTTAAATTGCTACAGCCAAATAGAAAACGAAATCTAACAACGAGTGCTAACACTAATCTATCCATACCGAAACCGAGACCTGGAAAGGGTAAAAAGATCCCTGGACTCGTTGAAGTCGCAGCGCGATTCGAATTTTCGGGTAGCCTTTGTAGATTACGGTTCTCGTCCTCAACTGGCTTCAGAAATAAAAAAACTCTTAGGTACATACGCCTTTGTAACCTATACGTACCATCCCGTACAACATCAGCCATGGAATAAATGCAAAGCACTCAATAGCGTAATAAAAACCCTGGAGGGAGGCTATTTTTTTGTAGCCGATGTCGATATGATCTTCCACCCCGATTTTATCGCGAGGGCAAGGAGTATGCAGCACCCGGATAAGGCGGTTTACTTTAAAGTTGGTTTTCTTTCGGAAGAGGAAACTGCCAAGAATCTGCCATTTTCAGAATACAAGATCAAATTTGAGAGTGACGAAGGTGCTACCGGCCTTACCTTAATGCCTGTAGATGCCGTAAAGAAACTGAGGGGATTCGACGAGTTCTATCATTTCTGGGGATCGGAAGATACCGATATGCATGTCCGACTTAAAAACAGCGGTATCCCGGTTAGCTTTTATAGTGAAGAAGTATTGATGCTTCATCAATATCATGTGATCTACAGAAACAGGGAAGACAAAGCACTCACCGAAGAACTAAGGGTGTCCAATATCGTCCGAATTAATCACAGGCATCTGCAAACGGGTATGGCAGCCGGGAGAACCACGGTGAATCCTCAATCCTGGGGCATTATACCTTCCCGGGAGGATATGGAGCAGCTTGACGTTGCAGAATTAGAGCTCATGTCTAACACAGCCGATGAGGTAAACGAATTTCTGTTTGCCAGGTTACCCCAACTCAAGCCAGGAGTTCATGCTTTTAAATTCGTTCAGAAAAAAAAGAAGGGAGCCAAACAACTTATAAAACAGACTTTAGGTAAGCATGCCGTCCCCACGATTGATATGAAACAGCTGAACGACCAATTATTGCTTCACCTTATTGCTCACCACAGGAACGCTCCTTACAGTTTTGTAGTGGATGTGAAAGAACCATCTTTAGAGCTGCGAATAAAGTGCTGAAACATTCGTTTTAAATAGTGAAAATCACTGTTAACAAGTTAATGAGGCCAACCTCACCAATCCTAATATAAATTTTATCTTAGCGTTAAAGTCGGTACCATGGCGAAAGCAATCGGATTTATCCCCTTACGAAAAGGCTCTAAAGGCATAGTAAATAAGAACCGAAGGAAAATGGCAGGACGCCCGTTATTCAGTTGGGTACTTACAGAGGCCATATTCTCTAAACTGGATACCGTTTATGTCTATACAGACGATGAGGTTGTAGAGGCCTATATTAAAGCCAACTACCAATGGACAGATAAGGTAGAGGTCATGCAACGGGGTGCTCATACCGCTACAGACGATGCCTCTACAGAAGCGGCCATCCTGGAATTCTGTGAGACGTTGAAGTACAACTTCGATACCTTTTGCCTACTGCAAGCCACCTCTCCACTCACTCGTTCGGAAGATATTAACGCCTGCCTTGAAAAACAGGCTTCGGGTTACGATTCGGTGCTAAGTGCAGTGCGAACGCACAGGTTTTCCTGGAATGAAGATGGTACCGCAAAAAATTATGATTATACCAACAGGCCTCGCAGGCAGGATTTTGAAGGACTGCTTATTGAGAATGGGGCTGTGTACATTAGCTCCACCCAGGCATTGAAAAACAGCGGCAACAGGATTAGTGGGAAGATAGGCCTGGTAGAAATGAGCACAGATTCTTACCATGAGATCGATGAAGAGAGCGACTGGCAACTGGTGGAGCAACTACTGCTGGACAGGCTTAAAAAGGGCAAACAGCAATCGCGGATTTCGTATCTTATCCTGGATGTGGACGGGGTGTTTACAAGTGGTCATGTTTCCTATACAGAGGATGGCGAATTAACCAAAGAGTTCGATATGAGGGATGGCATGGGTCTGGAGATCATACGCGAACTGGGCGTTGAGGTAATGGTGATGACTTCGGAAGACTCGGCCCTGGTTGCCAGCAGGATGAACAAATTAAAGATCGAACATGTCTTTATGGGTGTAAAGGATAAGTACAGCAGAATGCAGCGCCTTATGCGAGACATGAAAATTACCCCGGGAGATATTGCCTATGTGGGTGACGATATTAACGACCTGGCCACTATGTGTACGGTAGGCTGGTCGATGGCCCCAAATAATGCCATGAATATAATAAAACAGCACGCCGATATGATATTGAACGAAAGTGGCGGTGCAGGAGCGATTCGCGAAGCATGCGAATTCATCATTAAATATAACAAACGCTATGAGTAAGTACCCCAAACCTTTTGTGATAGCCGAAATAGGCTGTAACCACAAAGGAGATATGGAATTAGCCAAAGAGCTTGTGAAGGTGGCAAAGATCTTCTGCAATGTGGATGCGGTGAAATTTCAGAAGAGAAATAATAAAGAACTGCTTACCGAAGAACAGTACGAAGCACCACACCCTAACCCGGTGAACTCTTATGGGGATACCTATGGAGCGCACAGGGAATTCCTGGAATTCTCTGTAGAACAGCACGCCGAATTGAAGTCGTATTGTGAAGAGATAGGGATTGTTTACTCCACCTCGGTGTGGGATCTAACCTCTGCCCGGGAGATCGCATCCTTAGATCCTCAATTCATCAAGATCCCTTCGGCCTGTAATAACCACTACGAAATGCTGGGATGGTTATGTGAAAATTATACCGGGGAGATCCATATCTCCACCGGGATGACCACAAAGGATGAGATCGCTTCCCTGGTAGAATTCTTTTCTGAAAAAGGCAGAAACAAAGACCTGGTGCTTTACAACTGTACATCGGGATATCCGGTGCCCTTTGAAGATGTGTGTTTGCTGGATATCTCACTTTTAAAGGAGAAATATGGAGATAAAGTAAAGCATGTGGGATTTTCGGGCCATCACCTGGGGATAGCTGTCGATATTGCTGCCTATACCTTGGGAGCGCCTATTATTGAAAGACATTATACCCTGGACCGTACCTGGAAAGGTACAGATCACGCGGCATCTCTGGAACCCATGGGTTTACGAAAGCTAAGCAGGGACCTCAATGCCGTGTATAAAGCACTCACTTACAAATCTACCGATGTGCTTCCCATTGAAGCGGTTCAGCGCGAAAAACTGAAATACAAAAAGGTATAATAGGACAGTATGAGAGGTAAAAAAGTATTTATACTTTTTCCGGATGGTGTTGGCTTGCGAAACTTTGCATTTACTCATTTCAAGGAAATTGGCGATGAGATGGGATTCGATATCACCTATTGGAATAACACGGTTTTTTCGTTGGATAAAAATCTAGGCTATCCGGAGGTCGTTATCAAGAGTACTGCTGTCCATCCAAAAACCGCGGTTCTGAACAGGGCCAGAAAACGGGTAGAATTAAAACTTTCGGAAAAAAGATTCCGGGATCCTGTTTACAAGACCTATACCTTTCCCTTGGTTTGGAAAAATTTTAAATCTTTTCTGAAGTCGGCTTACGTACTTTATCATCAAACTTTTTCGAGTACCCAAAAGGGGTGGCAGCGTATTGTAGACAAGACCTATGCCGCCGAACGCAGCACCGCTCGCTACAGGGAATGTGTGGCTCAACTGGAAGAACATCGTCCCGATATGGTTTTCAGTACGACCCAACGCGCCACCCAGGCGATCGCTCCCATCCTGGCTGCACAGGATCTAGGGATCCCTACGGCCTGCTGGATCTACAGCTGGGATAACTTACCGAAGGGGATGAGTACGATAGAGACCGACTATTATTTTGTTTGGTCCGATCTTATGAAAGATCAGTTATTACAATACTATCCCAAGATCAGGGAAGAACAGGTCTTTGTTACGGGAACGCCACAGTTTGAACCCCATTACGATACGGGCCTGGTTATGTCGAGGGAAGCGTTTTGCAGCGAGTACAACCTGAACCCGGAGCGTCGTTATATCTGTTTCTCGGGAGACGACCAGACTACCTCGCCGCTAGATCAATATTACCTGGAAGATACGGCAAAAGCGGTGAGTAGGTTAAGGGACGAAGGCTACGACCTTGGGATCATTTACCGCAAAGTGCCTATCGATTTTTCAGATCGCTACGATTTTGTGCTGGATGAATTTAAAGACCTTATTACTCCTATCGATCCATTATGGAAACAGATGGGCGATCGCTGGAACCAGGTGATGCCTACCAAGGCAGATTACAAATTACTGGTGAATACCTGTTACCATTCGGAATTGGTTGTAAATATTTGTTCCAGTATGGTGTTCGATTTTGTGGTGCACGACAAGCCCTGCATCTACCCGAATTACGAGCAGCCCCAACTTAAAAAGGGTATTCGGGACATTGGGCAGAATTACAAGTACGTACACTTTAGGTCCATGCCTAAGGATGCCGTGGTATGGGCACCAAGTAAAGAAGAGATCTACAACGGGATAAAAGCTATCCTGGATAAGAAAGTAGATCCCGTTCCTGTGGCAAAAAGGTGGTATGGTGTGGTAAACATAGCCGAACAACCAGAAAAGGCCTCGGAGCGAATATGGGGGGGAATAACTACCATCCTAAAACAAAAAAACTAAGATGCATTTAGCTTTTATCACACCAGAATACCCCCACCCGCGTGTAACGCATGCTGCAGGAATTGGGACCAGCATCCGAAATTTGGTTGAAGGATTGGTTGAAAGAAAAGTAAAGGTTACTCTTTTTATATATCAACAACAGGAAGATGCAATCTTCAATGAAAAAGGCATTCACTTTCATCTCATAAAGAAAAGAAACTATCCTTATGTAGGTTGGTATCGTTATCGGAAACATCTACAGGGATATATCAATAAGCAGATAATTTCTGAAAATATCGATGCGATTGAAGCCCCGGACTGGACTGGTATTACTGCTTTTATGAAGCTAAAAGCCCCCCTGGTTATCCGCTTTCATGGAAGCGACACTTATTTTTGCCAACTTGAAGACCGGCCTCAAAAACGAAAGAACCGATTTTTTGAAAAGAATGCCATTTCCAGGGCGACAGCTTTTATTGCACCAACCACATATGCTGGAAAAGAAAGTGCCAGACTTTTTGGGATACAACCTGCGAAAGTAAGGACGATCCATTACGGACTCGACCTTCGCAATTTTAGAAATGATGCCCCACTTGAATATGTGCCAAAACGACTTATTAATGTAGGAACGATTATTCGTAAAAAAGGTGTTTTCCCGCTCGCAGCCATATTTTCTGCCATTATAGACCAGGTACCAGAGGCCGAGCTCATCCTTATTGGTTCAGACGCACCAGATCTTGCTACAGGGAATAGCAGCACCTGGGATACCTTGCAAGATTATTTTTCGGAAAAAGCCCTTAAGCGGGTTCATTATTTGGGACAAGTACCTTATGATGAAGTGAAGACGCATATCAAGCAAGCCAATGTTTGTGTGTTTCCTTCGCTGGCAGAAACCCTGGGGATGGTGACTATCGAGGCCATGGCATTACAAAAGGCTGTTGTTAACACAAATTACGGCTGGGCAGAGGAACTAATAGACCATGGGATCAACGGCTATAAGATCGACCCTTTTGACATTGATGCATATAAAACAACAATAATTGAGCTTTTTAATGATCCCGGGCGTGTTCAAAAGATAGGAGAAGAAGGAAGAAGGAAAATAGAATCGACCTTTGGACTGGACCGGATCGTCGAACAAAATATTCAATTTTACAAAGAGCTGCTACAGTGATATTGCTAGTTCACCATAATGGGCGAATTAAGACCATACTCCATGATGGTGAGGTACTGGAGGCTGTAACCCCAACTGGTGATATGGCTCGTAACCTATTTGAAGTTGCCAGAGTTTTTCCGGAGCAGTTAGTCCTTTGGTGTGAGCAGCGCTATGAAGCGCAGTTAAATTATACCCAATTAGAAAATATATTTTACCATCGCAGAATACTGTGTTCGTTTTCTGTTTCGAATAAACAGTTTATTAGCGATCGTATTGGGTACATAGAAAGCACCCCTTTTATCAACATAAATTATGATCAACGTTACCCCACCTGGTTAATGAGTAGTGATGTAGGCGGGGTTCACGCTTCGGTTTTAAATGCCGTTAACGAATCACAATTTAGAAATAAGGATTTCGAATATGTACTCAATTCGCTGGCAAAATCTGTAATATCGCTAGGTGTTTTTTGTTATTCTGAACCTGGTTTATTAAATACAAAGGCTGATATCAAGGAGAGTAAGAAGGAGATTACACCGCCAAAATTGTTTCGATTTGTAAGACAGCATTATAAAACACACTGGGTCTTCCTTCTATTCGGTGCCATTGTTTTCTTTGAAGGAAAAGTACTCTTGTATTCACTTATTCAGGCCTTATTCTACAGACATAAAAAACCTTCATCTACAGCGATAACCCAATTAGCGTTCAACACATCTAATAGCGTAGTATCGTCCGGAACCTACGATGTGTTAATTCCCACGATAGGCAGAAAGCAATATTTGTACGATTTTTTAAAGGATCTTTCAGTACAAACCGTGCTCCCCACCAATGTGATTATTATCGAACAAAATCCGGATTTCGACAGTATTTCAGATCTTGATTATCTGGACAACGAAACATGGCCTTTCAATGTAGTTCATCGATTTATTCACGAAACCGGAGCTTGTAGGGCCAGAAATATTGGTTTCTCATTAGTGAAGAGCGAATGGCTGCTATTGGGAGATGATGATATTCGTGTAGAAGAAGCATTGTGTGAGAATATGTTGAAATACGCTAAAGAATATGGAACAAATGTACTAACAGCTTCCTGCCTGAAACCCGGAGAAACTCAAACATATTTATTACCGGGACAGACCACTATTTTTGGCTCGGGATCTTCGTTAGTTAAATCATCATTGTTGCAAAAAGTAAGTTTCGATACCCGTTATGAGTTCGGGTTTGCCGAGGATATTGATTTTGGCATGCAGCTGCGCAATATAGGAGAGGATATTATTTATTGTCCCCATGTAAAAATTACCCATTTAAAAGCTGCTGTAGGGGGCTTCCGAACTAAATTCAAACTCCCCTGGGAAGATGATCCGGTGCATCCTTTACCGTCGCCTACTGTGTTGTTATATAATTTAAAGCATCGTACGAAACAGCAGATACTGGGTTATAAAATGCTGTATTTTATTAGATATTATAAAAATCAATCTGTAAAAAATCCATTTCGATATCTGAAGAATATGAGGATACACTGGAATCATAGTATGGACTGGGCAATGCGCCTTCTAGAAAAAGAACTATGAAAATTCTAAGCATCCCAAATAAGATATGTAAACGATATAAAGCCTTTAGAAAGCATCCGCTTACCAAAAGAAATTCATTGGCTGCTTTAATTAGGTATTTTAAGTTTAATGCTACCCAGTTCTTTTTCAAGGGTCCCAGGGTATATAATTGGATTAGTGGCTTAAAATTTTATGCAGAAAAGGGCGATGCCGGCTTAGTAGCCAATATCTATTATAAATTGTTCGATTATGAAGAGTCTATGTTTCTTTTAAGCAGACTTCAACCAGGTGATCTCTTTGTAGATGTAGGAGCAAACCTGGGGCATTTCTCTATGCTCGCCGCGGGTATATCGAAAGCCCGTGTTCTCGCGATCGAACCTATTCCCTCAACATTTGAAAAACTTGAACGCAATATCGCATTGAATAAGTTGGGACATCTGGTAAGCTGTATAAATAAGGGCCTTGGAGAAAAGCAGGGAACTCTTCGATTTCTTACAGACAGAACTGTAATGAATAGGGTAGCTCTGGACAGAGAAAATAACACGCTCGATGTTGAGGTATGCACACTAGATGAGTTATTGGAGGGTAAGGAGGCAGTCTTCTTAAAGATAGATGTTGAGGGATTTGAACTTCCTGTCTTAAAAGGTGCCACCAAAACCCTAAGTAAAGCCAGTCTTAAATACTTGATGTTAGAATTCAATAATTCGGGAACAAAATATGGTTATAGTGATGGGGAGGTATACGAATTTGTTACTAACTATGGATTTCGGCCAATACACTATGATGTGAAGGAGAACAGAAGTATATTTACTTCGGGCTATAATACGCAAAAGTTTAATACCCTTTTCTTAAGAGAAGAAATCTGCGAGTAACATGATAAGGATATATACAAATGAGGAATATCTTACGCAGGAATACAGATCTTACGTATTTCCATTGTTATTCGACCTGCATTATCTTGAACATAGTAAATTAGATTCGTATTATAAACTGGTAGACAGTCCAGAATCCTGCGACCTGGCCATTTTTCCTATAGACATTACTCGGTTGCTATTTCTCAGGCGGCAAAAAGAACTGGATGATTTTGTAAATCGAGTAAGATCTTATACTAAAAACATCTGGGTTTACAGTGGGGGAGATATAGGAAATACAATTGATTACAAGGATGTTACCGTTTTTAGATTGGGAGGATTTCAAAGTAAATTGAGTAGGCTAAGCCGTACGTTACCATCTTTTATTGAAGACCCGTTAATAAATACTTTACAAAGAGATTGGCGCCCATTGGCAAAGTCTAAACTGCCTGAGATAGGCTTTGTGGGACATGCTAAATCCGGTTTAATAAAATACCTCGAAGAAATATCTAGTTTTATAAGATGGAACCTGAGAAGATATCGTAAGACGGCTTATTCAGATTTCCAACCGTTTTATCCTTCCGGAGTAAAGCGTGCTAACTACTTAAAGATATTGCAAAATGACTCCAGGCTAAGTTGTAATTTTATTTTAAGGAGTAAATACAGGGCAGGGGCGACCACCCAAGAGGTACGCAATCGAACAACTCTAGAATTTTTTGAAAATATCTACAATAATTGCTACACCTTTTGCATGCGCGGACATGGGAATTTTTCGGTGCGTTTGTATGAAGTGATCTCTTTGGGTAGAATTCCTATCTTAGTTGATACCGATTGCAAGTTACCCTTAGGTGAAGTAATCGATTGGGAGTCGCATGCCATTATTTGCAAAGAGGAAGAAATAAAAAGACTACCACAGATTATTCACGATTTCCACACCAATATTTCGGAAGAAAAACTTGTACAGTTGCAAAAGAACAACAGGCAGCTTTGGTTGGAAAAGTTAAGTCGGGAAGCTTATTTTATAACAATGCATGATCTCTTTGAAGAACCGGAATATGAATGAACCTAAATTTTCAATTATTCTGTGTACCTATATGCGGCCCAACTCGGTACGAGATTTTTTGCTATCGGTAGAAGTACAGAGCAAATATCCGGACCAGATACTGGTGATCGATGGGTCCCTAAATTTGGAAACCGAAGGTGTAGTTAACAAACTTAAACTTGATAATCTGGCGTACCATCGCGTAGATGAAGTTAACCGGGGATTGACGAAGCAAAGAAATTATGGAATTGAACTTCTCAATTCCGATACCGACATAGTTTGCTTTCTGGATGACGACACGGTCCTGGACATTGATTATTTTAAAAATATAGTAAAGGTATTTCAAACCCATCCAGATGCAATAGGAATTGGGGGTGTTGCACGTAATGAAAATCGATGGAAGAAATTGACTCCCGGATTGAAATTAAATCCCAGGAAATATTATGTGCTAGATGGGTATTTCATCAAAGAATCTTCTCGAAATGTACTACGAAATTATTTAGGGTTGCAGTCTCCCTCGCCACCAGGAATTATGCCGCCCTTTTCTCATGGAAGAACTTATGCATATCCACTAAACAATAAACTTTATGAAGTAGATCTGCTTATCGGGATGGCGATGAGCTTTAGAAAACATCTCTTCAACAAAGAAAGGTTTTCTACTTACTTTGAGGGTTACGGTTTATACGAGGATGCCGATTTTTGTTTGCGAGCCAGAAAATACGGTAAAAATTATTTACTCACTTCGGCTAACCTCGATCATTATCATGAAGCTTCAGGAAGACCCAACTCCTTTAAATACGGTAAAATGGTAGTGAGAAATGGCTGGTATGTCTGGCGTGTGAAGTACCCAAAACCCGGATTGACAGATCGGTTTAAATGGAACGCAACTTCCTTTTTGTTAACTTTGATTCGCTACTCGAATGCGTTTACTGGTCCGAAACGTAAACAGGCCCTTTCCGAAGCCTGGGGGCGAACCATTGGTTGGTGGTCCTTACTGTTCAATAAACCGAGATCAAGATGAAACTCGCGATTATAACACATGCCGAACATATATTCTATAAGGAGCAGTGGTATGCTTATGCGCCCTATGTAAGGGAGATGAATCTATGGACACAGAAAGCGCAAAGCGTTAGCATCCTTGCACCTCAACGAGAAGTTGTTCCCGGAGTAATAGAATTACCGTACCGGCATGAAGCTATAACGTTTTATAAAATCCCGAGAGTATCCTTAAAATCGTTTCCCAATATTTTGAGGTCTTTTTTCTATGCGCCGTATATCCTTATAAAAATTTGGATGGTAATGTATAGGGCCGATCATATTCACTTGCGCTGTCCGGGAAACATTGGATTATTGGGATGTCTGGTTCAGATATTATTTCCGGGCAAAAAGAAAACAGCTAAATATGCAGGTAACTGGGATCCTAATGCCAAACAACCTGTAAGCTACCGTTTTCAGAAGTGGTTGTTGTCCAATACATTCCTCACGAGAAATATGCAAGTAATTGTTTATGGAGATTGGCCGGGGCAAACCGAAAATATAAAGGCATTTTTTACCGCGAGCTATTCAAAAAATAAAGCTACTACTGCGGTAGATAGATCGTTTCACGAACCCTACCAATTTATGTTTGCCGGAAGTCTCGTTTCCGGAAAACGCCCTGTATATGCGTTACAATTAGTTCACAGACTTATAAAATTAGGTTTCGAATGTAAATTAGACGTATATGGCGAAGGCGAAGAAAGAAAGAGGATGGCTTCGTATATTCATGAAAACAGCCTTGAGACTAACATAACTTTACACGGCAACAGGCCTTCCGAAGAATTAGAAAGAGCTTACCAGCGAGCCCATTTCCTCATACTACCATCTAAGTCGGAAGGATGGCCCAAGGTAGTCGCTGAAGCCATGTTCTGGGGATGTATTCCGGTGGTAACTTCCATATCTTGTGTACCCTGGATGCTTGATAATGGCAAAAGGGGCATATTGATCAATGCCGAGTTGAAATCTGATCTCGACCAACTGCGGTCATTGTTAGAAAAGCCGGATCAACTTTCGGAAATGTCCGGGAGGGCAAAAGAGTGGTCTGTGCAGTATACACTGGAAACTTTCGAAACCGAAATTCAGAAATTGTTATGAGGGTGTTGCAACTTATTGATTCTTTAGACCCGGGTGGAGCCGAACGAATTGCGGTTACTTTTGCCAATAGTTTGAGTGGTAGGATATCTTATTCGGCGCTATGTACTACCAGGAAAGAAGGATTATTGAAGGATGGTTTACAGAAAGAAGTGGATTATCTTTTTCTGAGAAAAAAAGGAGTCTTCGATATTTTTAGTTTAATACGGTTACTAAAATTTGTTCGAGCTAATGATATTGAAATAATACACGCGCATTCATCCAGTTTCTTCTTTGGGTGGATCTTAAAGATCTTTCGGCCTAAACTCAAGTTGATCTGGCACGATCACTATGGTAAAAGTGAGCAGTTGACCGAACGGAAATCGGGTGTTTTAAAACTTTGCTCGCGTAGATTCTTCGGAATAATTGCAGTGAATCAATTACTTAAAAATTGGGCTGAACAGAACCTACATGCCGGTAAGGTTCTATTTTTAAGGAATTTTGTGACTTTAGACAAATATTTACCATCGGAAGTGCGTTTGGGCGGAACTAAAAATTTCCGAATTGTCTGCCTGGCAAATTTTAGACGGCAGAAGAATCACTTAAATTTAATCAGGGCGTTTGAAGTTATACTCGAAAAGCAACCTCAAGCCAGCCTTCATCTGATAGGAAAACCGGTAGATATTGATTATTACGAGAACCTTCGTGCGTATATTTCTGAAAATCGCATAGAAAATGTTACTTTACACGGAGAACAAGTAAATGTCTTAGGCCTTTTAAGTAAGTGCGATATAGGAGTAATAGCCTCGGATAGTGAAGGACTTCCTGTTGCTTTGCTTGAATATGGAGTTGCGGGCCTTGCTGTAGTAACCACCAAGGTAGGAGAATGTGCTATGGTTGTAAACGGTTATGGTGAGATTGTAGAAGCTGGGGATTATATGGCGTTGGCAAAGGCGATTCTCAAGTATTTTGAAGATCAGGAGCAACGTTCAGATCTGGCATTGGCGTTCCAAAGACACATAAAAGAAAATTATTCGGCAGATGCCGTATTGCCCCAATTGATAGCATTTTATAGAGGTTGAAACGAATTAAATCTATACGAAAGATCACCTATGTCCAGCTACTGCTGCTACACGGCCTGATAGCGGTTCTCGTGTATTTATTCAGATCATTTGCCCAGGTCTACTTCTTATTTGTGATTGGCTATTTTATTTACAGGATTTTTTCCAACGGCAATAAGAACGACGAAGTCCTGTTAGCAGCTGCTTATATTACGGGATTTGAAGTGTTCTCACGTATGACGGGAGGTGTAGGGATATCCTATGAGTTTGCAAAATTCTCGGTAATTGGTTTCATGCTTATAGGGATGTTCTTTGTTGGATTTACACGAAAATCCTGGCCGTACATTTTATTTATGGTGTTACTTACACCGGGAATATTATTTTCGGCCATTAACCTGGATTACGACACAAACTTTTTAAGCGCTATAAGTTTTAATTTAAGTGGTCCCATATGCCTGGCGATCACAGCACTTTATTGTTTCAAAAGAAAAATTACACGAGAACGTTTTGAGCACATATTGTTAGCCATACTATTGCCC
>CAJQNO010000044.1 GCA_905479745.1 uncultured Flavobacteriaceae bacterium | reverse complement strand
CGAAAAAATATCAAGGCTCCAGGCTGAGTCACTGCAATTCTTAGGCGGTTTTACCGATCCCCTTCCCTGGAACATGGAGACTGCGGTGAAGATCCCGGATCTAAAAGACGATGAGAATATGCAACCCTTTGTAACCGATTTCAACTTCGCTGGTATGGAAACCGATGCGTATAGCGGGCTCTACCATTGGTTTGGCCTTGAACCGGTTGGAGAAGAACGAACCAGTCTCTCCTTTAGTGTTATGATACCAGCAGACGGCACCGATAAATTATACTACTATAACCACGCTGCTAAAAAAGAAGGATTGGCTGGGGTCTCTGCCATGCCTTTAAAAGTGATAGAGTCGCGTAAAGAATACGATTGGAACGTTAACAAGCCCGTCGAATTCCGGCCTTTTGTGAAAGAGATCGGTGGAAGAAAGCGAATGTTCGTTTTCTGTACGATCGCTGCCAAACGAGATGACAGTAAGAAATTTGATGGCTCTGCAACTCCCGATCTCGCCCTGGTAGACACCGAATACCGCGACGTGGTCTGGATCGACGCCAAGCACCCTTCTCAATGGGAATCGGCTATTCTCGAACAATTAGGAGAAACCTGGAAGGCTTCCGAAAATCTTTCAGACGAAGATATTTGGCCCAACAGGATCGAGATAGACCTTGATGAATTTAAACAGATGGATAGCCTTTCGGCTGGGAGCATTTCAGAAGAATTGATCGAAGCTGTTATGGACAGTATCAATAATTAAGTGGCAGGTATAAAATAGACCTTCAGAAAAATAAAACTGAGATAGACCCATAGCATGGTAAAAATAAGATGCATGGCAGTTTCGAACACTTTGCCACGCCATAATTTCGTAGAATACACAAAAAGTTGAATAAATAGTCGACACGTCCAGAAGATCCCGATTCCCAAACAAATCTTCCTGCCCAATGCTGTATGGACGAGTTCATAGGAGGAAGTAAAACACAGCAAACCCATTAGAAATACTGTAAGTGCGATGAAAAAGGTATGAACCCGCATCATCTGACTATTCATGAGACTGAGCACTTTCAATTCTTCCTTCCACCTAAAATAACGTGGAAACGGAATATGAATTAGCGCCAGCAGCATGAGTAACGTCCCGATGATCTTAAGGTGTAGTTCCATTTCATTTTACAATAAAGGTTGAAATAAAAGGTGTGGTTTTGATCACTTTCTCAATTTTAAATCCGGCCTCTCTAAAGACTATCATCCAGTTTTTCTTGCTGAAAAAATGAAAAGCACCAATAGTATAAGCCAAAAAATTTGCGCCATCTCTTGGGTGTTCCACCACCACCACTCGTCCCATGGGCTTAGTCACCCTTCGCAATTCCCTAAAAAATTCCAGTCGCTCCTGCTCCTTCCTTATCTCATGCGCACTTAAAATTAAAAAAACGAAATCGGCCACATGATCATCTAAAGGAATTTTAGATGTTGAGATGATCCTGGTACCAGGATATGGAGGATATGCCCTGCGCGCTCTTCTAATGGATGGTTCGGTATGCCTGGTTTCATTGTAGAAATCGAAAACCTCCATGCGTGCTTCGGGGTATTTCTGCGCTATGGTCTCGCTGGACTCATCGAACCCGGCATTGATGTTAACTAAAGTGTCCCCGGGTTTTATTCCAAGTGTATCAAGCCAGGAGAGTTGGTAGAGATCTGAACGATCGTAAACCCAGTGTGAGATTAAAAGAGATATGGCTACGGGTAATGAGATTAGAATACAAATCCATGCAGCCAAAGATCCTCCCCAAAGTAATCGTAGAGAGACGAAGAGTAGGATGACTACGAGAAAATAAAAAATATAAAAATGCCGGTTGAACCGGATGATATTCCAAACGCCCTGGTATGGTTTTCTTATCCCTGCCATTGTTCTTTGATCCCTTTTTTCCAGTAATATGGTACATCTACAATCTGAAAGGCATTAGCAAGAACAACATCCTTTAATTTAAGGTCTTCGATAAATTTAAACCGATACTCCTGTACTTCCAAAGGTTGTGGCTTCCAGTTTTTTCGTACTCCTTCGATGATGAGTATTTCTTTTTTTTCTGAATTGTATGTAAATGTGAAAGGCAACGGACCCGCATATCTACGGGCTTCTTTCCAACTGGAAAATGGCGAACCTACGGGTAAGGATGCCTCCTCGTTTGAACCGTGGAATACTGCTTCAAAATTAGATGCTTCGGAAGAAACCTTACTAAGCTTACCTTCCTCCTGAAAACGAATATCTGTAGTCTCATATTTATAATGAGTAAAGATATTTCCGAAGAGTTCCATTTTCTTCTTATTTGTTTCAGATTTCAAGATATACAAACCTCGCAGTCTTCTTCCTTTTAAATTTTTATATCGAACAAAAATGCGATAGCCTACTAGCATAAAATCATTGCCTAACAACTTCGAGGTTCCTTTCGGCCTGAGATCTCTTGTGTCTACCATTGCCACAGCAATGAAACCATAAGTGTCTTTAAAAGTATCCAGACTAAGACATTCGGGAAGGAATCGCTCAAGTTCGGCTTTCGGGGCTGCAAATGTAAAGACCACCGATCTGTTAAAATAAGCTTCAACGGCAAAAGGATGGTCTTTTAGTGAAGAAAATGCAGCCATTTAGGTTATACGTTTAGCGATGATGAATTCATTTATAAAAATGAGAAGTACAAAAATGAAAGCAAAGAGCAGATTCATACTACCCCATAAGAGTAATTCGGGAACAATGAGGGTCTCAAGGATATTCATAAGTAAAACAACCACGATCTGCGTAGCAGCATTAAGTTTTGCCTTATAACCACTTAAAATCCAAAAGCCCATGATCACTTCGGCAAAACCGATGGCGTGCGTAAACTGTTGTGCATAATCGAAACCAAGTATCTTTGCTACTATAAATTCGTGACGCGGCACCAGGCCCAAAATCTTACAGTAAAATCCGTTTACAAACCAAACCAGGGCAAAGCTTATACGAAGAAACCGATATATTAGCTTTAGACCCACAAACTGCTATTAGAGGAAAAAGTTCCATACAAGTCCGAAGCGGATCACCGCATCCCGATAAGGATATCCGGGAGCCGAAAAGTGACTGTTGGTTGAGTTAAACAACTGGTTTACGTGTTCGTATTTAAAATAGATACGTGTTTGCTTGATCTTTGCATTAAAAAAGAGGTCCACCATAGGAAATCCACCTATTTTCTCATCGTTCTGAACATAAAATTCGGCCAGTACAGGATCGTAGCCGTTCATATTGTATTCGGTAAAATATCTGAAGGTGATCCCGGTTTGAAGAAACAAGGCTTTCTTAAACCACTCGTCTTCATAATACAGCGTATGTCGTGTCACTATTTCGGGAACATTAAATACCTCTTCACCCGAAACTGCCTGTTGGAACAATACTGTGTTCATTAAGGCGAATCGGCCATATCTAAATTCACGCTCTGCCTTGATCTTTAGATAATCCACCCGCTCACCAAACTGCTGGGGAGTTGGAGTGCTGTCATTCGCTTTTATAGTAAAATAGGTATAATCGTCTATTCCGGTATAGCTCACAGTGGCATCTAAAAGTTTCTCCGACTGCAACTCGAATTTCAACTCCTGGGTCTTTACATTGTCGAAATCGTTTTGCCAATTGTAGTTTACATAATCGCTCTGATACAATAGAAAGTTGAAATTGGGCGCTACCGAATGTATGGTGGCCGAAGCCCTCACCTTGTTTTCCTCATTAAATGCGAATTGCGCCGCAGCCGTGAGGTAATTTCCATCGAAATCACCCGAGATATTGATCTTTCCTCTTCCCGAAAGTTCGAAACCGCGATATTGTTTTTTATAACTGGCGCCAAATTGTACAAGATTCCCCTTAAGGCGGTTGGTGATTCTTCCATCTACCAGATCCAGAACCGTGTCATAGCCGTAGTTATAATCTGTGTAGCCTATAGAAGCACTTAATTCTCCCAGTATGGAGTTCTCCAGACGTGCATATCCCTGAACATTAAAATCTTCCAGTTTTGTAGTTTTTATTAGATCTGTATCCTCATAGGATGCTCCATATCCTGAATAGGGACTGTTCTGGCGATATTCGTAGAACTTATCTTCATAACTTATCACATTCCCGATATTCAGGATACTATAAGAAGTAGAATCTTTTCGCCTGATAAGCTCATATTCATGATCGGCATAAAAACGGAGTCCTTCCAGTTTGTTTTCGGCATTCTCAAAATTAACATCGAGGCGTGCCCGGTCGTCAAATTCGGGGTCGTCTGCCTTGAACAAAGCGAGTGAACTTTCGTTCAGGCCACCATTTTCTTCGTTCAATACGTCCTGAGCCGCTATATGTGCCCTGATCTTATAGCGTGAATTCTTGGTGTTGTAGTTAGTGGTAAACCTGAAATTTCCCGTGCTTGTAAGCATTTGCTGATAATTCCCCAGAGATCGTATCCCTTTGTAAGCAATCGAAAAATTAAACTGTTCGCTGGTATTAACTGCGAGTAATGCATCCAGTTGCTGGCCCTGTTCGAAAGCGGTACGGAAATACAATTCTGTAAAGAGCGTGGGCACCCGAAAATACTGCATGTCCTCTATCTCGAAGTAATTAAAATGATGCGATTGCGCCACAAACAACGGCTTAAGATTGCTTTTATCGAATGTGTAAGCCAGGGAATTGTAGGTTTGACCCACATTGGCAAAAGGCATCAGTTCGAAATCATCCTTGCGGAGATAGTTAAACTTATAGTCCTTCGCTATGGTGAGTGAAGTATCTACTATCGTAGTATCACGATCTGCCGAAATGATCTTGTACAGATCGATCGGGGGTTTACTTTTGGGGGTGTTGTCCGGTCCGCTTGGAAAACTTTGAGAGAACACTACTGTCTTACAGCAGAAAAAGAGAAAGATCAATAGCGTTTTGTTCATGAATACCTATCTTATCACACAAAGGTAAATTTTTAAACGAAAATAGTTACTTTTAATTTCAGTGTTAAAGCTCAAAATTCACACACAATTACTGGAATGCGGTACAGATGAAGCAGGCCGAGGTTGCCTGGCCGGACCTGTAACCGCAGCAGCAGTAATTTTACCCGACGATTTTTCCCATCCCGACCTTACAGACTCCAAGCAACTTTCAGAAAAAAAAAGAGAAGAACTTCGCCCGATCATTGAGGAACAGGCATTGACATTTGCTGTGTCTCATGTGATGATGGAAGAGATCGACCAGGTAAACATCCTTAACGCGTCCATACTGGCCATGCATCGTTCTATCGAAAAGTTAAAGTTAGCTTCTCAGTTTATAGCTATCGACGGAAACCGGTTTAAACCGTACCATAAAATTCCTTATGAGTGCGTGGTAAAAGGCGACAGCAAATACTTGCACATTGCAGCAGCATCCATCCTGGCCAAGACATACAGAGATGAATACCTGGCCCAATTACACGAGGAATTCCCCGCATACAACTGGAAAAAGAATAAGGGCTATCCCACCGCCGAACATCGTGAAGCCATTAAAAAATATGGCCCTACCCCATATCATAGAAAGAGTTTCAGACTGTTACCGGAACAACTGAGATTAAACTTTTAGATTGTTGAAAAGAAGTCGATAAAGATTTCAAAGCAGCTCTGTTAAAACTCCCTTTCATAACTATTTTTGTGTTGTGAAGTGGATGAAGAATATAGTATTAGGGCTCATGGCGTTCAGCCTGCTTATGGCCTGTGACCCGGAACAGGATACCCGGGCCGAGCTTGAGGATTTCGTTCCTGATAATGCCTCTACAGTGCTATCTATTACTAATTATGAGATCCTTCGGAAAGACCTGCAACAAAATGCGGCCTTCAAAAGTTTAAAAAACAGCGAGCTTTACAGGCTACTATCAGGAGAAAATGCAGCCTTAAAATTATTGAAACCTCGCTCCAGATCTGTACTAAGCATTCATCACAACAACAGTTCATCACCCGATTTTGCCTTTATTACCCGGCAGGATTCGGCAGTTTTTAAACTAGACTCGCTTCCCAATATAATTTCAGAAAAACTTAGCTACGGAAATACGACTCTGGATAGGATAAGCATCGAGGATCAAACAGTATACAAGGCTATAAAAGATAGTGTTCTCCTGCTTTTTTCATCTCAGAAAATGTTGGAGGAGGTCTTATCAGGAAAGAATGCAGGTTTTGACGGGGAGATTCCCATCGCAGGAGAAAGCGAACTGATCATCTCTAGAAATGCTCCCTTGCTAAGCCTTCAGGATTCGGTAAATGTACCCTTATCGAGCCATCAAATATTGAATGTAACTATAGCATCGGGGGGGATAACTGCATCCGGTGTGGGCCTCAACCGGGATACCATCCCGCGGTTTATCGATATTTTTAAGGGACAGATTCCGCAGCAAAACACCATAGCTTCTGTGCATCCTGTAGATGCACAATCCTCTGTAACTTTTACATACAACCATCCCGATATCTTTTTAAATCGTCTTCGTGATTATCGAAAAGATAGTATATCATCCAGCCCGGTCCCAATGTTTGAAACCATTACCGAAATTAGCGACATTAAGTTTGAGGATGGCAATGCTATCGTAATGAGCAGTATCGATGCATCTTTAACCAATGAAGCTTTGGCTCCTATGCTGTCTGAAAACACCGTTTTCAGGGATGTTGAAATCTACGATTTTTCGAACTCGGATGTATTTATTGAAAACTTCAGGCCTCTTATTAATAAAACATCGCCAAAATATGCCTTCCAATTAGAGCATTATTTTGTTTTTTCTGAAAGTATGGCTACCGCCGAAAGGTTTATCATAGCCTTCAAGAGTAACAATGTCCTTGCAAATACCCCCAATTACCAAAAATCTGTACGGGAACTTGCCAGTGCATCCTCTGTACTTCTAATGCATTTTAATAAAAATGTATACAAAGGTATTTCGAATGTGTTAGTAGAGACCCCCGATTTTACAACAGTTGGGCCGACCAGCTATCAATTGTCTGCTTTGCAATACAGTTACGATCGCAACTTTGCACATGTTAATTATGTTTGCCTCGAGGCCGGTAAAACCCGACAGATCACAGGCAGCGTAGCACAGGTATTTAGCACCAAACTGGAAGCAGATCTCCTGGGAGAAGCGCAGTTTTTTACCAATCACCGCACCGGAGGAAAGGATATTGTGGTGCAGGACATGGGCAATAAGCTACACCTTATCTCCTCGAACGGGAAAATATTGTGGAGCAAGGATCTTAGAGAACCCGTATTGGGAAAGATCCAAGAAGTAGATATCCTTAGAAATGGAAAGAAACAACTTGCCTTCACTACCAAAAGCAAATTATACGTATTGGACCGAAATGGAAACAACGTGTCTCCTTTCCCGGTGAATTTTAAGGATGAGATCACTCAACCCTTGTCTGTTTTTGATTACGACAATAACAGGAAATACCGGTTTGCAATAGTTCAGGGCAGGGAACTCCTTCTTTACGACAGCAAGGGTAAGAATGTAAAAGGATTTAAATTCGAGGGTACTGCTTCAGATATTGTATTGCCGGCTCAGCATATAAGGATGAGTAATAAGGATTATATCCTGCTCGCCGAAGAGAATGGTAAACTGAATATCCTGAGCCGCGTTGGAAAATCGAGGATAACCGTGAACAAACGATTTAAGTTCTCTAACATGCCCATAGCCGAAGAAGGCTCTAAATTTGTTGTAATTACTTCAGAAAAAACCAAGGAATCCATATCACAAAACGGTAGCGTTAGTTCTCAAAAGCTTAATATCTCTACAAACTATTCGTTCCTCATCGACTATAAGACAAAGGTTACTTTAGATGACAACCTGCTACGCATTAACGGTAAATTAGTGGAATTGCCTTTTGGTATTTATACCCAACCGAGAATATACAGAGTAAAGGGCGAAAATTATATAACTATAACCGAAACCCAGGAAAATAAGGTGTTTGTTTACCGCGCATCTGGTGAATTGATGGCGGGCTTTCCTGTTTACGGAACTTCAGTTGCCGAAATTTCTAGTCTCGACCGCTCTAAATCGATTCACTTAGTGGTACGCGGTGAGGCAAATGAAGTAATATTATACGAGCTTCAATAAGATTAACAGTATGTCTCATCAAAGTGGTCATATCTTGATGTTTTCATTTAATTCCTTATCTTTAAGTAACAAGTAGCCTCCTCATGCCACGAGTTGTACTAATTCTGTGTCTCATACTAACGACCTTCCTTCAAGCACAGGATGCAACCACCTATACCAAAATAATTTCGGAAGAGGATTCCGTGACCATTAGTGGTTGGAGAATTAAGATGGCACAAAACATCAATCCCAATCCAGATAGTGCCTTCTACTATTCCCGTAAGATCAAAGAATTTACCCAACAAAAAAAGTACGGGCCGGGAGTGATCGATGCCGATTATCTCATTGGCCAGTGTTTTAAACGACTCCAGCAAAATGATTCGGCCATAGTGTATTTTAAACAGGCACTCGCGCTGGCAAAGACCATCGATTACCCTATTGGCGCCGCCAGGGCCTATAACAGTCTATGTCGAACTTATTACCTAATGGGTATGATGGACGAATCTGTAGCCGCCTGCGAAAAGGCGATTGAAACTACAGAAGAATACGACGATCCCAACAATATGATCTTTGCAGACAGCCACACTGCCCTGGCTACAGCCTACGCCAGACAGAACAAACTGGACGAAGCCATTAAGAAGTTACTGGTGGTGGATTCGGTTCATAAGATCGAAGCTTTACGGCCCGATGTGATCGCGGCTGCCTATCAGAATTTAGGAAACATCTATCTTGAACTTGAAGATTACGATGCCTCCGAAACGTATTATCTGCGTGCCAACAACGAATTTGAAAAACTAGGGGGTAATGCCACCTACTACCTCAATACCACACACATTTACCTGGGCCAGGTGTATATGAAAAAGAACCAGCTTTCGAAGGCCGACAGCCTGTTAACGCTGAGTTACAATTTCTTTTCGACGATCAAGGACGAACGCACTGTGGGTGAGATAAGCACCTATTTAGGGCAATTGAAAGTTAAACAGGAGCAGCCTGATAAGGCCGAAGCATTTTTTAATGAAGGATTTTCCATTCACAAGCGGAACAACCGCACCTACGAGGCCTCCCTCAACGCCCTCGAACTGGCAAAAGTTGCCTTAGACCAAGGCAGGACATCCAAGGCCCTGGGCTATTTAAATGAAGCCGAAACCTTAAATCGATCAACCAGGAATAGCCAGGTTGCCCAGGAGACTTACGAGCTGTTTTCAAGGTCTTATGCTCAGCGTAATGATTATAAGAGAGCTTTCGAGTACAAGAACCGCGCAACTGCGATCAAGGATTCCCTGATGGAAATTCAGAGTTCTGAAAAGATCAGGGAGATCGAAGCGATCTATCAAACCGAAAGCAGGGATCGTGAAATTGCCTTATTAACTTCGCAGAATGAGCTGGTAGAGGAACAGAAGAAAAATCAGCGAAATGTTTTATTGGGTGGGATCGGACTTATGGCGCTAGCGGGATTGTTTTTATTCTTTCAGTATAGAAACCGGATGAAGACCAATAAGAAACTCAAGGAACTCGATAAGGCGAAGTCCACCTTCTTTGCCAATATTTCTCATGAGTTTCGAACTCCGCTCACATTGATAAAAGGTCCGGTAGAGGATCAATTACGTTCAGAATCCTTATCTAATAATGACCGCAAGAACCTTCTCATCGCCAGGGCCAATACACAACGTCTGGAATCGCTGGTAGAGCAACTACTTGCCTTATCGAAATTGGAAAGCGGGAATATGAGTTTAAAGGTTCAACCCGGTAATTTATCGAATTTTATAGCCGCCCAGGCGGAGGCTTTCTCATTCAGCAGTAAAGAAAAGGATCTCACCATGAAGGTCTCTCTGAAAAAAGATGAGCGATCGATGGATTGGTTTGACCGCGACGCCATGGAAAAGGTGCTTTTTAATTTATTGGGCAACGCAATAAAATATACCAATGAAGGTGGCAGTGTAAAAATTGAAGGAGGACAGGAAGGCGACGATTTTGTTCTTAGTGTCTCTAATTCAGGAAATTATTTGTCCAGAGGGCAAAAGGATAAGATATTTGAACGATTCTATCAGTCCGATCCTCAAAATCCGGGAACCGGTATTGGTCTGGCGCTCACAAAAGAACTTATAGAGCTACACAAAGGAAGTATTTCGGTAGAGAGTTCGGAAAAGGAAGGCACACAATTTATTGTAAGACTCCCCGTGGCAAAGAAGGCATTCTCTCCCGAAGAGATCCTTTCAGAAGCGCTTCAGAAAAGCGATACAGCAGATAAAATATCGGATGAAAGTATAGCTGAACAACAATTGGCTATCCCCGAAGATGCTCCCATCCTGCTAATAGCCGATGATAATACGGAAATTCGAAATTACGTGTCCTCGATTTTCGAATCTACCTACCAGATACAAATGGCTACCAATGGAAATGAATGCCTTGCTATGGCTTCAGAAACCATTCCAGACGTCGTGATAAGTGATGTGATGATGCCCCAACTGGATGGATTTAAATTCACCGAAAAACTGAAGGAAAACGAGTTCACCTCTCATATTCCTGTGATCTTGCTCACGGCCAAATCGGACGACACAGATAAGCTCCAAGGAGTTCACAGTGGTGCCGATGCCTATGTCACTAAGCCCTTTAATGCAGAATTACTGAAGGCTACTGTTTCTAATTTACTTGAAAACAGGAGAAAATTACAATCGCGATTTACGCAAGAAGTTGTATTACGACCAAAAGAAATTGCCATCTCTTCGGCCGATGAACAATTCCTGGAAAGGCTGCAGAAGGTTATGGACGAACATCTTACCAATCCCGAATTTAGTGCAGAGCTATTTAGCAAAGAGATGGGGGTGAGCCGTATGCAGTTACACCGAAAATTAAAAGCGATCACAGGACAATCCACCAGTGAATTTTTAAGGTCGCAGCGATTAAAACTTGCATTAAGCCTATTGAAAGAAAACAAAGCTAATATATCGGAAATAGGGTATACTGTTGGATTCAATGACCCTTCGTATTTCACCAAGTGCTTTAAACAGGAATTCGGGACATCCCCATCCGATTATTTCGCAAAGTAAAACTCCCCAATCGATCGATACATTAACCGGAAACCCCTTAATTAAAGGTGTGTTACATATATTATAGTAATGGTTACAATGCTCCAATAGAGCGATTGGCTCCTCACCTACTTTTGGAATGTTAAATCGATTCCCCCATGAAAAAAAAGCGTAACGTTTATGCCGGGAATGTTGAGTTGGAACCATTTACCCAAATCTACCTCAATATAAACCACCTCGCGGATGGCATATACACCCTGAAGATTACGCACAAGAATAAGGTTATAAAACAAACAACTTTCAGAAAATAATGAAACAATAAAAACAGAAATTATGAAAACAGCTAAGTATTTCTTAATCCTTTTCTTCCTGCTCCTCGGAGCCCAGGCAGATGCACAGATCTTTAAAAAACTTTCCAAAAGAGCCGAAAGAGCTGCCGAGCGAACTGTAGAACGCCGTGTAGAAAGAGAAACCAGAAAATCTACAGACCGAGCTCTCGATAGTGTAATTGATGCACCGAAAAAGGAAAAGCAGCGTAAGCGGAAATCGAAAAAAGACGATGATGCCATAATCGATTCTACCAACGATAGCATACCTCAACCTAAACACAGGATAAGTTCATGAAAAATCTATGAGCAAATTATCTAATCGCATTGATACTACACATGATCTTGGGGCTAACCACCAAGACATTTCTCCGGATGAGAATATCATTCCCAACCGCTTAGCGTAGAATTACGATTATGAACTATAAAAGAACAGATTAAGATGAGAAAAGTAATTGTTTTATGCATACTATGTGGCTGGTTAATCTCATGCAAGGATTCTGAAGAGAAAGTCAAAACGGCAGAAGTCGATCTGGAAGAGCAAGCTGTGAACGAAGAGCAGCCAACGATCGAGTTTGAGATTCCTGAAGTTACCGAAGAGGATACTACAGAGGAGAGCATTACAGAAACCAGATCGAAATCCGTATTCGATACAGGCGAGAACAGGGTTTATATAAAAAAGGAAGACCTTGATAAAACCGAATTATCCACCCTGCAACAACTTATAGATGGGGATACGGAGCTGAAGGAAAAAGCGCTGATCAAGGACAACGGAGATGAGTTCGAACTCAACCTCCCAGCCCTGAAAGTTCACTTGTCTAACGGACACCAATCCTATAAGCCTATGCGGGACCTGCTAGAGCAAAATATTTCGCCGGCTTCGGTTTCTATGGGATACGAAATCGACGGACGGGAAAGGATACGGGCATATACAAACAATCCTACGGGAGGTTTTTTAGAGGATATGACCGAACATTATATGTATCGGGGAGGACGAACCGGAAAGACAGCACTTAGAAGGTTAGGTGTGGCTTCAGATGATAATGTGGTGCCTATTTTATTGAATTATTTTGAAGTTTCTGAAGCCGAATTAGAAATGCTTAAAGATTTTCCGAATACCGAAAATCATCCCAATTCGACTGCCGCCAAACGCGCCTTGAATTTTGAGATCCCGAAGGATGTTTCAGAATATTTGAAAGACCCCAAGTGCTCCGAAGGATTTAAGTATACTATCGATTATTTCAAAAAAAGACAAGGCAAGGCCGCAGGGAAATTTATGCAGAAAGCTAACAAGGCCCGGGAAGAATTTTACAAGTTGAATCCCGGGTGGTATGGGGAAGAGGAAGATATTGGGATTACTTATATCGATACCAGAAGAAAGTATATATACCTTCCCTTTGGTGAACTTTCGTTCGCCGATGTAGTGATCTCTCATGATACCGGAGACGGTGGTGCAAATTCGGATGGAGTTTTAGGGGAACCCGATATGGCTCTGGAGAATTTCAGATTACAGGATCCGAGAATAGGAAATTTAGGTTTAAACGGGGTTCTTACCCTCGAATTTACCAACAACGCCCTAACCGATGTGAATGGCCCCGACCTATATGTATTTGAAATGGGCAAAATAGAGCCAACTCGCCTGGAGATTTCGAAAGATGGTGTTAATTGGCTTGACATTGGAAAGATTGAGGGGGGAACTGCGATGGTCGACCTTGCCGGTTACGTGAAACCGGGCGAAACATACAATTATGTTCGTTTAACCGACCTGGATACCTTTAGCACAGTCCCTGGTGCTGATGTAGATGCCGTGGCGGCAATTGGTGGCGCCTTGCGCCTTAATATTGACAGTGCTGTATTGTTCGACACAGGAGAATATGAGTTAAAAGGAAGTGCGACTTCAGAATTGGAACGCCTGCTGGAAGCGATCAAGGAAATCCCGGAAGGAACGATCATTGTTGAAGGCCATACAGACAACGTGGGATCCCCGCAAAGTAATTTGATGCTTTCTAAAAACAGAGCTCAGGAAGTTGCTGGATATCTAAAAGAGAATCTATCGAATACATATAAATTCACGATTAAAGGATTGGGAGAAACCCAACCGGTGGCAGCAAACGATACCGACGAGAACAAACAAAAGAACAGACGCGTAGAGATACTGGTTTTACCTTCAAATAAGCACTAGAATTAAAACGTACTATGAAAATTAAGCATTTAAGAAACCTGATATATATAAATAGAATCACCAACTAAGCATCCAGAATTGGATCAAGAGTTTAAAACCTAAAATATAAGACAATGAAAAAAACACTTATTACACTAGTAGCTTTATGCCTTACTTTATTTTATACCCAGGCACAGTCCAGCTGTAGCAAATTCTATCCATTTAAGGAAGGAGCAAAAACGCAATTGACCATGTATAATGCCAAGGGGAAAACCCAAGGCATGGTAGAATATCATATTCACAATATTAGCACCAATGGAGATGCTACCATTGCCAATATGAGTATGACGCTTACAGATCACAAGGGAAATGAGATGAAAGGAACAGAATACGAAGCAACCTGTAAGAACGGGGTGGTCTCCATAGATTTCAAGTCCCTAATGAACCCAAGTTTAATGGCGGCTTATGGTGACCAAATGGATTACGAAGTAACCGGTACTAATCTCGATCTGCCTAATGATCTTTCGGTAGGACAATCACTTCCGGATGCCGAGATCATCGTTACAATGTCCATGTCCGGGATGAATTTTAATATGAGTACACTTATTACAGATCGCGAAGTACTGGGCCAGGAAAGTGTCACCACCCCTGCAGGGACTTTCGATTGCTACATAATTACTCAATCAACGCATATTAAATCCATGGCGGCCAATCAAAAACGAACTACCAAGCAATGGATCGCCGAAGGAGTGGGTGTTGTAAAATCTGAAGACTATAACAAGAAGGGGAAGCTGGATGGTACCAGTGTGCTAACCTCTTTTACGAAGTAATCGAAGGTTGGAAGAAATGAAGTATCTAACCGCGGTTTCGGCCGCGGTTTTGTTTTATTGTTAGGGATTGTAGTTATTGGATCTTGATATCGGCCCTCTCTACAAATTTCGCCTCGAACAGCTGTTTGAAATGCTTGAGGAGTTTTCCTTTTACCTCGTCCAAGGAAACTTCAGGTTTGCCTAGTTCTACGTTAAGAGAAGTAACTGCCTTCCCTTTTATACCACAAGGGATCATATGATCGAAATACCCGAGGTTCGCATTCACATTGAATGCAAATCCGTGCATGGTTACCCATCGGCTTGCCCGAACACCCATGGCGCAGATCTTTCGGGCGAATGGTGTTCCTACATCCAGCCACACACCTGTTTCTCCCTTAGAACGTTCGGCTTTTATATTGTACTCGGCCAAGGTGCGGATAATGATCTCTTCTAAAAACCGAAGGTATTTATGAATATCGGTGAAGAAATTCTCCAGGTCCAGTATAGGATATCCTACGATCTGCCCCGGGCCATGATAAGTTATATCACCTCCACGATTGATCTTGTAAAAGCTCGCTTCTATTTCGGCTAATTTATCCTCATCTATTAGAAGATTTCCTAAATCGCCACTTTTACCAAGCGTATACACATGGGGGTGCTCAACAAAAAGGAAGTAATTGGGCGTTTGCAAACCGGCATCTTCGCGTCGGTTCTTTATTTTTATATCGAGGATCTCCCGAAACAATTCTTCCTGGAAGTCCCAGGTTTCCTTGTAATCTTTAAAACCAAGATCGTGTACTATAACCTCCTTATTCATTTCTAATTCTCTAATTCAACTTCAAGATCCAGCACATCCGGATTTTTAAAATAATCGAGGAAATTTCGTTCCAGTTCTATAGTTTTACCATCCAGTGAGTATGTGGCGTCTTCTGCCGAAGCCTTTTTGATCCGCCTGGGAAAGGTGTATTTTATTTTGTATTTCATCGAGCTCATGAAAGACTCCGCTTGCTTCAAACTGTCGAGCTGAGACTTATGGCGTTCCTCGTCCTTTATAAAGGCATCTCTTTTAAAAACACCCTTTTTATACGTAAATGAAACTCCCAGCAGTTCAGATTCCGGACCATCACCATCTGCGTCAGCACTTTTACTACCTGGCAGAAGACTTTCAGTTTGTTCGAAGCCCTGCATTAAGTTATTGGCTTCTGAAACGTCTTTAAAGTCTGAAAAAACATCCACGATAAGCTTATTTTCCTCAGGATCGGATACCATGTGGATCTTGTAGTTTTCTATGGATTTCAGTCGTTTTTGTTCTGCTTTCGACAGTTTTGAAATACTATCCTTCTTCTCATCGAAGATCTCTTTCAGGGAAACGATAGTGTCTTGCTTTGTAAAAGTAGAATCCTGAGACATTTCTCCTCCAAATGCCATCATTTCGCTCAGATCCATACTAAGTGACATCCTTCCACTTCCGTCCTCATTCAATACAAGGGTTTCATTGAATTGGCAGCTTACGAGCGAAAAAGCTACCAGGGTTAATACAAAAATTTGTTTCATAATACAGCCATTTTATCCTGTAATTTCTTGTGAACAAAGATACCGAAAGATAACGGTTCTGTAACAATGTTAATATATCTGTTGCGTATGTCTGCAATTAAATTTAATAGTATCTTGGTAATGAATTCTAATCCTTATCAACTATGATATTATCGTTATGAATAAAGTATACTTCTTGTTGATAACTTGTATCAGCATTTTTTCATGCGGCCCCTCCCAACCCGAACCAGATCCTCCTCCAAATATTCTCTTTATTGAAGTAGACGACCTTACGGCCAAATATCTTGGCATACACGGGGCAAAGATTGCACGAACTCCCAACATTGATAGTCTTGCTCACTCAGGGGTAATTTTTAAGAATGCCATGGCACAAGGGGTGATGTGTACCCCATCAAGAAATTCTCTCATCACCGGAAAATATCCCCACGAACTAGGGCTCTATGAAAATCTGGACTTGAAATCCTTACCAAAAGATATATGGGCTTTTCCCATGACGCTGCAACAGCACGGTTATACCAATTTCTGGGTTGGCAAGAATCACCTCATCCCCAATGGAGAAGGACTACGGCCGGAGAATGTGATCGACTTGAGGAATAAGGCAATTCAATGCAATATGGGATTCGATTCTGTTTATCAGTCTTATGGTAGATCCATGGTCATCGATATGGCGAAACAACAATATGAAACTATGGGTTGCTGGGAGGAAGGTAGAGAATCTTATGGAGATTTTCTATTTCAAAACGGACTGCTGGAGAAATTTATGGAGGAGGGCGGCGGCAAACCCACTACCCTGGACCCGGACACCGAAAGCATGGATGGTCATTTCACCACTTATGCCATGAAAAAATTGAGTGAATATACCGAAGAAGGGCCTTTCTTTATGTGGCTAAACTACTCCGGCCCACACGGTCCGTTCAATGTTCAGGAAGAATATGGCAGGGGGTTATATAATAGTCAGATGCCCAACATTATCGATCCTGCCGAAGCGAACTACGAACTTCCTGAAGGCTTAAGAATGTACCCAAACAATATCTACAACGATTACACAACCTTGGGATATCGCAGGAATTATGTAGCTGCTATTTCGTATGTGGATTCCCAAATTGGCAGACTATTGGATTTTATTGAAAACTCCCGATATAAGGACAACACCGTCGTCGTTTTCTTTTCAGATCACGGGATCATGACAGGCGATCATGGTTTATTAGGTAAGAATACCCTCTTTAAAGAAGTGCTTGATGCCTCTCTGATCATTTCATATCCAAAGAAGTTTGAACCAAAGTTAGACTATACCCCGGTAGAGCTTATCGACTTAGTGAAAACCACCCTGGACATAGCACAGGTTGAGGATAGTACGATCCGTTCTATAAAAAACGGTCACAGTTTATTGCCACTGCTGGATTGTAAAGATAAATTTGAAGGAGATGGGCTGGCTTTTAGTGAAATGCGTGATTTCAAGGCTGTTTTCGATGGGGTATATAAATATATTCATCATGAAGAGACTCCCCTTCTTTTCAATCTTGAAAAGAACCCAAATGAGACGGAGAATTGGCTGGAACGAAATCCCGAAAAAGCGGCCGAACTAAAAAAAGAGATTGAAGATTGGCTATCCCGATAACAAAAGATCGTTTTTTACAAGATTTAATTAACGATTGGGATTATTTAGAATAATAAGCGCTGCAATTACACCGGGTATCCATCCGCAGACAGTTAAAATAAGTACGATCAGGACGGAGCCACAACCTTTATCGATCACAGCCAGGGGCGGAAATAAAATAGACAACAATACCCTCCAAATACTCATAAGCACGAAATTACAATTAATAGCATTCTATTAGAGCAGCTTTTAAGACATTTGTTACAATGTTGAATAACTCAATATCGCTCGTTATATTTACAAAAAATTATTTATGAGATCTCAAATTTTTCTTTTCCTAATTCTAATCACCACCCTAACGGGGTGTAAAGACAAGCAGGCCGGGATGGAGGTGGCCGAAGAAGTAGTTCCCAATGAAATCGAAGACAAACTCTTGGGAAAGATCAATAAAGATGAACTAATGAAACCTGTCTTTGCCGAATGGTTTCAGCCGGCTTACGAGGACTATCAGGTAAATTCAGAGCTCGTCGAATCTTACAAGGACCAGCTAAAAGAATACGAGATTGAAGTGTTTATGGGCACCTGGTGTGAGGACAGTCAGCGCGAGATCCCCACCCTTTATAAAATACTCGAGGCAGCAGATTATCCTATGGAACAACTCACTATAATAGCCATAGACGATGAGATAGAAAACTATAAACGCAGCCCAGGAGGTGAAGAAGAAGGCCGGCACATCCATCATGTACCTACTATTATCCTGAAAAATAAAGGTGAAGAAATAAACAGGATCATCGAATACCCGGTGCGTACCCTGGAAGAGGATCTGCAGCTTATCCTCGATGGAGGATATACACCCTACTACTTTGCGGCAGACTTGGTTCATGCCAGATTGAACGAAATGGGCCTTGAAAACTTTAAAACAGATCTTGACAAACTTGCGGCCGAATTTACCGGGAAGACACGAGATGTGTACGAATTGAATACTTATGCCAAAACCATTTTCCGCCAGGGTAAAAAAGAAGAAGGTATCCAGGTGGCTACCTTAAATACGATGATCTACCCCGATAACCCAAATGCCTATGCCGGACTTGGCTCGAGGTATATGGATATGGAACAATACGAGGAAGCTGCGAAATATTTTGGGAAGGCGGTAGCCATGGCTCCGGATGATAGTGAATTTAAAGGTTATCTGGAAGAAGCACAGGCTAAACTATAATCTCAAAATGAACGCATATAGAACTGTTATTCTATTATTTTGTCTGCTGATAAGCCCTCTGGTACATGCGCAGTACGAATTTAGTGGGTATGTAGATGGCAGTATGATCGATGGTGAGGTTTACCTTTCTTTAGTTGAAGATTACAGGAAGATCTCCGGGGTATATAACGAGCAGATCATTGCCAGGATTAAGCCAGATTCTACCGGATTTTTCAGTTTTACGGGAAACAATCTACCAGAAGAAAACCGAATGTATCGTATACATGTGGATACTTGTCCCGACGGAGAATACAATCTTTCTCATGTAAGTGGTCATTGTGCCAATAGTAAGGAGGTGGTGTTCGTTGCCAACAACTCGCTTACATTGTCCTTACCGGTTACTTTCGAAAATGAGATGTTTTGTAAAATTGTTTCTGAAGATGAACGGTCCAATGCTTTTCTGAAGATCGATTCACTTAAGAACGACATGCGCTTCGCCTTTAGCACCTATCGCAGTGAAGCCAACAGGAAGATAAATACTCGCAAATGGTTTAGTATCCTGCAACAATACGGCGAACAACTCAACGAACCCCTGGCCGAACTATATATTTACAGTTTCCTGAGTGACCGGGGCAGTGATCTCCATACCTATTACCTGGAGGATCTAGAAAATAACAGCTACTACACCGAATTATTAACCCGATTAAAAACATCGTATCCGCAAACCTCCTACACTCAGCAATACGAGGCAGAACTTAAAGCAGACCAATTTTTGGTACAAATGGCCAGCGAGGCCAAATTACCCTGGTGGGTTTACCTCGCATCCGGTATGGCATTGATCTCGGTGTTGGGAAATTTTTATTTCTTCGGAAAATGGAAAAAAGTTAAAAATGCCATCCCCGATGCCGGAAAAGTGTTGTCTAATCAGGAACAAAAAGTCCTGGAGCTTATTCTGGCCGATAAAACCAACAAAGAGATCGCCAGTGAAATGTTTGTAAGTGTGAGTACGGTTAAGACTCATATCAACAACCTGTATAAGAAACTGAAGGTTAGTTCGCGCGATGAGGTAAAGACGCTCTATGCTTCTTAAATAAAAATTCAACCGGGGGGCTAGTCCCTATTTCAAACCTTTTTCTTTTCGTTTTCTTCGGAAGCATGGTCATCTTCGTTTCATCATTCAAAAAACGAACTACCATGAAAACCAAACTATTCCTATTACTCCTTTGTTTATCCCTTTCAGCCGTCCAGGCCCAACCCATTAACAAAGAAATTATTTCCGAAGACAACGTTCCTAAACTCTTAGGAAAGATCAATAAAGAAGGGCTAAGTGCCAACAGCTACGGAAAATGGTTTCAGAAGAATTATACCGCATACACCCCAGACCCCGCCATCATCGATCTAATAAAAACCGATCTGAAAAAGTATACTATCGAATTATTTATGGGCACCTGGTGCGGAGATAGTAAACGAGAGGTCCCAAGATTTTACAAGGTGTTGGAAGCAGCCGAATTTCCGATGGAACGATTAACGGCTATTGCGGTAGACCGGGACAAGGGTACATACAAACAAAGTCCGGGTGGAGAACAGCTTGGAAAGAATATACACCGGGTACCTACTTTCATTTTTTATCTGAATGGTAAAGAAGTGAACAGAATTACCGAACGCCCAATTAAAAGTCTGGAAGCCGATATACTGGCAATACAGAAGGGAAATTATACCCCGGGTTATCATGGCGTAACCATGGTGAATGAATTCTTAACCGAACATGGAGCTGAAAAACTTATCAAAAGATCGAAGAAAATAGTACCCGAATTAAAACTGGTTGTGAAGAACAGGTACGAGTTGAATACCTACGCAACTGTACTATTCTATGCCGGAAAAAAGGAAGAAGCCATCTCGGTCTATACCCTCAATACACTGTTATTTCCCGAAGAACCCGGTACATATTTAAGTTTAGCCAACACCCTGGGGATCATGGAACGCTATTCAGAATCCATTCGATATTATGAAAAAACCCTGGGTGTGGACCCGGAGAATGAAGAAGCTGCCACCTCTATGGCTTATATTAAATCTAAAATTTCCCACTAACACCGGGTTTTTCTGAAAGTTATAACACTTAGTTTTTTGAATTAAGTTAATTTTGTGCCGTCTGCCAGACAGGCGGCAATTCAAAATGTAGTGTACCTATGCAACTTTCAGAACTGGAGCTGATACGACGGGAAAAATTGTCCCAATTACGAAATTTAGGCATTGAGCCCTATCCGGCGGCCTTATACCCTGTAGATAGCACCTCGGGTAAGATCAAACAAAATTTTGAAGAAGGAAAAAAAGTAAATATTGCCGGCCGACTCATGTCACGCCGAATTCAGGGAAAAGCATCCTTTGCCGAATTACAGGATGCCGAGGGCCGTATACAGGTATATTTCAACCGGGATGAGATCTGTCCCGGGGAAGATAAGACCCACTACAATGAAGTTTATAAGAAACTACTCGATATAGGAGATTTTATTGGGGTAGAAGGAGAATTGTTCACTACCCAGGTAGGCGAAAAGACCGTGATGGTAAAAAATTTCACACTTTTGTCTAAAGCCTTAAAACCCCTTCCTCAGCCCAGGGTGGATTCGGAAGGGAATGTACACGACGCCTTTACAGACCCCGAACAGCGGTACCGACAGCGATATGCAGATCTTGTTGTGAATCCTCATGTGAAGGAGGTTTTCGTTAAAAGGACCAAACTCTTCAACGCCATGCGGGAATTCTTTAATGCCCGCGGGTATTTTGAAGTGGAAACTCCAATTTTACAACCCATCCCGGGAGGTGCAGCCGCGCGGCCGTTCGTTACCCATCACAACACGCTGGATATGCCCTTATATCTGCGTATAGCAAACGAATTATACTTAAAGAGACTAATCGTTGGCGGGTTCGACGGGGTGTACGAATTCTCCAAGAATTTCCGAAATGAAGGAATGGACCGCACCCACAACCCGGAGTTTACAGCCATGGAAATCTACGTGGCTTACAAAGATTATAACTGGATGATGGAATTTTGTGAGCAGCTTCTGGAATTTTGCGCCAAAGCTGTTAACAACACTACCACGGCAACTTTTGGGGATCATACCATCGATTTCAAGGCTCCATACCCCAGGGTGACTATGACCGATGCTATTAAACAGTTTACAGGTTTCGATATCACAGATAAATCAGAAGCCGAATTACGAGCTGCAGCCCTTGAAATGGGTGTAGAGGTAGATGATTCGATGGGGAAAGGAAAGTTGATCGACGAGATCTTCGGGGAGAAGTGTGAAGGAAATTTTATACAACCAACCTTCATTACAGACTATCCCAAGGAGATGAGTCCGTTATGCAAAGAACACCGAGACAACCCTGAACTTACCGAACGATTCGAATTGATGGTTTGCGGAAAGGAAGTAGCAAATGCTTACAGTGAGCTTAACGACCCTATAGATCAACGCGAACGATTTGAAGCACAACTGAAACTAGCCGATCGGGGTGACGATGAGGCGATGTTCATCGATAACGATTTTATAAGAGCCCTGGAATACGGTATGCCCCCAACCAGTGGAATGGGAATTGGTATGGACAGATTGATCATGTTCCTTACCAATAATGCCTCTATCCAAGAAGTTCTTTTCTTCCCTCAAATGAAACCTGAGAAGAAACAGGTGGCACTTTCTGAAGATGAAAAGCAGGTTTTGGACTATTTAAAGGACCATTCTCCTATTTTCCTGGTAGAATTAAAAGCACAATCTGGCCTCTCGAACAAGAAGTGGGACAAAACCATTAAACATCTTACCAAAAACAACCTGGCCAAAGTCGAAAAGACAGACGACGGGTTGTTCGTACACGCTATCTAGACGGTACAATTTTTAAAAAATAGTTAAAATTTGGTATTATATTTGATATATCAATTATATTTATATCAAATTAATTATTTATGAAGTTAGTTCTTCCTTCGGAAACCATTTTTCACGCTATTGAAAGTACGATCAAGGAATACCGCAAATTTGCCCAGAAAAATATTTCCGAAGCCATAGAAGACATGACGATCGATCAGGGGCTAGTACTTATTTTTTTAGATGAATACCCGGATATGACGCAAAAAGAGATCGCCGAGTTGGTCTTTAAGGACAATGCTTCCATGACCCGTATGATCAATACAATGGTTAAAAAAAAATACCTGAAAAGATCGATGCACACAGAGGACAGACGCAGATTCAATATAGAGATCACACAAAAAGGAAAGGAAGTTCTAAAAATACTTCCACCCATTATTCAGAACAACAGAAATTCATCATTACAAGGAATATCAAAAAACGAACAAAAGCAATTGGAAACCATCTTAAAAAAGATTCGTGCCAATTGCACAAACAATTAAGATCATGAAAATTTACAACAGCATCACATTAGCCATTGTGGCCCTACTCCTGTTATTTACCACAAAGTTAAAAGCCCAGGAGCAAGTATTAACGATCAATGAACAACAAATGGTGATTGATTCGATTGAAAAAAAATTAAACGCCAACTATGTATTTCCAGAGGTTGCGGCCAAGATGGCTGCAAGTATCAAAGACAAACTGGCAAAAGGCGATTATAAGTCGATAAAAGATCCCCGGCAGTTTGCCTCTACACTAACTACCGACCTCCAGGCGGTGAGTAAGGATAAACACCTTCGGGTATCGTTTGCACCAGAGCAAATAGCAGAGCAACAACAATCTGTTACTCCCGAAGACAGCATTGCATTTTTAAACAGATATATCAACAGCATGAAACGCGATAACTTTGGGTTTAAGGAACTAAAGATCATGAGCGGCAATATTGGTTATCTCGATCTTCGTAGTTTTTCGAATGTAGAATTCGCCGGTCCCACTGCTGTGGCCGCTATGAATTTTTTAAGCAACAGCGACGCGATCATTATCGATCTTAGGAAGAACGGTGGTGGAAGTCCACAGATGATCCAACTTATTTCAAGTTATTTATTCGACAGCGAACCGGTGCATCTCAATAATTTCTATTGGCGGCCGGCCGATTCCAATACACAAACATGGACACTCCCTCATGTGAGCGGAACACGAAGTGCGAAAACCCCTGTTTTTTTATTAACAAGCGGAGGCACTTTTTCGGCGGCGGAAGAGTTTAGTTATAATCTTAAAAACCTGAAACGCGCCACCTTAATTGGCGAAACAACCGGTGGTGGGGCACATCCCGGGGGTACCGATATCCTTACCGACCGTTTCACGATATGGCTACCCACCGGGCGAGCCATTAACCCCATCACCAATACAAATTGGGAAGGAACAGGAGTTAAGCCGCACATAGAAGTACCGGCAGACAAAGCTCTGGACGTAGCCTATTCGAAGGCATTAGAGTTGCTTATAGAGAAAAGTGATGACGAGGAAATGAAGGCGCTTTACCAATGGCCCCTGGCCGAAATTAAAGTAAAAAACAACCCTGTGAAATTAGAGGTAAGTTCGCTCAAAAAATTCGCAGGCACCTATGGCCCCCGAAAAGTGACTTTGGAAAATGGCGTGTTATTTTATCAAAGGGACCAGGGAACAAAGTACGAGTTATACCCGTTTAGTGATCACGAATTTATGTTGAAAGGTCTGGAAACTTTCAGGATACGATTTCTTTCGGAAAATAATAAAGTAGTCGCCTTACAAGGGTTATATGATAACGGATATACAGATAAAAATCTTAGAGATAATTAATCTCTACAACCACCCAACTGTGTAAAAGGAGTTCTTAATGGAGCTCCTTTTTTATTGTAACCAAACCAGAAAAGCATCCTTAAAGGGGTCTGTATCTACTACCGTATAATAGAAGAAAGCACCCAGCCAGCCGTGAAAGATACCCAGGGCATATATATTTCGGATGCGCAGATAGATTATACCGTAGAAAAGCGCGAGTATATAAGTTCCGGTCATGAGCCAAAAGGACGGAAAGTGAACAATGGAAAAAATGATGGCACTAAATATTACAACCACATACTTATTGAGATCGGGCCGTTCCAGATCATGCAGGTTCCCGGATATCAAGCCAATAATAAGAAATTGCTGGATGATACCCCACAGAGGATACGTTATGAGTATAGGTAATATATGCCAGGTTGGGTTAAGCGTTCCCTGGTAAGCACCAATAATCAAAAAGACCAAAACAGACGCCAGAGCGAATGGCCATAGTAGTTTTACGGTCTTTAAAAAATTATCCTTTCTAAAACCCCAGTAAGACAGTATGCCCTTTTGCTGCCTGCTTCGTACTATTATATAAAGGCTCCAACCAATTACAGCTGCAATTACATATGGCAAGCGTAGGTTGAGATAATCCATAAAAAGGAATTTACCGCCGGCAGTTAGTGTGACTGCCATAATTTCGAATATCCTTCTTTTGTTGGCTATTTTATTTTGCATGATCCGGATGTTAGAAAGCAATCCCCGGCCGGAAGATTGCTTTCGCCAACATCAAAACGTGGGAACGCACCCAGATTCTATTGATGTTGTAAACTCATTTACTTTATTTCTTTTGGCGTTGCATAAATTTTACATCACGAGTGTTCTTCTGTACGGCTACCGCAGCGAACAGACTCAATGCAAATGCCATCCCATAGAATCCTTTCTCACTAAGCCATAGATCGGCATTCCACAGGCCGATAATAAGCAGTAGTATGGAAGCAATGGTAGTAAACCAACTAATTCCGAAATAGATCTCGGTTACCGGTATACCTTCCAGTTTATCCCTTACTGTTTTCTGAACCGAAACAACCGAGAACAAACCAAATAGAAGGATTGTAAAATAGTAGCCTTTTTCGTTTAGCTCCATACTTGCGTTCCATAAGCCAACACAATAAGACACCATCCCGATGAACAAAGCGGTCCAGGAAGCAGAAATAAAGGCGGGAGTTGGTTCGCAATTAAATTCATCTTTTTTCTTCTGAATTTTCTCAATAAGAGGTGAATTTACAGGTTTCTTTTCTGTTGAAAATTGATTTTCCATAATGAATTGTTTTGATGTTAATTCGGGAACAAATATGAGTGATACTAATTGGATTGAAAATTCGAAATAATAATATTACTTACGTTTTATTTTGAAATTTATCCTACCTTTATCACTATTCTTAGCCTTTCAACACATTAAATACTTACGTTTTAATGAGTAACATTTCAGCAATAATAAGTACATTTTCTTCAGAAGATAAAAGAGAATTCCTCAATTATCTGAAGAAAAAGAATCGCAGGGGCGATGCCAAAAACATAACCTTATTCAAGCTGATCGACCAGGGAAGGACCACCAACCTCGATGTGAAGATTTACGGGAAACCAGCTCGTAATTCGTATCATGCACTTTGTAAACGGCTACAGGATTCCCTCATAACCTTTGTAGCCGAAAAAAGCTTCATGGGTGAAACTTCAGACGAAATGCAAGTAATGAAACTGTTGCTGGCCAGCAGGATATTTTTTGAACATAAAAAGACTAAAATTGCCTTTAAAACCCTGGAAAAAGCAGAAAAAAATGCCTTGGAAAATGATCTCTATTCTATTCTTGGTGAAATTTACCAAACTAAGATACAATACGCTCACCTGCATTCAAACGCAAAGTATGCAGACGTTGTAGAAGCTGCAATCCGTAACCAGGAACTTCAGCAAAGAGAGCTCAGGCTCAATATGGCCTACGCATCCATTAAAGACCAGTTATCCCAAAGAAATGCCAATATTGAAGCAATCATTGATGGAACTTTTCAGGAACATGGCATCGCCATAGACGATAAACTTACTTATAAATCCCTATTTCAATTATTGCAGATCCTGTCCACTTCTGCTCAATTGCGAAGTGATTACGGCCGTGTTATGCCGCAAGTGAATCGTATTTCTACGATAGTGAATAAGAAGAAAAAGCAAGCAGGAAAGCATTTATTTTATCATATCCAGATCTTAAATCTCATGGCAGTAATCAGCTTTAGGAACAAAGATTTTACCAGATCGAAAGATTTTATCCAGATGATGGAGCTTGAAATGACTCGGCAGGAAAGGAAATACTACAGGAGATTTGCCCCGGACCTCGTGCTTCTTAATGCATTAAACCTGAACTTTACCGGTAATCCTTCCGAAGCTATTACCATGTTAAAAGCATTCCCCAATCCGTTTCCCGAATTACAGCTGGCATTAGTCATGTGTTTGTTTCAGCAGCATGAATTTAAGGAGGCCCACCGGCAACTTCGAAAATTAAATCACAGTGATCTATTTTACGAAAAAAAGGTGGGGATCATTTGGGTAATACAAAAGAATATAATCGAGCTGCTTGTGTTAATAGAGTTAGATCAACTAGACCTGGTTCTATCACGCATAAACAGCATAAGGAAGAAATTAGTCCCCAAATTGCGCAGACTAAAAGAAGATCGTGCTATTAATTTCCTCAAGTTAGTGGGACTTTATTACAACAATCCGACTTTGGTTCGGACGCTTAAGTTTAGAGAAAAAGTAGAAGAGTCGTTCGAATGGAAAGACGCCAAAAGGGAAGATATCTTCGTGATGAGTTTTTATGCCTGGTTAAAGGCAAAGATGGAAGATCGTCCTATTTATGAGGTGACACTGGAGTTGGTTTCTCTAAAATAAAAACACCGCTCACAGTTAAAACTTTACCTTTTTGGCATAAGGGGCCGGCATCCCTGCCGACAGCCATGAGCGGTGTACTACCAACCTAAACATCAATTAGCGTGTAATTGAGATACTCAAGATAAGCACGCTATCAACTAATTAAAAACACATTCGGTCGGCATTTATCAATACGAGGTCGTTATTTATAAATCAAGACCATAGCGAACATAAATGCGTACGAATTACTCCCCCACCTTACTTAAATATTCGATATCGTTCTCCACAGTTAGCAACAACAAACTGGTAGCGGTACAAAATACCGGACTGGTAATACAGTGATGTCCGTTCCAACTTCCATCTTTATTCTGAATCTTCAGAATACGGCCACTCATATCGTCATACCAATTTTTCCAATCCTTGTCTTTATTCACCAGTAAGGATTCTCCCGTTTGTAGAAAACTTAGGAATTCCTCACCCCCATTATTACCAAATCCATTTAATACATCTTCCCGCTGTGCCGTTTTCTTAGCAGACTGATATACATTGTACGAAGTAGCATACTGTGCGGCTTCACTTTCCGAATATCCCGCCTTTCGTAAATTATCTGTGGTAACCGGAGCATTCTTATCCAGCTTTCCGTCACGCTTTGCCTTTTTTATCGCATCTTCTGCCTTTCGGGCATCTTTGGCACTGCCTCTCACAGAGCCACTTACGGCGTATAGCATGATTCCGGCACCGTCATCGGTTTTTACCTTACCTGTACTTTCATCGTAATTTCCTTTCTGGTAATTCTTGGAGCGCTCCACCACTTCCGCATCCACTTCGGCTCCTACAGCTTGTGCAGCCTCCAGGGCAGAGGTTGCTAATCCACTTTGCAGTACTCCGGCCCACCCGGCTCCTTTTTGTCTTCCGGAAGCGTCGGTTGATGCCTCGATCTTAGCTACACAAATATCCAAACATCGTTCAACTCGACGCTTGTCGATGCCTTGTAGATTTCTATCCAATAAGTTGGAAAGTAATTGCGCAGTTAATACAGCATCGATATTTTCACCTAATTTCGTCTGTATTTGTGTGCCTCGAACATCGGTAATAAAAGTCGAACTCTTAGGTGTGCTTTCTACAGTTTCCAGCAGAAAATCGATGGCATCCTTTAAGTTCTTCGAGTAGGCTCCTTTTTTAATAGTGATTCCACTTCTAAGAAAAGCCTGGGCTACCATTGCTGTAGTCGCCGGATCCGCCTTAACGGCATGAGGATCTCTTACATTTTGGGCACTATGACTTCCGGCTCCATATCCACCATTGGGTAATTGGGCATCTGCCAACCAGCTTAGTCCGTCTCTAACAGATATCATAAGATTTTCATCATTCTTATAGACATTGTAGTTTTCAGAAGACTGCTCACCCATAACGGTCATAAAAACACAGCCGTTTGATGTTTCAAGTAATCGCGAGGTTTCGGCGTAGTTGCCATTCGAATCGCTTATCGCGAAAAATGCTCCTATCACTAATACAGGTAAGAGCACTAATAAAATCTTAGTTTTCATTTTGCGTATAATTTTTGAATTCGTTCCGAAGCTAATAATCCAGCATATTCAATAAAACCTACAATGAGCCAATCTATACATTGATTGAGGGAACTACTTTGAAATGGTAGTTTTAACTCAAACTAACTGGCTGTTTTAGAAGTATTTTTCTATTTTTAACATCTAATCTGATCAAAGAATGAAAAGAATTCAAATCGCCCTGTCTCTATCTATCCTTCTTATTATTGCCGGATGTGGAAGTGACGACTCCAATCCAGCCCAATTTGATAATGAGAATCCCTCGGCCCCTCAAAATCTTACGGTATCCAACATCGCCATAAATTCGATCGAATTGGGGTGGGATGCCTCTACCGATAATGTGGGTGTTACGGGTTACCATATATATCAGGATGGTACACTGATCGTTTCGGCACATACAGCTACTTCAGTTACCATCCCCAATCTCGATGAAGAGACCTTTTACAGTTTTTATGTAACCGCTATTGATGCAGAAGGCAACGAATCTGTCCCCAGTAATACGGCTTCAGCAACAACAGAGGGTACTCCTTTACAATTTACGCCTACCTTATCTGAAATGGGATTGTTTGAAGGGGCAATGGAAGACATTGTTCCCGCTAGTGGAGTACAGTATTATGAAGTGAGAACCGCACTTTTTACAGATTACACGCATAAACAACGGTTAATTAGAATCCCTGTTGGACAAACCTTGCGTTATGCAAACTCAGATCTACTGCCCCTATTTCCTAATAATACTGTAATTGCCAAGACCTTTTTTTATTATTTAGATGAAAGGGACCCCACATTAGGAAAGAAGATAGTAGAAACCCGTGTATTAATTAAATTGCAAGCTGGTTGGATCGCAACCAATTATGTTTGGAACGATACTATGACCGAGGCTTTTAGGGATGATGTGGGTGGCACGGTAGGCATAAACTATATAGACAACAATGGCACCACACAGGATATAGACTATATAATACCGAGTAATGCAGATTGTTTCGAATGCCATAATAATAACAATAACACCCTGCCTCTTGGCATGAAGCTTCGGAATTTGAATTTCATCCCGGTTTATGCCGGTTACAACCAATTACAATATTTTACCGATAACGGGTTACTACTTGGCCTGGATGATCCAACCACTGTTAGCTCTTTACCTAACTGGGCAAACGGCACACTTCCTATCGATGAACGTGCCAGAGCTTATATGGATGTAAATTGCGCACATTGCCACTCACCGGGAGGAAGCGTACCCCCCACCTTTAATACCGATTTCAGGTACGAAACTCCTTTTAGTGAAACAGGGATCTACCCGAACAGAGGTGAAATTGAGGCGCGTTTTGCAAGTACTTCCCCTATATACCGAATGCCCAGATTGGGAAGAACTGTGGTTCACCAGGAAGCTTTAGCCATGTTGATCGAATACTTAGACACCTTATAATTAAACAATTAACTACGAAAAGAAGCAACCAGTATATGGTTGCTTTTTTTTATTTAAACCTTTTAGGAATTGTGATGTCCAAAGTGCGTATAATTTAAATCATTGAAAATGAAAAACGTATTTTTAATAGCTAGTTTTTTAATCTGTTTCGCGAGTTTTGCACAAGGGCCACGAGGTAATAACGACAGGCAACCCAGGCCGAAAATGGAAAGACCCGATTTCACTCCCGAGCAGTTAGCCGAACTTCATACCAAAAAGCTCACCCTCGAACTGGATCTTGATGAAAAGCAACAAGCAAAGGTGTTCGATCTGGAGCTAAAGGCTGTCAAAGACAGGGAAGCGCATAAAACTGGTATGGGACCTAAAGAAGAGATGACCGATGAAGAGAAGTTCGAAAAGCGATCGGCCATGCTGGATGCACAAATTGAATACAAAAGTACTATGAGGTCGATCCTTAATAAGGATCAATTTGAAAAATGGGAAAAGACTCATAAGGCAAGGGGTAAAAAGCGGCAGCAAGAAGGTCGACGAGGCAAGAAACACGAAAAAAGGCAGTAGCAGCGAATTTTGGCCCAATTCTTGGAATATTCATTGTAAAATAGTTACATTAGTAACCTTAAAATTAAATTTGAAACAATGAAAAATCTATTATCGGTACTTGCAATTTCATGTATGATGTTAGTAGGAATGGGCAGTATGTCCGCTCAGAGTTTATCTCAGAACCAGGACAGGCCAGAGGTTATTGCAAAAACAAAGGTTGCAGACCTTTCGTCTAAACTAGATCTAACCGGCGATCAGCAACGAGCGTTGTTTAGAGCTTACACTGCTCATGAAAGCAACTATCAGAAGCATGTAACCGGACAGGATATTTCCAGTCCGAAAGTACAGGCAGATAAAAATAAGTTCGATGCAGTATTAAAAGATGCCGTAAAGAAATCTTTAACGGAAGCCCAATATAATAAGTGGCTCACCCTTCAGAAGATGTAAAGATACTTAGTTAATGAAAACAAACCTCCTGGGATAAGTCAGGAGGTTTTTTTATAGGGTTTTTACCAGATCACGGCAAGCGTCAATTGTCAAGTCGAGATCGTTATAAGTTAGGGCATCATTCAGAAACCAGCTTTCAAATGCACTTGGGGGTAAATATATTCCGCGCTTTAGCATGCCATGAAAGAATTTCCTGAAGGTTTCGTTATTACCTTTAACAGAAGTCTCAAAATCTACAACAGCCTCTTCCGTGAAATGTACTGATATCATAGACCCCACCCTGTTGATCACATAGGGAAGTCCGCTTTCGTTTAAAACAGTATCCAATCCAGTATGTAAATAAGCTGTTTTTTCTTCCAGCGACTTATAAATTTCCGGAGATCGATCAAGGCTTTTTAACATGGCAAGGCCGGCGGCCATAGCCAAGGGATTACCACTTAGGGTGCCAGCTTGATAAACGGGCCCTACAGGGGCCAGAAAATCCATGATCTCGTCTCTGGCAGCAAAAGCTCCAACTGGAAGCCCTCCGCCAATAACCTTCCCAAATGTTACTATATCGGCTTTTACACCAAATAATTCCTGAGCTCCACCAGCAGCCAAACGAAATCCAGTCATTACCTCATCGAAAACAAGGAGGATATCATTATCGTTGCATAATTGGCGTAATCCTTGCAGAAAGCCGTCGACCGGAGGTATGCATCCCATATTTCCTGCTACAGGCTCGAGGATGATACAGGCTATTTCTCCTTTGTTTTCCGAAATGAGCTCCTTTACCCTGTTAAGATTATTATATGGAGCAAGCAGGGTATCCCTGGCTGTACCCGCTGTAACACCTGGGCTGTTTGGAACACCAAATGTAACGGCACCACTCCCCGCTTCTATTAAAAAAGAATCGCTATGTCCATGATAGCATCCTGCAAATTTTATAATTTTTTCTTTGCCTGTGTATCCGCGAGCCAGCCGGACAGCACTCATACAAGCTTCGGTACCACTGTTTACAAAACGGATCTTATTTATGCCCGGCACCATCGAAACAGCCAGAGAGGCAATCTCGGTTTCGATCTGGGTGGGCATTCCAAAGGAAGTTCCTTTTTCGGCTTTTAATAAAAGTGCGTCAAGAACCGGCTGGTAGGCATGTCCCAGTATCAGAGGGCCCCAGGACGCGATATAATCTATTAGTTTGTTCCCATCGACATCGTACAAATAGGCGCCTTTGGCACTTTCAACAAAGACAGGATCCCCACCAACGGCCTTAAAGGCCCGTACAGGTGAGTTTACACCTCCCGGAATATACTGTTGTGCCTCTTTGAACAAGGCACTACTTCGTTTATAATTCATGAAAAACTATTGATTCTTTACAGGATGCAAATATAATACCTGTCCAATAGAAATAGTGTTAGATTCAAGGCCATTATATTCTTTTAACGTTTCAACTGTAATATTGAATCTTCTGGCAATACTGTAGAGAGTATCACCCTTTAATACGGTATAAGTATTAATTTTCGAATCGTCCGGCGCTATGGGATTTGCACCTGCACCCAACACCATTTTGTCGTATGCAGCCAGATTATAGCGTTCTATGATAGAAATTAATTTATCCGGATACTTAGGATCGGTTGCATACCCTGCTTTCTTCAACCCCCGGGCCCAGGACTTATAATCATCCTTTCGGTGTTTAAACAGATCCTTGTACCTGCTACGTTGTGTAAGAAACAGGGAATGATCCCTAAACGAATATTTCGGGTCCTTATATTTTCTGAAGCACTCCCCTTTTTTGTCATCGTCATGATACACCCTTTCACCGGTCCATTCGTTATGACATTTTATCCCGAAGTGATTGTTTGCCTTTTGGGTTAATTCTCCTCTGCCGGCACCGCTTTCCAGTATACCTTGTGCCAGGGTAATACTGGCCGGTATACCGTACTGAAGCATCTCCTCTCTTGCGATACCATTATAATTATCAATATAATTGGCAACCACTTCAGCATAGGAAGCATTGGCCGGGAGCTCTTTAATTTCAGTTATTGGTGCTTTTGTAGTCTCAGGAAGTTTTTCGATCACTACCCTTTCGGTACGATCTCGATTCTTGCTTTCCACAAGGCGTTTCTTCGATTTACAACTTGTGGTTAAAAATCCAACTGCAACGATTAGAATGAGGGTACGGATTAGCATTTATATTTCGATTTGAGGTAGGTTTTTAGATTTCAATCGGAGGTTCATCCCTTCTATCCCCTGAAGTCCTCCGGTATGAATCGCTAAAATACGGCTATTTTTTCTGAAATATCCTTCTTTCATTAGATTCATGATCCCATACATCATCTTCGCTGTATAAACGGGATCCAGTTGAATACCAGCGATTTCTTTGAATTTGTTAATGAAACGAACTAATTCTGAATCTATTTTAGCATAACCTCCAAAATTATACTTATCGGTAAGGTGATAGTGTGTATTATTACTGAATTTACCTAGGATTTCCTTCTGAAAGGTTCCATTTAATACAGAAAAACCAATCCCTTCCTGATGTGGCTGCAGGGAATTCAATATCCCTGCGAATGTTCCACCGGTTCCAACTGCCGCAGCAACATAGTCGAACTTTGTATCCGTATCGGAAAGTATTTCAGAACAGCCCTTTACCGCCAAAGAAGATGTTCCACCTTCTGGAATGATATAATATTCATGCAGATCGCTTACGTATCGTTTTAATACGTCTCCTTGATCCTTATCCCTGTAATCACTCCTACTAATGAAAATTAAACGCATACCACAGCCGGAGGCGTATTGCAAGGTAGGATTGTTCTCTTTATACTGCTCTAATTCTTCTCCTCGTATCACCCCTACCGTAGGAATACCAAAAAGCTTACCCATTGCGGCAGTGGCAGCGATATGATTTGAAAACGCACCTCCAAAAGTAAGGATCGCTCTTTTAGGCGAGACTTTCATATCCTCAACCAGGTATTTTAATTTTCTGAATTTATTTCCTGAAACCTCAGAGTGAATTCGATCTTCCCGTTTCATAAAAAGCGAATATCCGGAAATTGAAAAAGGTTCCAGAGAAATCTCTTCATTTATCGAGCTGCTTTTTGTATGGAAAAAATTAGGGTTGTCGTAGGCCAAAATTGTTCAATTTGTATTGATGCGAAATTATTGAAGATAGTTCAATCTTTAACACATTATACCACAGATAATTAGTGAATAAGTAGAAAAATCGACTTCAGCTTAAAAAAATTTCAGCAAATCGACTTAAATATCCAAATTCCGCATTTTAGGATTTTAACATAATTAAAATACAAATGTTAAATTATTATGCATTTCAACGATTTATTTTGTCTTTTGTCGATTTTTATGTATATAATTGTAGGAAAATTCCTCAATAACCAGCTTATGACGATAACACTACTACACCGAAAATTCCTACTAATTCTTTTCTTTGTCTTCGGCACTTCCCTGCTGTATTCTCAGGTAGGAATCAATACAACTGCCCCCGGGACCGGGGCCATGTTGGATGTAACAAGTAATAACAAAGGTATATTACTTCCTCGTGTCGCTTTATCGGCCACGAATAACAGCAGTCC
>CAJQNO010000043.1 GCA_905479745.1 uncultured Flavobacteriaceae bacterium | reverse complement strand
AACAACTAGTATCCATCGTTTACGGCGTGGACTACCAGGGTATCTAATCCTGTTCGCTCCCCACGCTTTCGTCCATCAGCGTCAGTGTATACTTAGTGAGCTGCCTTCGCAATCGGTATTCTATGTAATATCTAAGCATTTCACCGCTACACTACATATTCTACTCACTTCAATATAACTCAAGACAACCAGTATCAAAGGCAGTTCCACAGTTGAGCTGTGGGATTTCACCTCTGACTTAATTGCCCGCCTACGGACCCTTTAAACCCAATGATTCCGGATAACGCTTTCACCCTCCGTATTACCGCGGCTGCTGGCACGGAGTTAGCCGGTGCTTATTCGTAGAGTACCGTCAGCCTCCCACACGTGGGAGGGTTTCTTCCTCTATAAAAGAAGTTTACAACCCATAGGGCCTTCTTCCTTCACGCGGCATGGCTGGGTCAGAGTTGCCTCCATTGCCCAATATTCCTCACTGCTGCCTCCCGTAGGAGTCTGGTCCGTGTCTCAGTACCAGTGTGGGGGATCCCCCTCTCAGGGCCCCTATCTATCGTTGCCATGGTAAGCGCTTACCTTACCATCTAGCTAATAGAACGCATACTCATCTTATACCGATAAATCTTTATTATTAAAATCAGGTGACTCTAATAAACTATGGGGTATTAATCTTCATTTCTAAAGGCTATCCCCTAGTATAAGGTAGATTGTATACGCGTTACTCACCCGTGCGCCGGTCGTCAGCAGAGTGCAAGCACTCTCTGTTACCCCTCGACTTGCATGTGTTAGGCCTGCCGCTAGCGTTCATCCTGAGCCAGGATCAAACTCTTCATCGTGTAATTGTAAATAAAATATCTACGACCATAAATAAAAAGCTATCCTCAAAAAAATCTCAAGAGTTTTTAACTTAGTTTAGTTTCAATACAAATTCAAAATGTTTCCATCTCAAATCCATACGCTGTCAATTTCAATATCTCAATGAACTTATCTAATCTCAAACCAAAAAAAATAAGCGAATCTAAAAACTCACTCACCTTTTTAGCGGGTGCAAATATACAACCCCTTTTTTCATTCCACCAAATCAAAGTGAAAAATTTTTGCATCTTTTTTATTAACAATTTTTAAAGTGCTGAACGCTATCATTTTACTTCTAAAGAACAACAAAAATGTGTTAGCGATAGAAGCGGCATCCCCTGTAGTGCCGATGAAGTAGAGCGAAGCTCACTTCACGACTACTACAGGGATATAGCGGATAGCGCGACCCTGCAGGGTGCTCTGCTCTCCTGCAGGGGAACACCCAAAATGTAAAAAGAGCGAACCTCTAAGATACGTTAAATGTTACTACTGGGCAAATGAGAATCTTATTTACTTATCAACAGCCCTGTTATTCCAATGCGAGGTGAGATCGAGGTAATCTATTTTGAAGGCCGGAGCCTGTCGCTCCAGAACATTAGACTGAAACGAACGCTCCAGGATGTCCTCAATGAGATAATCTTCCTTTACCTCAAACGGCCGGTATTCTTCCTTTATGGATATATCGAACATGCTGGCCGTTGTATTATACCAAAATGCCCGCCAACCCGTACGTAGCTCCTTTACCAGATCGAAAGCCGTACGCCCGGTTTGCCTGTGAATGAGTTTCACCAGGATCTGACCTTCGGTGCGGGTTAATTTCTTTAGCTTTTCGGAAAATTCCTCCTCTATATATTTCTGAACCCTTTTGGTATACCGTTTACGATCGCGTTTCTTTTCGAGCGTCTTCATACGCGCCGTCATAGTAGTAAGCCGCTCCGCAGCCAGTTTGGCATATGGATACACCTTCCGGGTCTTTCTTCGGAGAATGAGATAGCGACGCCGGTCTTCCTTCGAATTGAATTCCAGCTTATTGAGCAGCACCACTTCTTCCAGGTCGATATACTCCTTTGGGATAGTATCTCCTTCTATAATATAATAGAATGTTTCCACACTGTCTTTGTTGGTATGTGTAAACTCCTGCAAGTCCTGAGCATTGCTAAACTGCCCTATCACAAGGAACAGGATCGCCACTGTTTTTATTTTCTGAATTTTCTTCACGTGCCAATAATCTGTTACTCTAAAATCGTTCCAAAATTACATAAATTGAAACGCTCCACTAATTAATAAATTGCTAATTTTGGTTTTTCTGAAAAATACTATTTATGGCACAGTCTATACTGAATAAAAAATCTTTAACCTTCCTCGAAAAATACCTTAATAATGCCTCTCCAACAGGCTATGAGTGGGATGGACAAAAACTTTGGATGGATTACCTGAAACCCTATGTAGATGAGTTTCTTACCGATACATATGGTACTGCCGTCGGGATCATTAATCCGAAAGCGAAATACAAAGTAGTTATCGAAGGTCATGCCGACGAGATCTCGTGGTACGTTAATTACATTAGTGATAACGGCCTGCTATACGTGATCCGAAACGGAGGGAGTGATCACCAGGTAGCTCCTTCGAAAGTGGTTAATATTCATACCAAAAAGGGAATAGTAAAAGGTGTATTTGGGTGGCCAGCCATCCATACCCGAAGTCGCGCGAAGGAGGAACCTCCCAAGCCCGAAAATATATTTATCGATATAGGTGCCAAGGATAAGAAAGAAGTGGAGAAAATGGGCGTACATGTGGGTTGTGTGATCACCTATCCAGATGCGTTTCACATCCTGAACAAAGATAAATTTGTGTGCAGAGCCCTTGACAATAGAATGGGCGGCTTTATGATCGCAGAAGTAGCGCGTTTGCTCCATGAGAATAAAAAGAAATTACCTTTCGGCTTGTATATCACCAACTCTGTACAGGAAGAGATCGGACTTAGAGGTGCACAAATGATTGCCGAACGCATCCAACCTAATGCGGCCATAGTAACCGATGTGACCCACGATACTACTACCCCTATGATAGACAAGAAAAAACAGGGGCTTGCAAAAATTGGTGATGGACCGGTGATCGCTTACGCGCCTGCCGTACAGCAAAAACTTAGGGACCTAATCATCGACGCAGCAGAAACAAATAAGATCCCTTTTCAGCGCGCTGCACTTTCGCGTGCCACCGGGACAGATACAGATGCCTTCGCTTACAGCAATATGGGCGTGGCCAGTGCACTGATCTCCCTGCCGCTACGCTACATGCATACCACTGTAGAAATGGTTCATAAAAGTGATGTGGAAAACGTGATCAAGCTTATCTACGAATCTTTACTGCGCATTGAGAAGGATGAAACCTTTAGTTATTTTGATTAATTAGGCTTTATCTGCAAGAAATTAGTTACAGGCTTCCATAATGGAAGCCTTTTTTTATCTTAGCCCACAAACAAGCCATCAGGTGTTATTCAATTCGCTGGATTTCGGAGTTTTTCTGGTCATTGTATTCTCGATGTACTGGATCATTGGCAGTAAGCGCCGAGTTTCCCAGAACGTACTAATTCTGGTTGCCAGTTATCTTTTCTACGGCTTGTGGGACTGGCGGTTCCTATCGCTGTTAATAGGAAGTTCGCTCATCGATTTTATCGCAGCTCGATACATTGCTGCAGCAAGCAAAAAGGGAGTCAGGAGATTTTGGCTTTTTTTCAGTTTGTTCTGGAACCTGGGAATACTCTTTACCTTTAAATATCTCAATTTTTTTCTGGACGGGTTTCATTCTTTGTTCTCTACCAACCTACTGCCTGGAGAGTTCAGTATCTGGAATGTGATCATACCCGTAGGGCTTAGCTTTTATACCTTCCAGACCATGAGTTACTCCATCGATGTGTACCGGAACAAATGCAAGCCTACACGCAACCTATTAAACTTCCTTTGCTATGTGAGTTTCTTTCCACAGCTAGTGGCAGGACCTATAGAGCGTTCCAGTTTTCTCTTGCCTCAATTTGAAAAGCAGCGACATTTCGATATTACTGAAGCGAAGGAGGGGCTACGCCAAATATTATGGGGCCTGTTTAAGAAGATACTCGTGGCAGATAAACTGGGGATCGCGGTAACCATGGTTTTCGATAATCCGGAGGGTTACGGTTTTATTAGTTTGTGCTATGCAGCCGTCTTATTTTCGTTCCAGGTGTACTGCGATTTTTCGGGTTATACCGACATTGCCATTGGAACGGCGCGCCTATTTGGTTTCAAGCTGCATATCAATTTTAGATTGCCATATCTGGCGAAAAGTATGACGCAATTCTGGCAGCGCTGGCATATAACGCTTACTAAATGGTTTACAGATTACGTCTATCTTCCCCTAGTAAAGCGAACTAAGAAAATAACCGTCTGGGCACGAATCTCGGCTCTCCTAATAACGATGACCCTGGTAGGTCTTTGGCATGGTGCGAACTGGACATTTATTTGTTTCGGGGTCTTTAACGGCTTACTCCTGGCCATGGAACGGATACCGATTGGAAGATCAAAGAAAACTCTTGCCCGAATACTACCCGCTCAGCCCCGCTGGCTTAGTTTGATTTACTTCTTCAGTCTTACATCCATATCGAGTATTTTCTTCAGAGCCGTCAATATAGACGACGCCTGGCTTATCCTAAAACGTATTTTTACTCTAGCAAAGGACCCACAATTATCGTTGCTAATAGGTGTGAAGATAGTGTTCCTTATGTTGATGATAGCTGCCGAATTAGCCACAAGACGAAAAGAATTCCCGCTGCAGAATTTGGATGCTCACCTGCCCAGATGGATGCGTTGGACCTTATATTATGTAATGGTAGTTTTATTAATTCGGTTTTACGAACCTTTGAAATCCTTTATATATTTTCAGTTTTAATATGCTTCGGAAATTTATCATACAAGCTGTACTGTTCTTTATCCCCGTGATCATGGGTTGTATTGCCGTGGAAATGATAACAAGGAACCTTCCGATGCGATATACCTATGTAGGTAACTATCTGGAGAAGGAAAGTTCAAACCTGGAAGTGATGGTGCTTGGTTCTTCGCAAATGAAAGACGCCATTAATCCCCAATGGCTCTCCAAACCCACTATAAACCTGGCGTCTACGAGTCAGCACCACAACACCGATCTTAAAATATTCAGAGGATTGAAAGACCGGATGCCGCTTCTCAAAACCGTAATGGTTGAACTCTCCTATGCGCATTTAGAATTACCGCACAATGATGGAGAATTCTGGAAGAACAATGTATACCTGGAGTATTATGGGGTAAATTGTTTTGACCGTAAGGTGTGGTTCAAAGATCACTTGATCTATATTTCCAATCCCCCGTTCTTTTCCGATGCGATATATAAGGAGTACTTTTCGAAAGCCGAAGGGGATGTGTTTAACGAATTTGGATTCAATGTTAACTGTTACGACGGTGCTTTCAGCAGAAATAACTTCGATGAAGAAAAGATCGCCCAACTGGATTTTGTTGTTCACACTTCAGAAAATAAAGAAATTTTTAATCACAATTCAAGTTATTTTTTAAACATGATAAAGGAGCTTGAAACTATGGGTATGGAGGTGATCGTTACTACTACGCCACTTTATAAAACTTATAAGGAGAAGAGAAACCTTCATATCCTGAAAAGAAGAGATAGTATTCTGCAAGTTGTCGAACAGCGATTCCCCAATGTCCGCATATTCAATTGCGAAGCAGACTGTGCAGAGTTTACGGTAACGGATTTTCTTAATTACAACCATTTAAATGTAGAGGGGGCCCGGAAATTCACAGAAAAACTGGAGTATTTTCTTCAAAATAATCCTTAGCCTTTCTTTAAAGTTGCGAAGTAACGCTTGGCTTCCCTTATCACTTTTGGGGCCAGGAGAATTGTGGCTGTCATGGTAGGAACCGCCATAACTGCAAAGAAGGTATCAATAAGATTGATCATCATATTTAGATCTGTTGTTGCACCAAGGATTATACTTAGAATATAAATATAATTGTAATACGTAGCCCTTTTAGCTCCTATGAGAAAGGACATACACTTGGTGCCATAATAAGAATAAGAGAACAGAGAGGAAATGCTAAAAACGGCGATGCACAATAACAGCAGGTATTTTCCTATTTGCGGCATTGTTTGCGTAAACGCAGAGGCCGTTAAGGACACCCCGTTTGCACTGGAGGTTTCCCAGACTCCAGTCACTAATATTGCCAAAGCTGTAAGGGTACAGATTACCAGTGTATCTATTGCCGGCCCTAACATAGCCACCAGACCCTCACGTATGGGTTCGTTGGTTTTGGCCGCTCCATGAGCCATAGGTGCCGTACCTATCCCCGCCTCGTTCGAAAATGCGCCACGCCTGATCCCCAGTAATAGCAGTCCTCCTACTACCCCACCTAAAAAAGCATCTCCTTTGTAAAAATTGGCCGTAAAGGCATCTGTAAAGATCAGGCTGAGATATTTTGGTAGTACTTCGAAATTAACTGCTAAAATGATCACCACCATACCGAAATACAGCAGCACCATACCAGGCACCAATTTTGAGGCCGTATTACTAATTCTACTTAAGCCTCCCAGGATCACGATCGCAGTAATAAGCCCCAATATGATCCCTATAGTTAAGTTGCTATTAAGTCCGGTGTACATCCCTGCAGGTTTTAGCACCAGATCGTTTATAGCCTGGGTAAGCTGATTCACATTAAAAACAGGTAATGCACCTACAAGTCCGGCTACACTGAAAATTACTGCCAGGAACTTCCAGTTCTTTCCCAGGCCTTCCATGATAAAATACATAGGCCCTCCTTGTAAATCACCATTACTGTCCTTTCCCCGGAACATCACTGCCAACGAAGCTGTAAAGAATTTGGTCGACATACCAATAACCGCGCTAACCCACATCCAGAACACTGCACCAGGCCCACCAATAGCAATGGCAACTGCTACTCCAGCGATGTTGCCCATACCCACAGTAGCGGATAGAGCGGTAGTTAGTGCCTGAAAATGCGTGATCTCCCCTTTGTCGTTCTCATTATCGTACTTGCCTCGCAGAACCGCAATAGCATGGCCCAAATATCTGAATGGGAGAAATTTTATACGTATCAGCATATACAACCCTCCACCTATAAGCAGGATAAGTAAAGGTAATCCCCAGGCAATGCTTTGTGCTTCCGATATAAAGTTGTCGAGGATTTCTATGAAGTAGTCGTACATGAAGAAGCTAATGTAATTTAAATTTTAAAATTCGTATCAATTGTTTTCCTTTGCAAAGGAATGAAACAACTACTAACCGTCATTTTATTTCTTTTCACAGTCCAATTGTTCTCTCAAGAGTACAATACTGAAAATAATTCCTCCTTCGTTTTTACTCCCGAGATCATGGTGGGCTATACGGCCGAATCCAACGAGTTTTTTCCTGACAGGAATCTACAAACTCAGGTACTGCTGAACTTTGGTTGGGATCACAGTAAAAATCCTCGTGAATGGGCCCGGCGGCTGAAAGGACCAAAGACGGGTATATCCCTTGGCTATACTTCTTTTGGGAATGAAGACAGCCTGGGAGGCGCCTTCACCTTGTTGCCTTTTATAGAATTTGGCATATTTAATAGCAAGCGTTTACGATCGCAGGTTGGGATTGGAGGTTCCTATTTTACAAAGATCTATGATGCGACAAACAATCCCAGAAATCAGGCCGTATCTACCAAACTCACCTGGTCTTTCAGAGCCTTTATGCATTATGAGTTCCTTAAAACCAGAAAGATGGATTGGCGTGTGGGCTTAGGATATTTTCATCATTCCAACGGACATACCCGCTTACCAAACCAAGGTTATAACTCGTTTTTATTGAGCCTTTCGGCTGATATAAAGAACATAAATACATCTGCCTCAACCGAATTTGTTCCAACACCCGATCTAAAGAGAAGAGTAAATGATTATATAAGTTTTTATGGTGGCTTCGGAATAAACGTACTGTCACTTGCTTACAACGATAAACGCGGTGTTTACACGTTCTCCGGAGAATATGGAAAGGTGTTAAACGGAATGTTTAAAGTGGGGATCGGATTTTATTATCGTTATTACGAGCACTATTACGATTATATTGCCGATGAAGAATTTTTGGTTCGGCCGGGCGAAGAATTTGAAGCGTTTACCGATAATCCCTGGTGGAATGCATCTAATCTTGGGATTCACGCTAATGGGGAATTTATGCTAAATCACATTGGATTTAACGTACAGCTAGGAGTAAACCTTCACAAGCCGGCTTATCAGATCGACTGGCGTATCAATCAGGGATGGGATAATACACCCAGGGAGATCCCACCTAATTTTATGTTGGGTGAATTCGACAGTAAGTACAGACTCAAGAAAACCCTGGCTGCACGAATGGGCCTGAAATATTATCTCTGGGATACAAGTAAGGAGCCTATTCATAATATTTTCTTCGGAATCCATATTAACGCCAATGGAGGCCAGGCAGATTTTACAGACCTTAGCCTTGGTTATGTGTACAACTTCAATTTTAAGGAAAGATAAAGGCCTCCCGTTTCCGAAAGGCCTGAGATCATTAATCTGTTTATTATATTTATTCTATGATCATACGTTTGGTATCGATCTTTTTCCCATCTACAAACAAGGTATAAAAGTACATACCAGATTGAAGACTGGCTTTCCCAATTTCAATACTGCCCTCACCTTTCACTTCTACCGCAATATTATTTAAAAGCTGTCCGGTTGTGGAACTAATTACAATATTTGCATTAGAATAGGTAATTGGGATGTAGTAACCTATCGAGGTTGTATTATCGAAAGGATTGGGAATGTTCTGAAATAAAACCGGTCTGTTTGGATCCTGAATATTATCCGGTACACGTAAAGTACAGGCACATTGTTCCAATAGATCTACTCTAGCTATGAGATCATCGATCTGGGCTTGTTGTGCAGCATTCTCATCTATTAGAGGCTGGAGCATTGGAGTGAAATCAATCATAAGGGTATTCCCGTCGGTTATCACAAGGGTCAATGTATTATTATTGAGCGCAAAACCTAGTAGCTGCTCATCGGTATTATCCAGATAGCCTGAAAGGTCCACACTTCCGCCATCTTCTATGGCTAAGGTATTTCCAGCCAATGAAATTTGCTGATCGTCGGTACCCGAATCATCCAGGGATGAAAGATCAACCACTTCCGAAGCACCCCCGCTAATTCCGATGGTAAGATCGGTACCCACAAGTGATGATCCTGAAATATCCTGGTTATCGGTATTGTCCAGGTAGCCTGACAGATCTACCGTAGTAGCGTCGTTAGTGAGGCTGAGTGTATGGCCTGCAAGGGAAAGATCCTGATTATCGGTATTATCAAGATAGCCGGAAAGGTCCACAGTAGTTGCATCGTTGGTAAGGCTGAGAGTATTTCCGGTAAGGTCTAGATCCTGCATATCTGTATTGTCGAGATAACCGGATAGATCTACTGTGTTAACTGCTACTCCGTCATCTTCCAGCGATAGTTCAAGGTTGTTTCCGTTTAACTGAAAAGTATCTACGGTTTGATCGTCTGTATCCAAACCAACAGGGTTCCATTGTGTTCCATCCCATGCGTAGGTAAGTTTGTCATCTGTATCGTAAACAATTACCCCCTCTTCCGTCATCAGGTTGGTTCCTAATGTATTTCGCTCGGCGTTGGTTAATCGGTTGAGTTGTAAACCGCGATCTGTAGCTCCTAATGCTATAGATGTGAATGCATTTGGGGAAGAGGTACCAACCCCTAAAGCTCCCGAACTAGCTATATCCAGAGAACTTGTGGGTGCTCCCGGACGAATTCTGAAAGGTAAACGACTACTACCGGTAACATCCCTAATGAAAAAATTTGTCTCGTTAGCCGCGACATCCCACTTGTAATCTCCAAAACCGCCAACCTGGTCTAGTCTGATCGTTGGTGTATCTTGATTAAAAACATGTAATTTTACCACAGGATTTGCGATCCCAATACCAACATTCCCTCCCGATTCTATGCGAAGGGAGTTGGCCGTTGCACCTGCATCCACACGAAACGGGATCACGTTGGCGGTAGCGTCCTGAATGGCAAAATAGTTATCACCCCCGTTAGTATTATCATTTGCCTGAAGCCTCCAGTCGTTACTAGGGAAACTCGCTGTGTTACTGGTATCATCGAAGTAGACTCTTAGATTGTTTTCCCGCATGATAATAGTGTCGAATCCGTAAGCCTGATTGGCCGGCGTGTCTAAACCTACACCAAGTGAGCCAATCACCTCAAGATCGTCGTTTATTACTTGTCTGGTTGGATTATCCTGGTCTACTACCGGGCTTTGGGCCATAGCAAAATAAGAGAAGCAAAAGATTGATAGAAAGATAGATAGTTGAAAGTTTTTCATAATTGATTAATTTTAGTTTAGTCTAAAATTAAAATTAAAATCCAAAACAATCCTTGGTAATCGGTGAAATACTGATTACATCGACCTACACTTAATATTTGCTATTCGAGACCTTTTATATTGAGGAAAGATATGCCTTTACGTTGCCATCGATACGATTTTGAATATTTGTAACATCTGCTTTCTCGAATGTTTCTCCAGTAATATTCTCGTAAAGCTCAATATATCGTTCGGAGACCGATTCTATATAGGCATCGCTCATCTCGGGCAGGCGTTGTCCTTCCAGCCCCTGGAATCCATTGGAGATTAGCCATTGTCGCACGAATTCCTTAGAAAGTTGCTTTTGTGGCTCACCTTTCTCCTGACGTTCCTTATAACCATTTGCATAAAAATAACGAGATGAGTCTGGCGTATGGATCTCATCTATAAGGACAATTTTCCCCTCTTTTGTTTTACCAAACTCATATTTTGTATCGACCAGAATCAACCCTCTACGGGCTGCAATCTCTGTCCCTCTTTGAAATAATTTACGGGTATAATCTTCCAGTTGTAAATAATCTGCTTCTGTAACTATTCCGCGATCGAGGATTTCTTCCCTGGAGATATCTTCATCGTGATCGCCTTGTTCGGCTTTGGTTGCCGGGGTAATTATGGGTTCAGGAAATTTATCGTTTTCTATCATTCCATCCGGCATGGTTACTCCACATAACAAGCGTCTGCCTGCTTTATATTCCCTGGCTGCATGACCGCTAAGGTATCCCCGGATCACCATTTCCACTTTAAAGGGCTCGCAGGCTACCCCAACTGCCACATTGGGATCTGGGGTTGCAAGTAGCCAGTTGGGTACAAGGTCTTCAGTATCACGCATCATTCGGGTGGCGATCTGGTTTAAGATCTGTCCCTTATACGGGATGCCTCTTGGCATTACAACATCGAACGCACTCAAGCGGTCCGTGGCTATCATAACCAGCAAGTCGTTCTCCAGCCGATATACTTCACGAACTTTTCCTTTGTATACGCTTTTTTGTCCCGGAAAATTAAAATTGGTGTTGGTGATGGTATTCGTCATCAGTTTCTGTTTTCTATGGCCTTATAGGCGGCTATTACTTTTTTAACCAGGCGGTGACGGATCACATCCTTATCGTCCAGGTATACCATACCAACTCCATCCACATCTTTTAGAATGAGCAGAGCCTCTTTTAATCCGGAGATCACCCTTCTTGGCAAGTCTATCTGTCCTGGGTCACCTGTAATCATGAATTTTGCATTCTTTCCCATACGGGTTAAGAACATTTTCATCTGTGCATGCGTAGTATTCTGTGCTTCATCCAGTATCACAAAGGCGTTGTCCAGGGTTCTTCCTCTCATAAATGCAAGTGGTGCAATTTGAATAACTCCCTTTTCGATATGTGAGTCGAGTTTTTCGTGGGGGATCATATCACGCAAGGCATCGTACAGGGGTTGCATATACGGATCTAGTTTTTCTTTTAGGTCGCCCGGCAAGAATCCCAGGTTCTCTCCCGCTTCCACAGCCGGTCGTGTAAGGATGATTCGTTTTACCTGTTTTTCTTTTAATGCTTTAACGGCAAGAGCTACCCCTGTATAGGTCTTTCCTGTTCCCGCCGGGCCTATAGCAAAAACAAGGTCGTTCTTCTGCGTTAGCTGAACTAACTTTCTTTGGTTTACCGTTTGCGCCTTAATAAGTTTCCCACTAACTCCATGCACCAATACTTCCCCGCTGGATGGAGAGGTTTGGTAATCATCCCTGTTATCACTTTGTAGTACCCGCTCGATCACATTTTCGTCCAGCTTGTTGTATTTTGCAAAATGCTCGAGGAGCATAGTAAGGCGAGTGTCAAATTCTTCGAGTATTTCCTCATCGCCATACGCTTTTATCTTACTGCCGCGGGCAACAATCTTTAATTTGGGGAAATATTTCTTAAGAAGATCGATATTAGCATTCTGAAGTCCGAAAAAATCGCGAGGGCTAATTTCAGTTAATTCGATAATGAGTTCGTTCAAAAGCGGTTTTATTTATTAGGATTGTGTACTTAGTGTAAATATAGTTTTTCTAGTCGCAAAAGTACCCTATTTTTGTGGTAGTTGTTTTAACAAAATATCAACAATTAACTGCATGCCAATTATAACCCTCACAACCGATTTCGGAGAGAAAGATCACTTTGTAGGTGGGGTAAAAGGAGCTATATACAGTGAGCTGGAAGATGTTCGTATTGTTGACATCACACATTCCATTTCGCCTTTTCATCTCACCGAAGCCGCCTATATTATTCAGAATGCGTACAAGAGCTTTCCCAAAGGAAGTATTCATATTATTGGTATAGATTCCGGACTAACCCCGGAGAACAAACATGTTGCAGTATTCCTGGATGGTCATTATTTTGTTTGTGCCAATAACGGGATCATTTCGATGCTCGCTTCAGAAATAAAACCAGAAAAGATCGTGGAGATAAACATCCATGACAGGATACAGAGTAATTTTCCGGTACTACATGTCTTTGTGAAAGTTGCTTGTCATATCGCACGGGGTGGCACCCTGGAAGTTATCGGAAAAGGAATCGACACCATAAAAGAACTTACAGGGATACGGCCGGTAGTAAACCCGGAAGCCAGCCAGATTATAGGGAATGTGATCTATATCGATAACTACGGAAACGTGGTAAGTAATATCACCCGTGGTCTCTTCGATAAGATCGGGAAGGGTAGAAATTTTAAAATCACGGCGAGAACCGCCACCTTTACCGAAGTTTTTAATAATTACAGTGACGCGATCAACTTCGATTTACCTCCCGAAAAACGCGAAGAAGACGGCAAGAAATTAGCCCTTTGGAACTCCGGCGAATATCTGGAACTTGCTATTTACAAAAGTAATCCCACTACGGTGGGTAGTGCCTCATCGCTTTTCGGACTAGAATACAGAGATACCATATCGGTAAATTTTGAATAAAAAGAGCTAAAAAAACTATGTTCACAAGAATTGTAAAAATGGAATTTGAGGCAGCTGATGTAGCTGCTTTTCTTTCTAATTTTGATTCGGTAAAAGAAAAGATCCGGGCATTCCCGGGTTGTGATTTTTTAGAATTATACAGAGATAAAACCGATCCCTGTATCTTTTTTACCTATAGCCGCTGGGAAAATGAGCAGGCCTTGGAAAATTACCGTAAGAGTGAATTATTTAAAAATGTCTGGGCAACAACTAAAAGCATGTTTCGTTCTAAAGCGAAAGCATGGAGTGTGGACACCTTGCATAGTTTGAACTAATGACCGCGATCATAAAAAAAGAAATAAATTCTTTCTTTGCCAGTCCTATTGGGTACCTGGTTATAGGTATATTTCTTGTACTGAATGGTTTATTCCTTTGGGTATTTGGCGGAAACTATAACATCTTCGATTCTGGTTTCGCAGACCTGGCTCCTTTTTTCGAACTGGCCCCCTGGATACTACTTTTCCTGATTCCGGCTGTGACCATGAGAGCCTTTAGTGATGAGTTGAAACTTGGTACTCTGGAGTTGCTGCTTACCAAACCACTGGCCTTGCGAAATATTGTCTTCGGAAAATATCTAGGTTCGGTGATCTTACTAGTGATCGCATTGGCTCCTACCCTATTATATATCCTTACGATCTCCGCCCTTGGTAATCCCGAAGGAAACTGGGACGTGGGAAGTACTATTGGCTCTTATATCGGTCTCTTCTTCCTTGCAGCGGCCTATACAGCCATCGGGATCTTTGGCTCCTCTCTGTCATCCAACCAGATCGTAGCCTTCCTCATCTCTGTGTTCCTCTGCTTCGCCCTGTATTACGGCTTCGAAGGTCTAGCCACTTTAGATTTTGCTTTTTCGTTAGATAAATTAGGCATGAAGTCTCATTTCGACAGTGTTTCGCGGGGTGTTATAGATACTCGGGACCTGGTATACTTTTTAAGCATTACCGCAATATTTTTAATTTTTACTGTTTATAAACTTAACAAACGATGATGGGCGGTTCTCCTAAACATATCGTCCGGCTTTTTGTGCTCGTCATGGCTGTTGTTTTGCTGAATGTTATTAGCAGTTATGTATACAAGCGCTTCGATCTTACACAGGACAAGCGCTACACCCTTTCGGAAGCAGCCAAAGAAACTATTGCCAATGCAGATTCACCCATAGTGATAGATATTTTTCTTAAGGGAAATTTTCCGCCCGAGTTTAAAAGACTTCAACAAGAGACCGAACAGCTACTGGAAGAATTCAAAGCCTATAATCCAAATATCAATTATCAGTTCATCAATCCCCTGGAAGCTGATGAAGACCGGGAGAATATCCAGGAGCAGATGCGAAATTTCGGACTCACAGCCGCGCAGGTTGAAGTTCAGGAAAATGGAAAAATCAGTACCGAACTGGTGTACCCATGGGCGCTGGCCTATTACAACGACAAAACGGTTAAGATCCCCTTATTGAAAAATCAGCTGGGAAGTACCACCGAAGAAAGAGTAAACAATTCTGTACAGAACTTGGAATATGCATTTGCCGATGGTTTTAGTAAGCTAACGCAGCCAAAGCGCAGAAAAGTGGCTGTATTGAAAGGGAATGGGCAGCTTGATGACAGATATGTGGCCGACTTTTTCAGTACGCTGCGCGACTATTACTTCATTGCGCCCTATACCCTGGATTCGGCCGCGGTGTCTCCTCAGCGGACACTGGATCAACTCAAGGAATTCGATCTAATCGTATCTGCCGGGCCTACGCAATCTTTTTCAGAAACTGAAAAATATATACTCGACCAGTATACCATGAATGGAGGTGCTATGCTATGGCTGGTAGACGCCACCGAAAATAGGATCGACACTGTTAGTGGTAATACTTTTTCCTTCGGAAAAGACCTCAACCTGAACGATTTCTTCTTTAAATACGGCCTACGTGTCAACCCTAATCTCGTAAAAGATATTTATGCCGCTCCTATAGTGCTGGCAAGTGGGCAGGAACGCGAATCGCAGTACAATCGATATCCCTGGTTCTTTAATCCGTTAAGCAGTTCGGCAAACAATCATCCTGTAGTTACCAATATCGAAGCCGTTAAGTTTGAATATGCCAGTGCCATAGATACGCTGCCTAATGGTATAGATAAAACCGTACTGCTGAGTTCGTCACCCATTTCACAGCTAATAGGTCTTCCAGCAGAGATCAATATCGATAAAGAGATACCGGAGAACCTGAAAGTGATCAACGAAGGGCCCGACCCCAACAAATTTAAGGCGGGTGAAGTTCCTTTGGCTGTTTTGCTGGAAGGAAAATTTACCTCGGTATACAACAACCGTGTAAAACCTGTTAAGTTATCGGAAGACATAACAACCTCCCCTTCCACGCGTATGGTAGTAATAAGCGATGGCGATGTAATAAGGAATCAACTGGACCGAGGTAGGCCTCTCGAATTAGGTTTCGACAAATGGACGCAATCCTTCTACGGGAACAAGGAATTTCTGCTGAATACGGTAAATTACCTGTTAGACGATAGCGGACTTATAAACATTCGAACCAAGGAAATTGCTGTGGCCTTTCTTGATCCACAGAAAACAAGTGAAGAAAGAAACAAGTGGCAAATTTTAAACTTGCTGTTACCATTAGGATTATTAGCTGTTTTCGGGATTTCCTTCCAATACTTTCGTAAGCGTAAATACCAACGATAGCAATGGGATAGTCTCTCCCAAAATGTTAATAAGTTTGTTTTATCTAAAAGCGCAATTAAAATATATTTGTAGTTAGGCGAAACTAAACGTTAAGCCTTCAGAAATTCAACCCAGAAAGACATACTCCGAACATGAAATTTATAGTATCGAGTTCTTATTTATTAAAACAACTTCAGGTTTTAGGCGGCATCATCAATAGTAATAACACATTACCCATTCTAGATAATTTTTTGTTCGATCTGGACGGAAAGAGCTTAACGGTTTCGGCCTCAGATCTTGAAACAACCATATCCTCGAAACTTGAAGTCGAGAGCAGTGAGAAAGGAAGTGTGTGTATTCCCGCCCGATTACTGCTCGATACGCTGAAGACTTTCCCGGAACAACCCCTTACGTTTACAGTAGAAGACAACAATACTGTAGAAATAAGCAGTAATCACGGAAAGTACGCCCTCGCCTATGCTGATGGAGAAGAGTTTCCAACGGCGGTTGAATTAAAAGACCCGTCCTCCACAACCATACAAGGTGATATCTTAGCAACGGCAATTAGTAAGACGATCTTCGCCAGTGGAAATGACGATCTAAGACCTGTTATGAGCGGTGTTTTCTTTCAGTTCTCAACTGATGATCTCACCTTTGTAGCCACCGATGCGCATAAGCTGGTAAAATATTCGAGAGCCGATGTAAGCGCGTCTCAGGCTGCCGAATTCATTATGCCAAAAAAACCTCTGAATCTATTAAAGAGCATTTTGGCCGGAAGTGAAGAAGAAGTGGTTATCGAGTATAATGAAAGCAATGCCAAATTTAGTTTTGACGGCACAGAGATGGTATGTCGTCTGATAGACGGGAAATACCCAAATTACGAGGCTGTTATTCCGAAGGAAAATCCGAATAAACTTACTATAGACCGTACACAATTTCTGAATTCGGTGCGCAGGGTAAGTATCTTCAGTAACAAAACCACTCACCAGATCCGTTTGAAGATCGCCGGTGCCGAGCTTAATATTTCTGCCGAAGATATTGATTATAGCAATAAGGCCGAAGAACGATTAACCTGCGATTATCAGGGAGATGATATGCAAATTGGGTTTAATTCACGATTCCTAACCGAAATGCTGAATAATCTTGACTGTGATGATGTTTCCCTGGAAATGTCATTACCTAATCGCGCCGGTATTCTTACCCCGGTAGATGGCTTGGATGAAGGAGAACAGGTTACCATGCTGGTGATGCCTGTAATGCTGAATAACTAAAAAGGATCCTCTACACTTTCCAGGACCTCGGCCCAGAATTCATTGAAGGAAGATCTGGGATTTCTGCATAGATATACCGCGGTTCCAAATTCTCGAGCATTAGGATTAGAAATTGCCCCAATTAGTTCTATATCCTGAAATAAGTATGCAACATTCTCCCCTAACTCGTCATTGATATAGATAAGATACTCTATATCCGGATCGAATTTTTTTGGAAACCAATAGAAGAAACTTTCATTAAAACATACAGGTTCTGGCAGCTCGTATTTTTTGCCGATAACAGTGATAGCACCGGCCTGCCCGTAATTTGAAGCATAAATAACAGCCTTGCTTAAATCTTTTTTCGGAATAAGTTTGTATGCCTCGTTTGTGATCTGGGTAAGTTCTTCCCAGCCCAATTGATCTGCATAATCCTGAGGAAGCGAATGAATGGTACCATCCTCGAAACGACGACCGATATCTATTCCGTGTTCCTCTTCCAGATCCTGAAAATAGCGAACCAGGCCTTCTTCGCTGTAAATGGGAAGCCCGATAGGTAAGGCCGGCAGTGTGATCATGACAATGACTACTGGAATGGCATATCGAACCCACCTGTTTGATATCCATTCTTCCATCGCAACACAGCCACCACAGATAAGTGCCGGAAACACTCCCATAGTGTAATAGCTCTTACCTTTTAAAGCCAGTAAGACTAAAACCACTACTATCGCGGTATAAGCAAGATAGCGGTACTTAGTAGATCTTATAAAATGTACGATCCCCATTATTAAAAGGAAGCATACTGAAAACGTCATCAATAATTGATCGGCCAAGAAAGAAAATCGATCCACATAGACCAACTGATTTTCATTAAGGGCGTTCATATGTCCGATCACCGGGAAATCGTGGGTGTATTGCCAGATGAGATTAGGAAGGAAGACCAGAAAAGCGATCAACATTGCATAATACAGGCTTTTAACCTTAAATACACGACGATGAGCTGTAATTGCCAAAGCTACAAGCAAGGCGAGAATGAGCAGCGCTACAAGATACTTATTGAGCAATGCAATGCCTGTAACAAAACCGACTATTAGAAGATATTTTGGTTTGTCTGTGTTCACGTATCTCAACGTATAGAATAGTATAAGAGTCCACAGGAATAGCTCCATAGGCACAGGCTGAAACAGGTGAAATGCCCTTAGGCCAACCGGCATACAAACTATTGCAACAGCCGTTAATATTTGTGCATAAGCGTCACCCTTAAGCTCTTGAGTTATCCTGGCGGCCAAGACAACCAGTGCGCCACCTAGTAGGGCTGGAAATAATTTTACGGCAAAGAGAGAATACCCAAATAATTTCTGCATGATCGCAGCAATCCAGCCAATGAGAGGTGGTACCGTGGCATATCCCAGATCGGGGTGTGTTCCAAGAGCGAAATAGAGAAGTTCGTCGCGATGATATTCTAAGTTGTTAATGGCATAGAGATGAATGGCGATATTGAAGAACGCCAAACCAAAGATTACCCAGTTCTTACTATTTCTCATAGATCTTTAGCATCTCATTATTAGATAAGTATGCATAGGTTCAAATATTAGATTTATTTAGTAAAGAACAAAATCAATACTGTTCGACCTTATTTACAGAAAAACCGAACCCCATCAAAGGAGACAGGATTCGGCCATTAAACTTCATACAAGTAATTAATTGAATATAAAAATTACTTATCGTCCATGGATCGCCAGTTATCCTTTCGGAAAACACCAGCGAAACAAAGGGTGCAGAGTACGAAAGCCGCACCTAATATTATCCACCAAATCATCTTAAGAAAGGAATCTGATCGTTCCGAAATAGGAAGGCGGTTCGCCATTTCCGGCTTTTACACCGTTAATGATAGGAATAATGAACCCTGCGAATCCTACATAAATGAGGCCCAGTATACCTAGCCCAAATAGAAAAATACCTGGAATACTAAGCACCATGATTAGAATAAGCGTTAGCTGAAAATTTACAATTGACTTACCGTGTACGTCCATTCCCTCCACTTTATCCTTCTGTGTTAACCACAAAATTAAAGGTACAAGGAGGCCTCCAAACCCGGTTACGTAATATAAAAGCTGTGAAAGATGTGTGATTACAAGAAGATTATTATCTGTTCGCCTCGCGCTTTGGTTGATTACTTCCATTTTTTTGATTGATTTTGCGGTTGTATTAATATGACTGCACATTTTCAAAAATGTTACAACTCTTAACTAATTCGTATTTTTGCAACCTATGATCCAAAATGATACCATAGTTGCGTTAGCCACAGCCGCCGGTGCGGGAGCCATAGCCATTATACGGCTATCGGGCCCCGATGCCATTGGTATTGCATCATCTATGTTTCATTCTATCTCTAACAAGAGACTTAAGGACCAACCCACGCACACCGTGCATTTGGGGCATATTAAAGAAGGAGAACGAGTAATTGATGAGGTGCTTGCAAGTATTTTCAAGGATCCACAGAGTTACACCGGGGAAGATGTGGTGGAATTCTCTTGCCATGGGAGTAATTATATTCAGCAGGAAATTATCCAGCTGGCGCTTCGGAGAGGATGCCGGATGGCTCAGGCCGGGGAATTTACACTAAGAGCCTTTCTCAATGGTAAGATGGATCTAAGTCAGGCAGAGGCCGTGGCCGATCTCATAGCCAGTGATAGTGAAGCTTCACATCAACTGGCCATTCAACAAATGCGTGGAGGTTTTTCTTCAGAAATAAAAAAACTAAGGGAAGAATTGCTCAATTTTGCTTCTCTCATCGAATTGGAACTTGATTTCGCTGAAGAAGACGTAGAATTTGCCAATCGTGATGAATTCCAGAAGCTAATTAGCCGGATTCGAACCGTTTTGAAACGCCTGATAGATTCGTTCGCCACCGGAAACGTATTGAAAAATGGCATTCCAGTCGCCATTGTGGGGGAGCCTAATGTGGGTAAATCTACCTTATTAAACGCCCTGCTCAATGAAGAGCGAGCCATTGTAAGTGATATTGCAGGTACCACGCGGGATACTATAGAAGATGAGATCACTATAGGCGGGATTGCTTTCAGGTTTATAGACACGGCCGGAATAAGGGATACCAGTGACGTGATAGAAGGCTTGGGAATAAAGAAAACCTTCGAAAAAATGGAACAGGCGCAGGTAGTGGTGTTCCTGCTTGAGGCGCAGAAGTTTATTAGTATGGAGGACGCTCTTAAGATGGAGATTCAGAAAATAAGAAACAAATATCCCCAAAAGGCCGTACTAATTATTGTGAACAAGAGTGATCTAATAAGCGGTAATGAAAGAAAAAAGATCGAAACTGATCTAAAGGAAATCTCCGGCGAGAGTGAAAAGTCCCATGCCCTGCTCCTTTCGGCTAAAACCGGGGAGGGTGTTGAATCACTAAAGAGCACATTATTAGAGTTGGTAAACACCGGTGCCTTGCGCAATAACGAGACCATTGTAACCAATACCCGTCATTACGATGCCTTACTGAAAGCCCTGGAAGAGATCGATAAGGTGCAGCAGGGTCTGGATAATAATCTTAGCGGGGATCTGTTGGCAGTAGATATACGGCAGGCCTTGTATTACTTTGGGGAGATAACCGGCGAGATCACTAACGATGAACTTTTAGGCAACATCTTTGCAAATTTTTGTATCGGAAAATAGATATTAATTTTATTTGGTTTCATTTGTATTCAAATGACTGTAAATCAAATAATTGTTAAAAACTTTTTGTGTCTTACTTTCCTTTGATTTAATAATATTCATACTTTTATTGTGTCTCATGTGTGTCGCATAATTAACGAGACACAAAAAAATGTGTCATTATGATAAAAGTTCATTTAAGAAAGAAGAAATTAAGGACAGGAAAACTAAGTCTATATATTGAATATTATAAAGGCATACAAACCCTAGAAAGCGGAAAAATTAAACACCTTAGAGATTATGAGTATTTACAACTCTATTTAGTTGCTAATCCAAAATCAGCCATTGAAAAGAAGAAGAATAAAGAGCAACTCCAATTAGCTGAGCAAATTCTTGCAATCAGGAAAGCAGAAGTTTACCAAGGAAAGTATAGGATTCGGAGTGAACATAAAGGTAAGACCACTTTATTAGACTTTTATGAACAAAAAAAAGAGGAGCGTTATGAGACAAAAGGAAATTATGACAATTGGGAAGCAGCACAAAAGCATTTAGAAAAGTATTGTCCAAAGCATATTACCTTTAATGACGTAGATATTGATTTTATAAAAGGGTTCAAAAAATATTTGAATACGGTTGCAGTAACTAAAGGAAATAAGAAGCTGGCACAAAATACAAAACACACTTACTTTAATAAGTTTAAAGCTGCGTTGCGAGCTGCTTTTGACGAAGGCTATATGAAAGAAAACCTAATAACAAAGGTCAAAGGGTTTACTATGGGGGAATCCAAAAGAGAATATTTAACTTCTGAAGAATTGCAAAGACTTTCGAGAACCCCTTGTGAAGTTAATGTATTAAAGTCTGCCTTTTTATTTTCTGCACTTACCGGTATAAGATGGTCGGATATCAATAAATTAACCTGGTCTGAAGTTAGAAATGAGGGAATAGATAGTTCAGGAAATGAAATCTTTCGTATCATTTTCAAGCAGAAAAAAACGGAAGGAATGGAATACTTATATATTTCTAAACAGGCAAGGGAATTACTTGGAGAACGCAAAGAGTCAAATGATCGTGTATTTACCAATCTTCATTATAGTGCCCATATGAATTTAAAGTTATTGCGATGGTGTATGTTCGCAGGTATCACTAAACATATCACTTTTCATTCCGCCAGGCATACAAATGCTGTTCTACTTTTAGAAAATGGAGCTGACATTTATACAGTTTCCAAAAGACTAGGACACAAAGAAATAAGAACTACAGAGATTTATGCCAAAATTATTGATAAAAAAATGAAAGAAGCTGCGCATTTAGTGCCGAAACTAGAACTTGAAAACGTTGAATAAGACTATTTTTAGGTTTTTGCTGTTTATAACTTCATGTTTCATCATTTAGGCCCATTTTATTTACTTTCAAATCAAACGCTTTACAACTTTAATTTATGAGCTTCATGAATTTTGGATTCATTTGCACTTAAATAAATGTATTTGACTGTTTATCAATTATTTGTGAATAAAAAAATTAAACAAAACCAACCTTATACCTTCTTTCTTTTTACTTTTATTTCAAGAATTCAACAAAAAGAAACGAAGCGCTTTGTTCATTATTAATCTATAAATAGAAGAAAATGGACAATATTAAACTAGAAGAAAAACTCGATAGAATTGAGAGCTTATTATTAGGCTCTAAACAAGTACTTACTTTGGAAGAAGCGTGTGATTATACGGGTATATCACGCAGCTATCTCTATAAATTAACTTCCGCTGGTATTATTCCTCACAGTAAACCAAATGGTAAAATGATATTTTTTGATATCAATCGCCTAAATGAATGGCTTTTACGGAATGACCGAAAATCTAAATGTGAAATAGAGAACATGGCATTAGACTATGTTTTAAAGAAAAAATAAACATCTAATTCACATCATCATGAAGGCAATACCATATATAAGAGTAGGAACCTCCTATTATAAAAAAGTCCAAGCACCTACCATCGCAGGGCATTTTAATGAAATACTGGTATCATGGAGTATTGAAACCATACGACAGGATCACGGAAAATCTTATTTAAGTAAAATCTCAAAGTATGATGGATTTACTTGTATACCAAATCATGTTGATTTTAAACAAGAATATAAAGGTTTTTATAACATCTACTCCCCCCTTAGCAAAACGCCAAAGAAAGGTTCAATTGAAACTACCCTGCATTTTGTAAAACACATCTTTGGCAAACAATATGAACTAGGGCTGGACTATCTGCAATTATTATATGTAAAACCTATTCAAGTACTACCTATTCTTTGTCTGGTATCTAAAGAGCGTTCAACCGGGAAAAGTACATTTCTTAAATGGCTAAAAGAAATCTTTGATAACAACCTTACTTATCTTACTAATGATAGCTTTAGTAGTCAGTTCAATGCTGATTGGGCCAACAAATTATTGATCTGCATTGATGAAGTGCTCTTTAACAAGGAAGAACTTACAGAACGTATTAAATATTTGAGTACTACCAATATCAATAAGCTAGAGGCGAAAGGAAAAGATAAACGTGAAGTCGAATTCTTCGGGAAGTTTATCCTTTGTAGCAATAATGAAGATAACTTCATTAAAATTGATGCTAACGAAACCCGGTTCTGGGTAATCAAAGTACCAACCATTGAAAAAGAGCATACGGATTATCTGGAAAAGCTAATTTCTGAAATCCCTGCCTTTCTCTATTTTCTTAAACACAGGCAGCTCTCTACGAAACATTTAACTCGAATGTGGTTCGCACCACAGCAAATCAAAACAGTTGCTTTGAAAAAATTAGTTCAACACAATCGCAATCGTGTTGAAAAGGAATTGGCCAGTATCATTTTAAGTGTCATGGAAAAATTTGATTTAGAAAAGGTACACCTATGCCCTATTGATGCCTTACATGCACTTAATAAAACAAGGGTCAAAACAGATTTAACACAACTTCGAAGATTATTAAAAAAGGATTGGAAATTAAAGAACCAGGACAACTCCAACAAATATCAAAAGTTTGTGATTTGGAGTGATGGAGATATGGATTTAAAAGATGCAAAAGGACGCTATTTTACTATAGAAAGGCCTTTCCTAGTCCAAAATTTTGATGAATCGATGACAGATTGAGCCGAAGCCAGTGTTTATGGGGCTTAAGACCGTCATCACTTTGTCATCATTCTGTCATCAAAATAAAAAGTGATGACAGAAAAAGACTTAAAAAACTCAAAAATGATGACGTGATGACAAAACGATGACAGGGAAAACTCAATGTTTATAAGCCTTTCAGAGGTATTGTCATCAAATCATCAAAAATGTTCTAAAAAATGAAGAGCTCATGAAAAAAGAAAAAATAAACTGTAAAAAAGCTCGAAATATTTGCCTACTCCAGGTGTTGGCAAAATTTGAGCATTTTCCCAAAAAGGAATCGGAAAAAGAAGCTTGGTTTCTAAGTCCATTACGGTCAGAAACACAAGCCTCTTTTAAAGTATCTAAAATAAAGAATAGATGGTATGATCATGGGTTAGGGATTGGAGGAAATGTCATAGACTTAATCATCGAAATTTTGAATTGTTCTGTTAGGGAAGCGTTGGGCTTTTTAAACAATGAAGCTTCCGTCTTCTCTTTTCAACAGCAACCAGTTTTTAAAGAAAAAAATGCAGGTTTAATCATATTAAAGGTTCGGCTAATTCAGCACCCGGGGTTGATAAATTATATGGCCTCAAGAAAAATACCATTGGTCACAGCCAAGAATTATTGTCAAGAAGTCTGGTATCAAAATAATGACAAGACATATTTTGCTCTAGGTTTACAAAATAATGATGGAGGGTGGGAATTGCGAAACAAATACTACAAAACATCAACTTCACCCAAAACATTTAGCCATCTAAATAAGGGGCATAAAAGTTTATTGGTTACCGAAGGGATGTTTGATCTGTTATCCCTTGATAGTATGTTACAAGAGAAAATAAAAGAAGTTGATCTATTAGTGCTTAATTCAGTTGCCTTTGCAAATAATGCTGTTCCTACACTAATGAATTATGAAAAAATCCTTCTCTATTTAGACAATGACCGATCGGGTGATTTGGTAACAAACTATCTATTGGATGCATGTCCACAATCACATGATTGCAGGGAGTTTTACAAAGGATATAAAGATGCAAATGAAAAGCTGATGTCATGGATTTAAGAACAAAAAAACATAACTCAAAAACAGTTGTGAAAACTGTACTTCAGTTAACTCAAGAGCATTTAAAAGATGGCGATACTATTCTTTTAGATATCGGTGAAAAAGATTTGTTGGAAACAAATTCGAGATGTGTGCCTGTGGGCACAATCTCGATTACTCCCGATGGTCGCAATGAAAAAAAGAGTCGGTTTAAGAGGAAAACCGAAGTGATCAAATTTAGGTGTACTTCCATGGAAAAAAAGTTATTGAAGAACAGGGCGAAACGATCTGGGTTGACACTCAGTGAATATTTTAGAAGAGTAGCGTTTGAAAAGAAGATTACTGAGCGCTTGACCGAAGATGAGATTATTATTTATAGCACCTTGGTTAAGTTTCATAACAACTTTAAGTCCATTGGAAATATGTATCGCAAACGAAATCCAAAACTTACCGAAGAAGTATATCGATTAGCTAATGAGATAAAAACACATTTACAAAAGTTATCGCAATGATAGGAAAAGGAAAAGCCATTGCACATACTCAAGCTTCGGTAGCCTATGGATGGAATCAGGAAAAGGGAGCTGAAGTTGTATTTAAGCAAGAACTGGTTGGTGATAGTCCTGCTGAAATTACTCAGGAATTTAAAATGGTCCAGGACCAGAACTATCATTGTCAAAAAAATACACTGTCCTTTGTGATCAGCCCGACCATAGAAGATGGAAAACGATTACAACAAAAAGATCTTGAAATAATCTGTAAACGATTTATGAAAGAAATGAAACTGGAGCAACGACAGGCCATAGCATTTGTTCATAGAAATAAAGAGCATACTCATATCCACTTATATGTAAATCGTATTGATTTTCGAGGTGTAGCCTATAATGATAGTTTCATTGGAAAACGCAGTCAATATGCCGCTGAAAGAGTTGCGGAGCAAATGCAATTAACTACCGTCAAACAAGTACAGTTCGAAAAAGAGTTTTTATTGAAGGAGGTTCGACAGGAAATCAAACGAAGACATGAACTGACCTTAAAACAATTTACCACAAAGAATTTTGAGGATTATATAAAAGCCATGCAAACCAATGGTGTAAAAGTATTGCCAAGTATCAATAAAGCAGGAAATATTCAAGGGTTTCGCTTTGAATTCAACGGTTATAATTTGAAAGGTAGCGAAGTGCATCGTAGCATGACCGGTGGCAACATTGGGCAACGACTTTATGGTCGGTCAAATAAAGTCATAAAAAACATAGCTCCAATAAAAGTGTTGGATAAAGCTATTCCTTTAGCTCCAAGATTGGTTTTAAGTATTGCAAAGAAAATTACAAAACAAGTTGTGAAACATTCTATAGACGTAGGGATTGGAATTTAAAAAGATTAAAAATATGACTAGAGCTAAAGAATATATGGAATTGTTAACTTCTGAAATGGAAGAATTCCGTAGTGACGTAAGCAGACTGGAAATTATTAATGATCAAATCCAAAATACAAAGGTGGCTATTGATTTGTCAGAAATAAAATCACTCTTGGAGACTTATAACAATCAACTTAAAAGGCAAAGTGAACTACAAGAAAGGCAATACAGAAGATTTGAAACCTTGTTTAAAAAAGCTGGAGTATATCCTAAATGGGCAGTTATTATTTTTATTATTGCAATCCTTATTTCAGTAGTATCATTAGTATATGCTTCTAAAACTAAAACGACCTTAGAAAAATTCAGAGGCATAAATCAAATTGAAAAGGTTATTTCTTTCTAAGATAAAGTATTTTCATTACTTATATAATTTTTGATTGCCAAAATATTAAGTATCAATTACCAAGTGCAATTTTCTTTTTCTGGCTAAACTTTTTTATAGGAAAATGATTTATTCATAATTATGATATCAATATTTTAATAAATTATTAATATTAAATCAATTAATTTTAAATTACTATATTTAATCCATAAATTTTTTAACTAACCTTTAATTACTATGGCAAACGTTTTATGGTTACAAGGGGGAGCATGTAGTGGTAACACTATGTCTTTTCTTAACGCGGAAGAACCAACCGTTGTAGAGCTCATCACTGATTTTGGTCTAAATATACTTTGGCATCCAACCACTGGATTGCAAATTGGTGACCAAGTACAGGATTTACTAAGAGATATTATTGCAGGTAAAGAGCAAATGGATATTCTTGTTTATGAAGGTTCATTAATTCAAGGACCAAATGGAACAGGATCAATGAATTATTTTGCTGACCGCCCAATGAAAGATTGGATTAAAGAATTATCTGAAGTAGCTGGCTATGTTGTTGCCATAGGAGATTGTGCTACATGGGGAGGAATTCCTGCTGTACCACCTAACCCGAGTGAATCTACTGGTTTGCAGTTTCACAAAAAAAATAAAGGAGGTTTTTTAGGCGCTAACTATGTTTCTAAAGGTGGTTTGCCAGTAATCAATATACCTGGTTGTCCTGCACATCCAGATTGGATTACCCAAATACTGGTAGCAATTGCTGTTGGTCGTATTGGTGATGTTGTAATTGATGATTATCATAGACCAAAAACATTCTTTACAGATTTTGTTCAGGATGGTTGTACTAATGTAACCAATTTTGCTCAAAAAGTAGATGGGAACTTTGGTAAACGTGGTGGTTGCCTGTTCTATGAAGTAGGATGTAGAGGACCAATGACTAGGGCAAGTTGTAACAACATATTGTGGAACAGACAATCAAGCAAAACACGTTCAAATCATCCATGTTTAGGGTGCACTGAACCAGGTTTCCCTCATCATGATCTTAAGAAAGGAAGTGTATTCAATACTATGAAGTACCTAGGTGTTTTGCCTAAAGAAGTACCTCACGGCAGAACAAAATTAGCATATTATATGGAAGCTGGCTTCCAAAAAGTTATGCCTAAGAACCGTAGAGTAATGGAAGCTTCGAAGTAACCAATTAAAACTATAGAAATGTCAGTAAAAGAATTAAATATTTCACCTGTAGGTCGCGTTGAAGGCGATTTAGATGTTAAGGTGTACATAGATAATGGTAAAGTAACTCGAGCACATACCCAAGCAGCAATGTTTCGAGGGTTTGAGAAAATTATGGCGGGTAAAGATCCACAGTCAGGTTTAATTGTAACGCCTCGAATTTGTGGTATTTGTGGAGGATCACATCTGTATTGCGCATCATCTGCTCTTGATACTGCATGGGGAACTAAACTGTCACCTAATGCTTTATTGTTAAGAGCAATAGGACAGGCTTCTGAAACTCTTCAAAGTATTCCGAGATGGTATTATGCCATTTTTGCTACAGATTTAGCTAATAAAAAATATGCCAATAAACCCCTGTATAAAGAGGTTGTAAAACGTTGGTCAGCATATGTAGGAGAAACCTTTCAAAAAGGGCTAACAGCGAGTGCCCTTCCTGTACAGATTTATGCGTTGTTTGGTGGTCAATGGCCACACTCAAGCTATATGGTACCTGGAGGTGTAATGTGTGCGCCTACTCTAAAAGATATTACAAGAGCACATGCTATTTTAGCGCAATTTAAAAATGATTGGTTAGAACCTATTTGGCTAGGTTGTTCTATTGAGCGATACATGAAAATAAAGTCGTGGGACGACATGCTAGCTTGGGTAGAAGAAAATGAGTCGCATAAAAATAGTGACTTAGGATTATTAATCAGAGCTGGTATTGAATTTGGATTAGATAAATTTGGTCAAGGCGTTGGCAAGTTCTTGGCAACAGGAACATACTTACATAAAGATATGTATAATAATCCTACTATTGAAGGAAGAAACGATGCTTTAATAAGCTCAAGCGGATTCTTTGATGGAGAAAATTGGCATGAGTTTGATCATTTAAAAGTGAGTGAGCACGTTAAGCACTCTTGGTATGATAATCAGGAAGATGGTTTACATCCGTGGGATGAGCCGTTACCAACACCCGCAAAATCTCAAGTATTACATGATACAAATTTTGATGGACAATACTCTTGGGCTAAATCACCAAGGTATGATGGCCATGCATGCGAAACAGGGCCACTTGCTCGCTGTGTGATGAATGCAAACCCTAACAATAAAGAACATCAAATTAGAGATCCTTTATTCGGAGATATTATCAAAAAATTAGGACCTAGTGTATTTACACGTGTATTGGCACGTGTACATGAAGCTCCTAGAATCTATAAATTTATCGAGCAATGGTTATCAGAAATAGACCTTGATGGTGTGTTTTATAACAAACCTATTGAAAAAGATGGAAAAGGCTTTGGTGCTACCGAAGCAGCTCGAGGTGCTTTAGCTCATTGGATAGAAATAAAAGATGGTGTTATTAAAAATTATCAGGTTATGGCACCAACCACTTGGAACGTAGGGCCTAACGATGCTAATGGAAATCCTGGACCAATTGAAAGTGCTTTAACCGGCATAGAAATTGAAGATCCAGCTGATCCTGTTGAAGTGGGTATTGTAGCCCGTTCTTTTGATTCGTGTTTAGTATGTACTGTACATGCTCATGATGAAAAAAGTGGTGTCGAATTATCGAAATTCAAGTTGTAACAGGCACAATATAAGATAGTTACATAAAACTTTCTTAAGGTAGCACTTAAGAAAGTTTTTTAATTTTAAATATATTAATATGCAAATTGCAATCATGGGTTTCGGAAACCCTGTAAGAAGTGATGATGGTGTTGGAATGTATGTCATTGAAAAACTCAAGGAGCATATTGGTGATAATGAGGCCATCAATATTTTTGATATGGGAACAGCGGCTTTTGAAGTCCTTTTTGGATTAAAAGGGCATCAAAAAATTATACTGGTAGATGCAGCTTTAAATACCAATGAACCTGTAGGAACACTTTTTAAAGTTCCTGCCGAAGAAGTTTTGAGAGCACCACAAGATGATCCTTTGGTGTTTTTGCATGGTATGAAATGGGATCAAGCATTGTCGTACGCTAAAAAGATTTTACAAGACGAGTATCCAGACGATATTCAGGTGTATTTAATTGCCATAGAAAATACGAAGTTAGAAGTAGAATTAAGTGATGCAGTTAAAGATGCAGGAGATAAAGTCGTTGAACATATACTAGAAGAATTAAAAGTTTCAGAAGTATTGTGAACGAAAAAGTAGCATTAAAGTCATCTCATATTTTTTTAGATAGTGAACTGGTAGAGAACATTTTTAAAAATATTCATTATGCCTATGTTACGTATGTAAAATCTCAAGAAAGACTACTCATAACACCCGTAAGTAGTCAATGGTTTGTGAAGATGTACAAACCAACTCAGTTTTTATTAAAATCTAGAAACCTAAAAGGCGATAGAACATTAGCAATTCGAGAAATTTTAATCGATAATGATATAAATATGACTGATAGAGTACTTGAGTATGAAATAGTGGAAAAAACAAATCTTATAAAAGTCAATATGTAATGACAAAACGTAATGATCCAAAAGATGCATGGTTATTAGATGCCGAAGTACAATATAAGATTGAAGAAATAAATAGCCGTTGGGAAGTATCATTAGTATTTATCGATACTAAGGATCCTAAACATATATTAATCAAAAAAATAGGCGATTACAGATCGAAGCGTTTGGCAGAAGTGTATGCTAGAAATATGCAACAAACAGCCGCAAAGGATATTAGAGGAACACAAAAAGTAAACAAAGATGATTACAATATTAACAGCAACTAATTTTAAAGAATCCATTCGCGAGGTAATTATGGTAGTTGATCGTTTGGACGAGTTAGTTGCTGTTGTGAGTCATCCAGAAGAAATTGATCCTACCTCTAAATTGCTGACAGTTGAAAATGACATTATCCGAGCGTCACTCGATTGGTACGACACAGAACCACCTTATATATTTCCAGAAATTACTTTTAACGCCAATAATCTTTTGGCGATTATCTTTTATAAATTAGGAAACCAGCAGAAAGTATTTGAATTTGTTTCAGAAGGTAACAGTATATATAATGATCTTTTAGTCGCTACACATCTACAGTTTGGTTACGATATTTCTGATGCGATGTTTTCTAAAATAGACACTTTAGCTAATCAAAGTATCGTTCAGCATTATGGACAATACTCTAATCGCTGTACTGTTGAAACCTTAAAAAAAATGTATGCTAAAGCCATAGATACGGAGATTCATGATGAATTAAAGGTGTTTATCGCGAAACATTACAGTAACTTGCTTTTAGATGTAAATGCCTATCAGGAAGCAGAGGAGTTGGTACGTTCGCTACAGGACAAAGCCATCTCGCCCGAATCAAAAAATGCGATGCAAATTCAATTGGCATCAGCACTCATGGCGCAATTACAACTACCTTATGAAAACGATACTTTAGATGAAATTTCAGAATTATTTCAAGAAGGTATTCATTTTTATGAGACAAGAAATCAAAATGTAAACGCAGGCTTATTGTATGTGGATGCCTCAGAAATTGCAAACTATCAGAAAGATTATATTGCTTCGAAGGATTACATAAACAAAGCCATTTTAATTTTCAAAGAAGCTGATATTCCAGAATTTTTAGGGGAAGCAGGTTTGCGGAAAGCCACGCTACTTTATACCTGGAGTAAAAACGGAAGCCCGCAATATTACAAACCTGCTATAAATGCCTTTCAGGACACGTTAAAAGTCTTTAAGCGAGAGACACATCCTCAAAAGTTTGCACATGTGCATCATAATTTAGCGTTGATCTATTCGGAAATCCCTGTATCTTCAGAAGAAAAACCTATTTGGACAGCCTTTTGCGCCTCATCATTTAAGGAAGTATTGAAGTTTTACACCAAAGAAGATTATCCTTACGAGTTTGCCATGGCAAGTCATAATTATGCTACTGCTTTAATGAGTTTTCCTGTAGCCAAATTGCACAACAATTTAGATAAAGCCTTTGGTATGTTTGAAGATGCTTTGAGTGTTAGAACAGCAGCTAGCTATCCTTTTGAGCGCGCTTTGACTTTAGTAAACCAATTAGAGCTCTACTGGGTCATGCATAATGAAAACAGTGAAGAAGAAGCCAAAAAATACAATGCGATGCTCAATAAAGCGAATGAAATATCGCAATTGGTTACCGACAGTGCTTTAATAGAAAAGGCAAATGAACACATAGAAGCTTTAAAAAATTTAAAAACCATACTGAATTAACCATGCACGAAACATCCATCGTTAATAGCATTATGCGAACTTTAGAAATGGAGTTTGAACAAGAAAAATTGAATAAGATGAAAGCCATTCACCTTAAAGTTGGCATCTTATCGAACATTGAACCTCGATTGTTGCACAATGCCTACAGTGCTTACCATATTACGAATCCAGGCTATCATCATGTAGTGCTTCATATAGAGTCAACTGAACTAAAAATTCAGTGCGAGGTGTGCAACCATATCACAGATGTTAAAAACTATCGATTTATCTGTGATAATTGTGAAAGGCCCAGTAAAAATGTGATTCAAGGTGAAGAAATGTTAATCCATAAAGTAGAATTTGACGATTAAATGTGCATAAAAAGTACCAATTAAACAATACAATTATGAGTATAGAGAAATCCACAAAAGCGGCTCGCGGAACTGCACAATGCGAGAATACCAATATCAATTTGCTAAAGGCTAATGATTTTGTAGCCGATATTATCAAAAAGGAAATGGCAAAAAGCAACACGCTGTTGGTTAATATAACGTCCTCAGCCGGAAGCGGAAAAACTACGCTGATGCAAAAAACAGCAGAAAAGCTAAAAGACAAGCTAAATATGGCCGTTATGGTGGGTGATTTGGAAACCGAGCGTGATGCTGAGCGCATAAGAGAAACGGGCATTTTTGCATTGCAAATCGTAACTGGAGGTATTTGTCATTTGGAAGCCCAAATGATTCATCAGGTGTTAGATCAGTTTGATTTACCAAATATCGATCTGCTTTTTATTGAAAATGTAGGAAACTTGGTGTGCCCTGCTTCTTTTGATTTAGGTGAGGATTACCGTGTTACTTTAATGGCTACTACCGAAGGTGATGATAAACCAAAAAAGTATCCACGCATGTTTTTAACAAGCGATATGATGCTCGTTTCTAAAGCTGATTTGCTACCTTATTTACCCTTCTCTGTAGAAGCAGTGACTAAAGATGCAAGAGAAGTTAATCACGAATTAGAAGTGTTACAAATTTCGTCTTTATCTGAAGAAGGCATAGACGAATGGTGTGATTGGTTAGTACAAAAAGTTAAACAAAAGCAGCAAACTTAATGTTTTATTTTAGTGAGTAAAACATTTCAAATACAAATTGAAGGACAGGTTCAAGGTGTTGGATTTCGTCCTTTTGTTTTTAATCTTGCGAAAAAACATAAGTTAAATGGTACTGTTTCAAACAATGAAAATGGTGTTCTTATTTATTGTAATACTTCTAAAGAAGGTGTCGATAGATTTTCAGAAGACATTCTGCTTCACAAACCAGAAATAGCCATTATAACTTCCTGTAAAATTGTTGGAAGTCCGTTTACTGAATTTAACAATTTTACCATTATTTCATCAAAAACACAGGCACAAATCAATGTACCATTAACACCAGATTTTGCAATTTGCGAGTCCTGTAAAACCGAACTTTCAGACTCTAAAAACAGGCGCTATAATTATCCATTTACAACCTGTGTACAGTGTGGACCACGCTATGCCATTACAACCAAGTTTCCATTTGAAAGAGCACATACGTCGTTAACAGAGTTTGACATGTGTGAGGCTTGCCATGCAGAGTATATTAATCCAAACGACAGACGGTTTCATTCGCAAACTAACTCATGTAGTTCATGTGGCATACAATTAAGATTGGTAGCAACGGATGAAAAAACGATTGCAGAAAATCAAATTGATTGTATTAAAAAAGTTGGCCAATGTATTTCTGATGGAAAAATTGTTGCTATTAAAAACACCAATGGTTACCTATTGTGCTGTGATGCTTTAAATCCAGAAGCCATCAAAGAGTTAAGAGCGCGAAAGAAAAGGCCCAATAAGCCTTTTGCAGTATTGTATCCTTCAATTAGAACCGCAAAGAAAGAGTTTCAATTATCATCTCACGAAGAAGAAGCTTTACAATCTAGAGTAGCACCCATAGTGATCCTGCAAAACACTAAAAATACAAGTATCGCTGTCAATACCATCGCACCAAATTTAAACCAAACAGGTGTGATGCTACCGTTTTCTGCATTGTTGCAATTAATAATGCAAGAAATTAAACAGCCCATTGTTGCCACGAGTGGGAATATACATGGTTCGCCTATTATTTCTGAAGAAAAAGAAGCGCATACACACTTAAAAAATGTTGCTGATTATTTCTTGCATCACAATCTCGATATTCAATTTCCGCAAGACGATTCTGTTATCAAATTTGGATATAACAAAAAGCTTATCTATAGACGCTCTAGAGGGTTGGCACCGAATTATATCGATGTTAAAATAAACGATACCAAGCCTATTTTGGCAATGGGAGCGCATTTAAAAAGCACCTTTACATTTGTGCCCAATGCACAAACATACGTGAGTCAATATTTCGGAAATTTAGATAATTACGATGTTTTAAAACGTTATAACACTATAATTGAAAATTACTTTGATGTTTTCGACACCACTCCAAAAACAATTCTTATTGACAAACACCCACAATACCAAAGCAGCGTTTTAGGGCACGAACTGGTTTCAACATACAACGCTGCTATTCAAGAAATTCAGCATCATAAAGCACATTTTGCAAGTGTTTTAGGAGAACATGATTTGTTTAATTGCAAAGACAAAATACTAGGTGTGATTTGGGATGGTACAGGTTTAGGTGATGACAATCAGATTTGGGGAGGTGAATTTTTTACTTACGAAAATTATAAAATTGAACGCTTAACACATTTTGAATATTTCGATTGGTTGACTAACGACAAAATGGCTAAAGAGCCACGTTTAGCTTTATTTAGTCTATTAGATGATGAAACGAAGCCTTTCATTAAAGATAAGTTTACCGAAACCGAATGGAAAATCTATTCAAAAACTATAAAAACCAACAAGCTTAAAACATCCTCTGTTGGTAGGTTGTTTGATGCAGCAGCTTCGGCATTAGACTTAGTAGATATAAATACTTTTGAAGCTGAAGCAGCCATGCGACTTGAAGATTGTGCAAACACATACTCTAAAAGCTATTATATTGATTTTTTACATGATACAACTTATAATGAAATACCATCCCAGTATATTCTTAAAAAACTTATAAAAGCCTATAGAGAAGGATTTTGTAAAGAACGATTGGCTTATAGTTTTATCTACACTTTAGCTAAATCCATTATAAGGGTTGCTAAAAAGAATCAAATAAACATGATTGCCTGTAGTGGTGGTGTTTTTCAAAACGCGCTATTAGTTTCAATGCTTTCTCTGATGGCAAAAAAAGATAAAATAAATTTAAAATTAAATTGTAAATTGTCTGCTAACGACGAAAATATATCATTCGGACAGTTGATGTACCATCAACATATAAAAAATTAAGTACTATGTGTTTAGCAATTCCAGGGAAAATTAAAAGTATAGAATTACAACATAACGGTTTGGTGAGAATGGCAAAGGTTTCATTTGGTGGAATCACGAAAGAAGCCAGTTTAGAAATGCTACCAGATGCCGATGTTGACGATTATGTTCTAGTGCATGTTGGGGTTGCTATAAGTAAAGTTAACGAAGAAGAAGCTAAAAAAACGTTTGAATATTTAGAAGAAATTGGCGAATTAGGCGAACTTGAAGATGTTGACGATTATTTGCCTAAAAAAGATGAGTCATGAAGTATATGAATGAATATAGAGATCCTGAATTAGCAAAGAAGTATCTCGAAGAAATAGAAAAAACGGTAACGCAACCTTGGGCTATAATGGAAGTTTGCGGCGGGCAAACACATAGTTTGGTTAAAAATGGTATCATAGACATGTTGCCAGAACAAGTCACCATGATTCATGGTCCAGGCTGCCCTGTCTGTGTAACACCGTTAAATTTAATAGATAAAGCCATTCATTTGGCGCTCAATGAGGGTGTGATTTTATGTTCGTTTGGAGATATGTTGCGCGTTCCTGGCTCAAAAATTAATCTTTTGGAAGCCAAAGCCAAAGGTGCCGATATTCGCATTTTATATTCACCATTAGAAGCTGTAAAGATTGCAGAAGCGAATCCAGACAGAGAAGTTGTTTTTTTTGCTGTAGGATTCGAAACTACCGCACCAGCAAATGCCTTATCTCTTATCCATGCGCACCGAAAAGGTTTGACTAATTATTCCATTTTAGCATCTCATGTATTAGTACCACCAGCTATAAAAGCGGTAATTGATGATGACGAAAGTAATATTGATGGCTTTTTAGCCGCTGGGCATGTATGTACCATTATGGGCAATTCAGAGTATCATCCCCTTTCGGCAACTTACAATGTACCAATCGTAGTTACTGGTTTTGAACCTTTGGATGTCTTGCAAGGTATCTTGATGGTAATTCGTCAGTTAGAAGCAAATAAAGCTAAAGTCGAGAATCAATATTCAAGAATTGTGAAAGAGGAAGGTAATACCGAAGCTCAAAAAATGATTTTTGAAGTTTTTGAAATTAGGAATCAGCTATGGCGAGGTATTGGCGAAATTCCTGAAAGCGGTTATGCCGTTAAAGAAAAATATGCCGCCTTTGATGCCAACAAAAAGTTTAGTATTTCAATAGAAGAAGCCCCAGAACATCCCGATTGTATTTCAGGACAAATTATGAAAGGCATCAAAAAACCTTTTGAATGCCCACAATTTGGTAAGAAATGTAAACCGTCCTTTCCATTAGGAGCTCCTATGGTAAGTAGTGAGGGTGCTTGTGCGGCCTATTACCATTTTTCTGGCTTAATCGAAGCTTAATCTACAATAATCAATAATAAATGTCTGATTCAAAAAAAATACGAATGCAGCTGCAATGCCCCATGCCAAAATTAGATTTTGATGTCATAACTCTTGGGCATGGTAGCGGTGGTACTTTAACCAATAAACTACTTGACAGCGGCGTTTTTGATGTGTTAAGCAATGATATACTCAATGAACGACATGATGGTGCGTTTCTCGAAATGAATGGCAAGATGGCATTCTCAACCGATAGTTTTTTAGTGTCCCCTATATTTTTCCCCGGAGGAAATATTGGTGAACTGGCTGTTAATGGCACTGTAAACGATTTAGCCATGTGCGGTGCTATTCCTAAGTATCTATCCTTAAGTTTTATTATTGAAGAAGGCCTGAAAATGACACAGTTTTGGGAGATTTTAGTAGCTATCAAGTATGCTTGCGAGAAAGCAAACGTAAATGTAGTTACCGGTGATACTAAAGTAGTTGAAAAAGGTAAAGGCGATAAAATATTTATAAATACTTCTGGTGTTGGCAACATCCATCCAAAAGCACATATCAATGAAAAGAATATTAAAATTGGAGATAAAATCATCGTTAGTGGTAACATAGCAACGCACGGTATGGCAATTATGTCTGTTCGAGAAGGATTAGAATTCGATTCCACCATTGAAAGCGATACCACAAATTTGAATCATACTATTTTAAAACTGATAGATGCGTTTGGAGAAGACATTCATTTATTAACTGATCCCACGAGAGGTGGTATAGCCACGGTTTTAAAAGAAATTGCTTTGTCCTCTAATATTGGAATTGATATTTTTCAGAAAGATTTGCCAATAGATAGTCAGGTAGCAAGTGCCTGCGAATTATTAGGGTTAGATCCATTATATGTGGCGAATGAAGGATTGTTTTTAAGCTTTGTAGATGCTTCTATAGCCGATTCGTTTGTAGCAACCTTACAAAACGACGAAAATGGTACCAATGCGAAAATTATAGGAACCATTGTTGAAGCACACCCAAAACAAGTGATTTTGGAGAGCGCCATTGGTGGTAAACGCATGGTAAGCATGCTTCCTGGAGAACAATTGCCAAGAATCTGTTAACCTATGGATTATACTACTTTAGGTAGCAACGTCGCGAATGCTTATATTTTTAAAGGTTCAAAACAAAAACCGTTTTTAGCACCACGAGGCGTGTTTGTAGTTAATAATATGCTTTTTGTTTCAGACACTGGACGGAATCGTGTTTTTATTTGGAAAACTATACCTACATCAGAATTTCAAAATCCAGATGTTATTCTTGGGCAAGAAAGTATTGAAGACACAGGTAGAAATGCAGATTCTTTAGTCTCTTCGAAAACATTGCAATACCCTTCAGGAATTTGGAGCGATGGTATAAAACTGATTGTTGCCGACGCTTGGAATCATCGTGTTTTAATTTGGCATAGCATTCCTACAGTGAATGCACAACCGGCAGATGTTGTTTTAGGACAAGCCAGTTTTGAAACGAATTATCCCAATGTAAAAGGGCAATCGGCAAACCCTAAAGCTAATACTTTGAACTGGCCTTATGGTGTTTTTTCAGATGGTGTAAGCTTATGGATAGCCGATACGGGTAACCGTCGTGTGTTGTATTTTAACAAAATTCCTACGGAAAACTTTGCTAATGCAGACAATGTCATTGGAAAGTCAGATTTCAATACCCGAGATTATGAAAATAATGATCCTATTTGGCCATACTCAATTAAAATTAGCAAAAAGGGATATTTAGCCATTACTGACACACAGTTTTATAGAGTTTTAGTTTGGAATGATAAAAACGATGCGTTTAACAAACCCGCTGATGTAATCATAGGACAACAAAATTTTGATGATGCAGGACAAAATCAGTTTAGACTTTCACCAGAAGCGAATACCTTAAATTGGACGTATGACGCTTGTTTTTATAAAGAAGGTATTTTGGTGAACGATACAGGTAATAGTAGAATTTTAGTCTTTAAAAGTATTCCTAAAGAGAACAATGCCAGTGCCAATGCACTAATTGGGAGGCCAGATTTTAATACAAGTAGTGAGTATAAAGAAAATATGCACGGCACAGGCAGCGCCATTTATTGGCCATTTTCAATTGCAACGGAAGAAAACAAACTATTTATAGCAGATACTGGTAACCATCGCGTAATAATTTGCGATTTAAAGACTTAAATACATCCAGTAAATACCAATGATTATTGCAAATAACCCGCCTGCGAAGCGAATCCCTTTGAAAAAATTATCATTATGTTGATGCTTAGAAAAAGAAGTAATCTTACCCAATATTAAGGCATAAACGGACATTGCCAGAACCGTACCAATAGCGAACCCAATAATATACTGAATGCCTTCAGAGTTATCTTGAAAGCCAAGCACGGGTAACAATAATAAAAAATGGGCCACACCAGCTAATCCATGCAAAAATCCAATACCAAAAGAAGATAGAACATCCTGTTTTACAATTTTATCATGCTTATGGTAATGCCCTTCATCATGATGTTCGTGTTCGTGAATATGAACATAGGTTTCAGTGTCATGGTGCACATGTGGATGTAGGTGTTTCTTTTTTTGATTAAATATTCGATAAAACGCCCAAAGTCCGACACCAATCAACACAGCAGCCACCAATTGCTCACTATATTCTGAAATACTTTCAACGGGGATTATATCTTTAAATAATAAAAACAAAACACCAATTAAAAGCATCCCCAATAAGTGTCCAAGTCCCCAAAATAAGCCTATTCTCCATGCTTTTCTTTTGGTTTCAATTACTAAAGGAGTAACGGCTGCCAAATGATCTGGCCCAGAAATTACATGTAACATTGAAGCGAGCGTTCCGGCCACTAATGGAAAATTTATCATACACCTTCAAAGTTTTTGGAAATATAACAAAAATTTATTTTAATATTTGACGAAATAAAAAGCACATAATTCTTTATCAATTTAAAACAAGTGATATAAAATTTATTAATATTGTTTCAATAATTGTAAAGAAGTAAGCAAAAATCTTGTTTTGTTTCTCATTTGTGTCTCACAGGTCTGCAAGCCCAGTAAAATAAAATATTGTTACTTTTTGTATTGGGAAGTAAAATTCCCAGTGCCTCCTTCACTTCTTTTCATTGTATTGATTGAATCACACTCAACTCACTGATATTAAAGGTAAAATCCTTAAATTCGAATAAACGAATGATAATGAAGTATTTACTGTATAGCTGGGCCATCATATTTCTTTTTACACTTAATTTCTCATGTAAAAATGCGGAAGAAAAAACTCCGGAAGTTCTACCTGAGGAGACGATTCCCCTAAAAGAGGAAGTGGTTTCCGAAACAGAAAATATTATTGAAAATGACACTGTAAAAACGAGCGAAACAGATACAATAGTATCCGATCAGTATTTTTATACTACCGAAGGCGATAAAGCCGCCATACAAGTTCGCGTTGGTGATGTGGACAATTTAGGGTTTGGCTGGGACCCCGGTTTCGATCCATTCTGTGGACAGAATACATCGATACACCGATATCCGTGGGAGGTAGACTCTACAGATCACGAAGGAACCGACCGCATCATGGTGGTTAGTGCTTATAAAAGAGCACGTAGCGATGGATATACCTCCTATACCCTTCGGGCACATACAGATCCGGTTCCTATTGAAATGAATTATGACCCTCCGGCAATTGAAATAAAAGAAGTGGTTTTACAGATGATGCTGGATGATTTTCAATCTCCTGTCTTTGGTAGTTCCTTCCAGTTCCACATCAATGAAAAGCGACTTACCTACGTTGAGTCGGTGATCAATAACCTGAATCAATCCGGCCCTACAGGAAAACTAGTACAGGTGGGTATGTTGCCAGAAGATTTTGAACTGTTCACTTCTGGTTCAATCAATATCAGTATTGACGATCCTATTAACGACGCTGGCGATGGATTTGCTATCGATTTTATTCAATTACTTATAAATCCTACCTCCGAATATAAGTGCAATGGCAGCATTCGTGGAATCGTTAAGGATGAACAGGGCAATCTCCTTGAAGGGGTATTAGTATCTGCCAATGGCCTAGTTCAAACACTCACAGCAGCAGATGGTACTTTCGTATTGAATGAAGTGCCCGTAGGTATGATTGTTGTCTCTGCAAATAAATCTGGTTATCAGCAAACCAGTAAAGCCTCCGAATTAATGCGTGAAGAGAATAAACAAGTAACACTGGTCCTTAAAGAGAAAGAAGCCGAGAACGAAAATTACGTAAGTGATGAAATTAAGGAAAAAGGCTATGTAAATCTGTATGGCATATTATTCGATTCGGGTAAGGATATTCCAAAAGCCGGGTCTGAGCCTGTTTTAAAAGAACTTGCAGGATTCCTAAGGAATAATGCAGAAATAAAGATCGAGATCATTGGTCATACCGATTCGGAAGGAGATGCGGCTTATAACGAGGACCTTTCCCGCCGAAGAGCGAAGTCTGTAAGATCCTGGTTAAAAAAAGAGGGCATAGACATCACTTATATCTTGGCCGATGGCAAAGGAGAATACAGCCCTGTAGCAAGCAACGAAACCGATGCTGGTAAAGCACTTAACAGACGCGTTGAGGTGAGAGTGATTGAATAGAGATCTACAAGAACACAGTTAAAAGTATGAAGTTAGGCCCTTATAAAATCTGGATCATGGTGATCGCGGCGGCTATAACTGTTTTTGGATTGCTCACAGGAAAATTTCTCTTTTTGTTTATCTGGTTGCCGTTGGGATTTTTATTCAGAAAGAAAAAGGAATAAAAACGATCTAGTCCATTACATTGCTACCAAAATCAGGGTTCCAATTATTAGCCCCCATTTGTCGAATATGATAACTTTACTTCGAACATCTATATAGTGGTTAAAGAAATAATTATAGTTGTTAATAATCCCAGCATAAATTTGATAACTGACAGCAATAAGATTCGATGTTTTATGGCAATTGTCTTTCCTAGAAAATAAAGGTCTGTAATTAATTCGTCATACACGGCCTTGCCCGTATTCATAATTCTATCAAATTCTTTTTTAAATTCTGATAGACTTTGATTGGAGAAGTTTTCGGCATAAAGAGTTCCCTTGTAGCCGCTTTTTCTATAGCTCTTCCCAAAATACCTATGGGGTAACATACTGGTAATGGCAAATATCATCGACAGCATACTACATATTACGAGTATTTTTATAGATATACTGTTTTTGGTTATTTGAGCTTCCATATTCAAGTATTGGATTCCAAAAAGTAAAGAGGTGATTATCGAATTAACAGTAAGCACAATCCTTGCTTTGTTGTCCACCATTTTTAAAAGATTATAATGGTTTTTGCTTACGGTTCTGAATAATGTTTGTACACCCCGGGAGTCGTACTTTTGTAATTTTTCGTTACTGTTTTTTGATTGTTTCATGGCTAAAATTGTCAATATGTAACAGCTTGCCAATTTCAATTTTAGTTTGCTGTATCCTTTTGGTTGAAATATTTAATCCTTGTAAAACATGCAGATTAGTATAAAGTTCCTTTATCAAAATAATATCTGTTGAAATTAATTGTTGTTTTTCTTTTTTTGATAAAGTGGTAAGTGCCGTAACCGGATAAAGGCCGTAATTGTCTATGTTTGTTTTTATACTGTTTCCTTTAGGGTAGTCCCAGCTTAAAAGTGTAAGTCCAATACAATTTCCATATTCTATAGCATCTTTTGTAAAACGAGTATTGGTAATTAACCACCCTTGTTTTAAACGAGTTATGTTTGAACTGCTATTCCAATAGTGTTGTACGTCTAAAAATCTGGAATTTATGTATAAAGGTACTTTTACGTTACTTGTTGTGTTTGGATCTGAATGAAACTTACATTCTATAACATAAACGTTACCGTCTTTTTCTGCCAGTACATCTATTTCGTGTGTAACACAATTTCCTTGTAAAACTACTCCCACTTCCGTTTTATAGCCCTTTTCTCTCAATAAAGCTCCAATTAAGCGCTCGAAGGGATATCCAGTTGGACCTAGCGCAAAAAGGGCTCGCTTTAGGCTATATCTGGAGGCAAAAGAACGATCGATTTTCTTTAAAATTAAAAATGCCTTTTTATATATTTCGTCGGTTGATATACCATTGTAGATCTGGGGGTTTAGCTGTTTAATTATTAGATCAGCCTGCTTGTTTGTTGCACCGCAAGAGTGTAAAGATGCTCTTAATTTTTCTTCGGAAAAAAATTCTTTTTCTTCCGAATTTTTAGCTACTATTTTTTGATTATGCTTCATAGACGAAGTATTTTAAAAACGTAAAATTTCGGTCATAATCCCAAATCGTATTACGTCCAGTTGATGCTGAAAATAGATATTGTAGTAATCGAAACCGTGATATAATTGAACGAACAATCCAATATCCTCTAAGAACATGGGATGATAATAGAAAGTTAATCCGCCATTTATCCGGTCTGCATCAAAAACATCCAGGTTATTGTATTGATCCAGCATAAGTACGGCTTCCAATTTTAGTGAAAAATGAGGCCTATTGTTATTGCTACTTCTACCAACTGGTATTTTAAAGGCAGTAAACGAATTATGCCAGCGAACTCCGCTAAATGAACCTTTAAGTTCTTCAAGCATCCAGCTTTTTGGATGTATTTCGACAGAGCTTTTAAAGACTTTTAACGCTTTGAGGTTACTGCTGTAAGCAGATTTTAAAGCCCCTAATTCGAAATAATTGGTAGCAAAATTTCCCGACATTGTATTAATTGTCCCGTCCTCGTTAAAGAAAGTACCATCCTGGCCGTTGGAATGATGTGCTAGTTTTCCAAAAATGGAAAAAGTCGTGTTCAATGCTTCTTGATGTGCTAAATAATAAAAAGAGATTTGAGGAATATAACTTGGTGTTCTAACAGGATAAGAATCCTCATTATACATCCTTATTATAATTTGGGGAGTTAAAACAGCCATAAGTTTAGAATCCTGTCGCTTTCTAATAATAAATGAGGGGTTTATGTTTGCCTCAAACATCAAGGGTTCAAGGTTCCCAACATCTGTGGGAAAAGTTATGTAGCTGTCGGTCTGATTAATAAGGGCTACTTTAGATAGAGTCACTTCCGGAATAGTGTCGTTAGGATTTTGGGCCAACGCCAAAAAATTTAAATTGAAAATTAAAACCAATATGAAATACCTGGGTTTCATTGCTATTTATAAATGACTTTAATTACCATTGTCTTGTCGCTATCTAAAGTGAAACTTGCACCTTTAAAGTTTGGTCTGTTGGACAATCCAAAATCAGTATAATTAGAAAAACCAACACCCTCCTTGGGTAAAGGAAGCATAAACTTTTTATCTATTTTGCCATTGTTATTTTCGTCGTGCAAAATGGCTATGGCGTACGTTCCTCCCGGAATTTGATTAAAGGTGAACCGAGCGCGCTTTGATTTTATTTCTACTTCGGCTTTTTTATAATATGCTTGAAATTTTTCGTCTGGAATTGTTCCATCCTTATTATATAAGGTAAAAATCAGGCTGCCATCAGAGTTTTTTAAATTTTCCACGACTATCGTTAGCGAGTGGTAATTAATGGTATTGGGTGCTGTAATTGCTGCCCAATATCCCAAAAGTGTGACCATTAAAAGTCTCATTGGCTTATTGATTTTTTAGCCAAAATCAAGAACCCGATAGTGAGCAAAATTCTAAAAATCAAGGCCCCAACCGTTTTAGTTTCATAGAGGTTTCCTACATATATATGAACGATCAATCCAATGATTCCAACAACTAATAGTATTAAGGCTATCCACAATAATTTATAAGCCCATCTCTTTTTTACTACAAGGCCAAATGCAGCGGCCAGATACAAGAGAGCACATAATAAATTTGTCCCCACTATAAATTGCACATAGTTCCCCTCCTTTGCTCTTAAACCAAACCAATCGAAAAGTATCGAACTGCTTAAAATCAGGGTTAAGATTCCAAAGACCATCAAAAAGACGGCGGTAACGATCCTAACATTTCTTTTAATGATCACTGAAATTATTTTTCTCTTAACCACCATTTTGGTTTAGATGCTTTTTTAATTAACCCGAATTCTTGAACAGCATATGTATCTATATGTTTTACCAGGTCGTTTATCGAATCTGTCACGTACAATAATTTCATGTCTGCCTTACTTATACTTTCCCGCTCTGCCATTAATTGGATATGTTCACACAATTCTTTATGGTATTCTGAATCGAATATAACTACCGGAAAGTTTTTAATGATCCCGGTTTGAATAAGCGTAAGCGCTTCAAATAATTCATCAAGTGTACCAATGCCCCCTGGCATCACCACGAAAGCATACGAGTATTTTACCAATATTACCTTTCGCAAGAAAAAGTATGGGATATCAATCCATTTGTGCAGGTAAGGATTTGGTTTCTGCTCAAATGGCAACACTATATTACAGCCCACCGAATAACCACCGGATTCGTAGGCTCCTTTATTGGCAGCTTCCATGATTCCCGGTCCACCACCCGTCATTACTGTAAATCCCATTTTAGATAGTTCGGCTCCAATCTTTTCAGCATTTTGATAATGTTGCGACTCGTGCGTAAAACGTGCCGAACCAAATACCGTTACACAAGGGCCAACGAAGTGCATGATCCTGAAGGCCTTGATAAAATTTATAAAAACTTTAAAGGCAAAACTCAATTCTTTTATCCGAGACAATGGACCTCTGATGAATTGTGATTCGTTGGTGACCAATTTGTTCTTATTTCTGATTTTGCGATTCATTTTAAGTTGTTTTTTTATAGCTCCATACGGCCAAACCATTCATCACGATAGCATAGGCTAAAGTTTTGATGGCTAGTGGGAATATATCCGTAAAACCCGATCCTTTAAGCATCACCATTCGGATGATTTCGACAAAATATTTTATGGGATTAAATTCTGTAAGTATTTGTGCCCATTTCGGCATACTTTCAATAGGAGTGAATAAACCACTCATCAATATAAATATCACGATAAAGAACCAGGCAATAAACATCGCCTGTTGCTGCGTTTCGGTAAAGTTCGAGATAAAAAGTCCCATTCCTAAAATCACTAAAATATAAACCGAAGTATACGCATATAGCAATCCTAGATTACCTATCATAGGTGTGTTAAAGATAACTTTGGCAAGTATTAATCCTATGGTTAGTAACCCCATCCCCAATACCCAGAACGGGAATAGTTTACCTATTATGAAATGATGTTTTTTTATAGGAGTTACATTGATTTGCTCGAGGGTGCCAATTTCTTTTTCTCTAACGATATTCATACCGGATAAGAACAGCGTAATCATTGTTACGAGCAGCACTAAAATACCAGGTACCATAAAAGTTTTATAGTTCAAGGTGTTGTTATACCAAAAAAGTGGTATGCTGTCTATGTTGTTTGTTTTTTGAACACCATCGGAAACCTGTATCAGATCCAACCTAATATTTTTATTATAACTCTTAATTATCTGGCTGATATATACATTTATTACGCCGGCTGCTGAACCATCGATAGCATCAATAAATACACCTACTTCGTTTATCTTGTCTTTTTGTAAATCGCGTTCAAAGTTTGTTGGTATATTAATATATGCATCGATGGAGCCTCCCTGCATGGCTTCGGAAGCTTCTTTTTCGGAAGCAAACTTATTTGTTACATAAAAATAGGTTGAAGCGTCAAATCGCTCAACCAATCCTCTGGATGAACTACTGTTATCTGCATCAACATAGCCAACCATTATATTCTTTATTTCGTAAGTGGCTGCATTGGATAAAATAACCAATTGCAGGACGGGCAAAATAAAAATGATAGGAAGCATTCCTTTATTTCGAAAGATCTGCTTAAATTCCTTTTTAACGATGTAGCGTATAATTCGCATCTTATTCGAGTCTGATTTTATATTTCTTCACACTTATTCCAATGAATAGTAAGGTCATTATAAAGAGTATTAAGGTTTCTTTTAATATGTAACCTATCCCGATACCTTTCAGCATAATTCCTTTTACAATTATGATAAACCATTTCGCAGGAATGATATTGCTAATTACCTGAAGTGGTACGGGCATGCTGCTTATAGGAAAAATAAAGCCTGAAAGCAATATGGTGGGCAGCATCAATCCCATTAAGGAGATCATCATTGCTGTTTGTTGCGTTGCCGAAATAGTTGAAATTAAAATGCCTAAAGCTAAAGATGTGATGATAAACAATACACTTTCAATCGCCAGTAAAAATATACTTCCCTCAACTGGTACATTAAAAACGAAGATGCTCAATAACACAATGATAATTGCATTGATAACCGAGAGAAAAATATACGGAAACACTTTGCCAATAATAACCTGAAATGGTTTTAGAGGTGAAACCAGCAAGATTTCCATTGTCCCTTGTTCTTTTTCACGAGTAATGGATATTGAGGTCATCATAGCCGATACCAACATTAAAATTACGGTCATAACTCCCGGAACAAACATGTAAACGCTTTTCAATTCAGAATTATAAACCATTCTGCTTCGCGCTACGATCTGGTAGTCTATGGAAACATTTTTATTTGATTCTTGCTGATAGTTTTGAAGAATTGAAGCTATATAATTACTTATGGCACTTGCCATATTTGGGTCGGTCGCATCGGTAAGTATTTGCACACTGGCATTATTCTCTTTTACAAGATTGTTTCCAAAGTTGTTTTCAAACTGTAGAACTGCTTTTACTTTACCTTTTTTAAAGATATTTTCTATGGACGACTCCTGGTGAATGACATCCACTACACTAAAATGCTTGGAGGCTGCAATTTTATTTATAATTTCTTTCGAAGTAACATCATTCGCCTGATCTAATATGGCAATATCAACATTGTTGATTTCATTACTAATGGCGAATCCAAATAACAAAATTTGGACTATTGGCATTCCAAACAAGATAAAAAGTGAGCGCTTATCTCGGTAGATATGGTAGAACTCCTTTCGAACAAAACCAACGAACCGCTTCATCCTCTTGCCAGTTTTAAAAACACATCGTTCATCGTGTTTGTGTTGTAGTTTTCTTTTAACTTTTTTGGGGTATCCAGAGCTTCAATCTTACCATTTACCATTATAGATACACGATCGCAATACTCTGCTTCGTCCATATAATGGGTAGTGACAAAAATCGTGGTTCCCTGGTGGGCGGCTTTGTATATCATTTCCCAAAATTGACGTCGGGTAATAGGATCTACTCCACCGGTTGGTTCGTCTAAAAAAACTATTTTAGGTTCATGTAATAAAGAAACAGAAAATGCCAGTTTTTGTTTCCACCCCAAGGGCAAAGAAGCTACGAGACTATTAGTTACTTCCTGTAACCCTAGTTCTTCAACCAACTCACATCGTTTCTGGTCGATCTGCTTTTTGGTTAAACCATATATTCCACCAAAAAACGTAATGTTTTCTTTTACGGTTAAGTCATCATATAAAGCAAATTTCTGACTCATATAACCTATGTTTTTCTTTATGTTCTCGGCCTCTTTGTACACATCGAAACCGGCTACAGTTGCAGTTCCTGAAGTTGGCGATAAAATACCGATGAGCATTTTCATTGCGGTGGTTTTGCCAGCCCCATTGGCTCCTAAAAATCCAAATATCTCCCCTGCCTTAACGTGAAAGCTAATAGTATCTACGGCAGCAAAATCGCCAAATAGTTTAGACAGGTTTTCTACTTGAATTACGTTGTTATTCATCATTTTGCTAATTCCATAAAGGTATCCTCTATGGTGGGTTGTGTTTTTGCAATTTGAACATCTGTAAGCCCTTGTTCTTCTAAATAGGTCGCTACAATTGCAGTGTCTATTAAATCACGCTTATCTGTATAGTGCACAAATTCACCAAATGGAAAAACACTATAAGTATGTTCGTAATTCGTTAAGCTTACAAAAAGGTTGTACATATCGTCTGCGCTTATGTTATACAGAGATTTTGGGAAGTGTTTAACTATGGCTTCCGGCTTATCTATTTCGAGGATCTTACCATCTTGTATAAGAGCGATGCGATCACATAGTGCGGCTTCATCCATATATGGAGTAGAGACCAAAATAGTGATGCCTGTTTTTTGTAATCGTTTTAACATTTCCCAAAACTCTTTTCTCGAGACAGGATCAACTCCCGTAGTTGGCTCATCCAGAAATAGCACTTTCGGTTTATGAATTAACGCGCAGCTTAACGCAAGTTTTTGTTTCATTCCTCCTGAAAGTTTTCCCGCACGACGATTTTTAAAAGGTTCTATTTGCACATAGATGTCTTTTATAAGGTCGTAATTCTCCTCTATGGTGGTTCCAAATATGGTTGCAAAAAAATTAAGGTTTTCCTCTACCGTTAGATCTTGATATAGCGAAAACCGTCCCGGCATATATCCTACACTTTTCCGAATGGATCTATAATCGTTAAGCACATCATAATCGGCAACCATGGCTTGTCCTTCATCTGCTATCAAAAGGGTGGTAAGGATGCGGAACAGAGTGGTTTTTCCTGCTCCATCGGGTCCAATAAGGCCAAAAAGTTCACCGGGTTTTACATCAAATGAAATATTAGATAGTGCTGTGACCTCACCATAAGATTTCGATATGTTTGAAATAGAAATACTCATAGCTATTCGAAATAAAGAGAATAAGCATTAACACTGAGCTCAATGTTCGTATAAATTTCATGCGCCTCGGCTACCGTACCGGCTTTCTTTAGCGCTTCTATCTCTTCAATTAATGGAAGTAGCCAAATATGTAAATTATCATGTGATGCCCCTTTCATAGTACATTCTTGTATCACATAGTTTTTATGCATATTCAGTTCTTCAGCAATAAGATGAAAATCTTTTAATTCCTTCGGACTATTAGATGTAAAGATCGATTGCATTTTGGCAACACCAATGTTGGTTTCAGGATTAGCTTTCCATTTGGCTCGACCATTTAATTTTATTTCTTGCATCCAGTCGTTACTCTTCTGGCTGGTCTTCGCATGCGGTTTCGATGCTTCTACTTCATTTATTTTTGACACATTATCTTCTTTGGGTTGTTGTTTGCAACCTACCAGAACTAGTGATATGGTAATGAGTATTATTGATATTTTATTCATGATATTAAGTGTAAGGTTAATTGATTTTATTTTGGGTTTAGCCACATTTCTGCCGGCATCCCTATTTTTAAACTGCCATCATTTTGTACAAGCACTTTTACGGCGTAAACCAAGGCAACGCGCTCTTCTTTGGTTTGGATTATCTTGGGTGTAAACTCTGCTTCAGAAGCTATCCAGCTAATTTTACCTTCATAGGTTTTCATCCCATCCTGGTCATCTATTTTTACTGTTACAGATTGGCCAATGGAAACATTGGCCAGTTGCGTTTCACTTACATAAACACGCAGTTCCATGGTCGATAAATCTGCAATTTTATACAAAGGTTTTCCATAGGTCACAATTTCATTAGGCTGGGCATATTTAGACAGCACAGTACCATGAATGGGATTGGTAATTCGGCATTTTTCTATCTGATCATTAAGTTGTTCTAACTGCACATCTATACTTTTAAGCTCATTAACCACAGGTGCATTTTGTATTTCTATGCTTCGTATACTGTTTTTTATTACAGCTATTTCACCATCAATATCATCTAGTTGTTTTTGGGTTCCGGCATTGTCTTTAATTAAATTTTCAATTCTTGTTTTATTTGTATTTGCGGTTTTTAATTTCGCTTGTAATACATGTATCTGAGATAAAACACCTTTGGATTTAGCATTGATCACGTCTTTTTGTACCAAAAGCTGCTCTTTCTGAAGGTGTAGTGGAATAGTATCTATAACACCAACTAATTCATCTGGCATAATTATCGCACCTTCATCTATAGTAAAAGACATAAGTTTACCGGTATTTTCTGCGGAAACTGTGATTTCGGTTGCTTCAAAATTTCCGTAGCCGTCGGCTTTGTTAGCGTTATCGTTGCAAGCAAGCAATAGGCTTACCGAAGCCAGTGCCATTATTATTTTCATGTTTTTCATTACTTATTATTTAGTATCTCCTTTTAGAGTGTTGTAATTTGCTCTTGCCAATTCTAATTGAGTTTTATGTTGACTGAATAAATTTTCTGTTTCATAAAGCTTGGTGAGTTCTATGATGTATTGGGAAGTTGTAATTACACCATTCCTCAATTGCGATTCGAAGCTATTTACAACCTCTTGCTGCAAATTGATAAGATCTCGATCGATTGCAATCGTACTTTCAAGAGTCTCGATCTCTTTTAATTGCTCGTTTAATACAGAATTTGTATTCAACCTAAAGACTTCTTCCTGATTATTAATTAAATCTTTCGAATACTCTAGCGCTTGTCTTTGTTTTTTGTTATTGTTCCAGTCGAATACATTCCAGTTAAGTTTTACACCAAGGATGTAATATGACTTAAAGTTATTTTCTAACATGTTCAGGCCAGGATTACCATAACCCCCTGTGGCAAACGCATTAAGTTCCGGAACAACGGATTTTGACAGGACATTTTGTTGTTGTTCGATTTCCCGGATTTGTAAGTTGAACAAGCTTAGCTCGGGTCGCTTCAATTCAGAATTATCGGAAATGGAGAGTAAGGGTTTTTGGAATTCAGTTTCATCACTAATAGGAATTCCTATTAAGGAAGATAAGGATGCAACTAACTTCAATTTATTATTAGAAACTTCTTGATTTTGCTGAAACACTTTTAATAATTCAGCCTCAATTACTTTATCTGAAGTAGGTAAAAGTACACCGTTCTTTATTCCGGATTTCACCTCCTTCAATTTACTCTTTAGCTGTTGCTCCCTCAGGCTTAATAATTTAGCCTGATCGTCAATTAATAGGATTGAAAAATAGAGCTGGTTAACACGTTGTTTCAGTTGATATAAACCAACTTCTACTTCCTGTTGTTTTCTGTTTGTGGTGATATTTTGCAATCCTTGTGTCGCTTTAATCCTGCCACCATTATAAATGAGTTGGTTAGCTGTTAGGGTCGCACGATACTGGTCGTTATTAAGGGGCTCAATAGCGATATTTGGAATTGGAACTTCTGTTACATCGCTCTGATACGTGGCCTGAGCATTAAGATTAAGTTGAGGTAGAGTCTTTGTTGCAAGAGCCGATCGTTCCACTTCATTTTGCTGCTCTAAAATGGCCTGTTGTTTAACTAATGGGTAGTTTTCTTTTAATCCCTCATAACATTGATCGAGACTTATTGTGCTTTGAGAAAAACCGAAAATCCCGGTAAAAACAAATAATACGAACAGATTTATATTTTTCATAGTTTAAATTCTTATTGCGTTGATTATAAAATCCGACACCTCCTTTTTTCGAGCTTCCAATATTACTTTATAAGCTTTATCATCAACATTGGTAAAGGCTTTAATTAAAGGCGAACCCACAAAAGGAAAAATGTTTAAGGAAACTATATTGATAAATAATTGTTCGGCGGTAATTGGCCGTATTGTGCCGTTTTCAACTTCTCTATTAACTTGTTCTTTAAACCTTGAGATATCTGGAAAAGCAACATTATTTTTAATTTTTTCTATAAATTTTGGGTTTCTGTTCAATTCCTGAATAATGAAATTGGGCAAGTAAGGATGCTTCAAAATAAAGCTGATATAATCATGTGTAAAGTTCTTTATCTTTTCTTCCAATGATGAATCATCATTAAGTATAGCATTAAGCTGTGGAGCTAGTAAGGAAAATGCCTTTTTAAATACCGCCTCAAATAAAAGTCGCTTGTTTCTATAGTAGTAGTGCAACATCGCTTTGTTGATACTGGCCTTGTCTGCAATTTCCTGCATTCGGGCACCATCCATCCCCTTTGTTTGAAACACATGCTGTGCCGCCGTTAAAATCTGTTCCTCCGTTTGATTGTCCTTGTGTTTCCCCATAATAAATTTATAATTAACTTTTTGGTTTAACCATTTGGTTAACAAAATTACGAAAAAAACTGATCTTAAAAACATCTTAACATAGTTTTAAGGTATTAGGGCGTTAAAATCTATCAATAATAAAAAAGCGCCATCGAATATCAATGGCGCCATACACTAGGAAATTAGAAAAAAACTATTCAAACTTAACTTTCTCGTTAGATTCAATTGGGTCTGTATTCTTTTTTCTGAAACTATATGAGATCCCGAAATTTATTAGATAATCTGCAAAGGCAGCGTCGCCCGCCCTTGGCATACCTGTAATCATTTGTGTCTCCAGATCGGTAACACTTTGCGGACGCTCTCTTCTCAACGCCACAGGTACGCTTAAATTTAAAGCAAGATTGTTTAATGTGTAGGAGATCCCCGGTTCTATTGAAACGACATTCCCGGGTCGTCTAAAACCGTAATCGGGGCCAAAAACATCTTTCACCGGCACACCCTCATAGCGTGCTCCTAATGAGGTCGCTATCTGGGCAGAGACAGAATAGCTCAATCCGCCGCGTAAGGAAAATTGGTCCGGTACAGCCATAATGGCCTCGTTTTGAAGTATTGGGCTTAATGTCTCTCTGAAGGTACGGGTGCCATTAATCCCTCTTGGGTTGAAGAGATAAAATCCCCCTGCGTAACCATAAAGCTGGTTAACAATGCGCTGGTAATACTGAAAATCCACCACAAATCCGAAACCACCGTCCCCGGGCTGAATGGATTGATCTACCGGGCGAACCTCCGGGCTACCTTCTGGCCCCACATTGTAAAATATGTCGGTTGCACTATAGTTGCCGGTTGGTAATTTTAAAGCAAGCCCGACGGCCACATTCATTTTACTGGACTCCAATGGGTCGAATAACCAATAACCCCCACCTACCCTAATATCTCCAAGTCCGCGCGAGGCGGTCTTATTGCGTTCGTTTCTTCCGTGTTCATAGAGAGAGGATCGTTCATTGATTACAGTGGGAATGGTAATCCCTACGTACCATCGGCTGGAGATGCCATACGATAAGGATAAATCCCACGAATTAGAATAATTAACCACTTCGGTATTATTAGACACTCTGTCTGGTTCTTCCTCGGTTCCTCTAAAATGGCGAAAAGATTCGAAAAATCTGTAATTCATCCCAAGGCGTAATTCTCCCTCACTATAAGCATTGGTGTCCAGGGTATTGCCTACCGCACAGGAGAAATGCCTAATGGCTACACATCCCTGTGCGTTCATGTTTAGTATTGGACATATAAGAAGATAAACAAGTAATAAGAAGGTGATTGGTCTCTGCACTTTTTTACTTTGAGAATTCAAAGGCGAATATATGCGGAATTGAAGCCTTATCGAGTTAAGTGTAGTTCAAAAGGTTTAATGAAAATATAATAGGATTAACAGTATTATAATTAAAGTTAATTCAGGATAATTTTTAGTAATATAGCGCAAGATGTACCGGAACCGTAACTTATATATTGTTCTATTCGCCGCGGCCATAATAGGATTGTTTATCATTCAATATCAATACCTGAGAATTGGACTTAATCTCGCGCGGGTTCAATTTGGACAAAATATCGCGTTGAGTAGCGAGGTAATTACGGAAGACCTCTCCACAGAAAACCAGTTGTCGTTCCTTGTGCTTCAATCACTAAAAAAAGACGATTCTTTCTTTAAGTTGAGTGTAGATAGTATACAGGAGGCATCCCGCCATTTTTTGTACGATTTTATTCAAAGCAGATTGGTAGCAAATGGTATCGAGAAAGAATTTGATTACAGCTTATACACCAAGGATAGCGCCTATTATTTGGATTCCCCTGTAAAATTGAAATCCGACCCCTCTATCGTTCGATATCCTATCGAATTAAAAGGCTATTTACCTTTGGCACTGAACAAACAACTTTTTCTTGAGTTACATTTTAAGGACCTTAACCAGTACTTTTTGTCCCAATTAAACGGAATGGTTATTCCCAGCCTGGTTTTTATAGTGATTATCATACTGGTAATAGTTTGGATCATGAAATCCTATTTGTCACAGCGAAGTTTAATTATCAGCACCAATGAATTTATAAATAATTTCACCCATGAGCTTAAAACGCCCGTATTCTCTATTGGTCTGGCTTCGGGTATACTAGAGAAGGATCTCGAAGGGAAGCATAAACCCATTTTCGACATCATAAAATTGCAGATAGGCAGACTTCGTAAACATATAGACAAGATTCTAGAGTTGAGTATGATCGAATCGAAAAAACAACTCTTCCAAATGCAGCAACTGGATTTTAGACCATTACTAGTAAAACTTTGTGAAGAATATAAAACACTGGTGGCTTTAGAAGATATAGAATTTAGCTTTAAAATTGAAGAGGGAGAATTTAAATTATATGGTGTGGGTAGTCATTTGGAAAATGCAATTCTCAACTTATTGGATAATAGTAAGAAGTATTCTAATAATCCTAAATTCAGTTTGAGTGCCCAAAAAGATGGTAAATATCTTACTATAAAAGTTACAGATAATGGTAAGGGTATAGACAAGAAAGACATTCAGCGTATCTTTAAGAAATACGTGCGTATCATACCCGAAAACATGCAAACCATATCGGGTTACGGACTCGGCCTGAGCTATGTACAGGAGGTTCTTAAACGGCACAAAGGAAAGGTCGAGATAAACAGTGAAGTGGACCGTGGTACTGAAGTAATTATTAAATTGCCCCTTCTTAATGAATGAGTCTAATTTTAAAATATTACTGGTTGAAGATGACGAATCTCTGGGGTATGTACTATCGGAATATTTGAAGATCAATTCGTTTGATATACGATGGTCTAAAAGTGCTGCAGAAGCCATATCTATCTTGAATAAGGAAACGTTCGATCTCGCTATCCTCGATGTTACTTTGCCCGATACAGATGGGTTTAGCCTGGCTAAACAAATCAAGACTCATTTTCCAAGATTACCTTTTCTGTTTTTAACGGCTCGTTCCATGAAGATCGACGTTTTAAAAGGTTTTGCCTCGGGAGCTGTAGATTATCTTAAAAAACCCATCGATGAAGACGAGCTCGTTGCCCGGATCAATGCCATACTTGCCCGGGTAGTGGCTTGAGAAAAAACTAAAAAGACCGAGCCTCAATATCAGATAGGGCTGTATCTTTTTAATAAGGATCAGCAAACCCTGTTACGGGAAGGAAAATTCAAGTCTTTAACGGCTAGAGAATCGGAGGTATTGCTATATCTGGTGACCCATCGGAACCAGCTCTGCAGTTATAAGAATATTCTACTTGATATTTGGGGAGAGAACGATTATTTCAACAAAAAAAGCCTTAATGTGTTTATTTCTCATTTAAGAAGATATCTCTCCGATGATCCTGATGTGCGCATAGATAATATACACAACCGGGGATTTATTCTAAGATATTAAAGATGTAAAAATGCCTAACCCAGACTACCCATGGTTAGTAAGGTAGTTCCCCAGATGATCACTGAAGATAAAAAGATCCCTATGGCATTTGCAGTAAATGCTTT
>CAJQNO010000042.1 GCA_905479745.1 uncultured Flavobacteriaceae bacterium | reverse complement strand
ATCATAAGCACCAGAACAACGAACATGAGGCCCCATAATATAAAATACCCATATTTTAATTTAAGTTCGGGCATATACTCGAAATTCATCCCATAAATACCTGCCATAAAGGTTAACGGGATAAATATGGAAGCCATGATGGTTAACACCTTCATGATCTCGTTCATTTTATTGCTAATTGTGGTCATATACATATCCATAAGACCCCAGACCATTTCCCGGTAAAGATCGATACTCTCACTCACTTGTATGATATGATCGTAAAGGTCGCGTATATAATTCCTTGTACGAACATCTATTAATGGCGAGTCTATTTTCTCAAGTCTGTTGATCACTTCTCGCAAGGGTACAATGGCCCGACGTATTTTTAAAACCTCCTTTTTTAGTTCTTGAATATCCTGGGTGATATCATCTGTCGCCTTGCTCTCAAAAAGCAGATCTTCCAATACCTCGATCTTATCGCTCAGGGTTTCGATCACCGTAAAATAGTTGTCAATTACAGCATCCAGGAGGGCAAACATCAGGTAATCTGCTCCAGACTGCCTTATTCGCCCCTTATCGTTCATAAGTCGCTCCCTCACCCCGTCGAATACATCCCCGTCTGCTTCCTGAAATGTAAGGACATAGTCTTTCCCCACTACCATGCTTACATGCTCGTAGATCATCTCTGCATTGTCGTTGTAGTGAAGCATCTTAAAAACCAAAAACAAGTAGTCACTATATTCGTCTAGTTTGGGACGTTGATAGGTGGTTACAATGTCTTCCTGAATAAGCGGGTGGAGTTCGAAATGTTCTCCCAAAATTTCGATCTCACGGCTATTGCTTAGCCCATCTACATTGATCCATGTTACGCGGTCTGTATCTTTAAAATTGAAGGCATCAGAAACATTTTCGGTGTGAAGGTGTTCTAGATGAGATTTCGAATAATCTATGATCTCAGCTTTAGTAATTAATTTTTCTTTGCTCCCTCTATAGGTGACAGCTCCCGGAATTTGATTTACAGTTTTCCGTTTAGGCAGTTTGTCGAGCCTGAACTTTCTTTTTTTCTTATTTGGTTTAGCCATATATCGCACATTACCATTTAAAGATAATGAAATCTCACAAGTATTATCCGTTGTTAAATGTTATTCAACTTTATGCCTGGCCTGCAAGGTCTTATCCACATCGCGTAAAAAAAGGCCTTTGGTCTGCAGAAGGATAAGTGTATGAAACAATAGGTCTGCTGCCTCATTGAGGAAGGCAAGGTCGTTATCGTCTTTAGCCTCGATAACCAGTTCCACCGCTTCTTCCCCCACTTTTTGAGCGATTTTGTTAACCCCACCCTTAAACAAGGAAGCCACATAAGAGTCTTCCATTTCCGGAAAGTCCTTACGTTGTTGTATCACTTCTTCCAGTTGAGATAGAAAACCAAAATTAGGTGTGTTTTGCTCGCCCCAGCAATTGTCTGTTCCTTTATGACATACCGGACCCTGGGGATGCACCATTGCAAGCAGGGTGTCATTATCACAATCAGATTTTATGGAGACCAGGTCCAGGTAGTTGCCAGACTCTGAACCTTTTGTCCACAAACTATTCTTTTTTCTACTGAAAAAGGTAACTCGCTTGCTTTCGAGGGTTTGAGCAAGCGCTTCTTCGTTCATAAATCCCAGCATAAGCACATTACGTGTGATATTATCCTGAACTATTACTGGCACCAGACCATCCTGGTATTTTTCAAAATCAATATTCATAAGTTTCATATTTATATTTACAAGCGAACCTCAATGTTACGTTCCTTTAAAAATCGCTTTAATTCATCGATCCTAATGTCTTTAAAATGAAATACACTCGCCGCTAATGCGGCATCTGCTTTGCCATCAATAAATGTGTCTGCAAAATGAGAAATCTCTCCCGCCCCTCCCGAGGCTATTATAGGTATGTTTACCAGGGATGCAAGTTTTGCCAGAGCTTGGTTGGCAAAGCCATTTCTGGTCCCATCATGATCCATAGAAGTAAACAGTATCTCTCCTGCTCCTCTTTTTTCAACCTCAACCGCCCATTCAAATAGATCGATCTCGGTAGGTTGTTTTCCGCCTACCAGATGTACTTTCCAGCTACCGGAGATCTGCCTGGCATCAATTGCAACTACGATGCACTGATTTCCGAATCGTGACGATAATTCGTCAATAAGCTGCGGGCGTTTCACGGCCGATGAATTTACACAAACCTTATCTGCTCCGTTCTTCAGTAACAAATCTACATCTTCAACACTGGAGATACCACCACCTACAGTAAATGGTATCCTTATCTTAGCTGCTACTCTCAGAACCAGTTCTGCCAGGGTTTTACGTTTTTCTTCCGTCGCCGAAATATCCAGGAATACCAATTCATCTGCACCAGATTCACTGTAAAGTGCAGCCAGTTCCACCGGATCCCCGGCATCACGGAGATTGACGAAATTCACCCCTTTAACGGTGCGGCCGTCTTTTATATCCAGGCAGGGTATGATCCTTTTAGTGAGCATTCAGTATAAAATTTTCTAGTTGTTTTAATGAGATCCTGTCTTCATAAATAGCTTTTCCAATAATTACTCCTTCACAGCCCAGTTCCTGTAATCTGGTTAATTCGGAAAAATGAGAGATCCCCCCTGAAGCGATGAGAAAAAGCGTTTCAATCTCACCCAGGATCTTTTCGTATAAGTTAAAAGAAGGGCCTTTAAGCATTCCGTCCCTGATTATGTCTGTACAAATACAGTAAGTTATCCCCTGCTCTGTATATTTTTTTATAAATGGGATAAGTTCTTCTTCCGAGTCTTCCTGCCATCCGCTAATAGCCACCATCTCATTCTTTGCATCAGCCCCGAGGATGATCTTGTCACTTCCATAGGTTTTAAGCCACTTCAGAAATAAATCCGGGGATCGAACAGCTATGCTACCTCCCGTGATCTGGGAAGCTCCACTTCTAAAGGCAATTTTCACATCTTCATCACTCTTCAGACCACCTCCGAAGTCTATTTTCAATTTGGTTTTCGAAGCAATTCTCTCCAGGCAACTGTAGTTCACAATACCTTGACTTCGGGCTCCATCGAGGTCGACCACATGAATATATTCTATACCGTGATCCTCGAACATCTTCGCTACTTCAACGGGATCCTGGTTGTAGACAATTTGAGTGCTGTAATCCCCTTTGGTAAGTCGAACGCATTTTCCATCGATTATATCTATTGCTGGTATGATCCTCATAGTACTAAAAAGTTCTTTAATAGTTGTTCGCCTGCCGCCGCACTTTTCTCAGGATGGAATTGAACACCGTAAAAATTGTTACGCCTGATAGCCCCCGAATAAGGCAGCTCGTAGTCGCATTTTGCTATGGTTTCTTCGCATAGCGGAACATAATAACTATGCACCAGGTACATATATTCATTTTCGGTGATAGCATCGAAGAGGTGTGATTTCAAACCGTAGATATTGTTCCAACCAATCTGAGGAACCTTCACTACATTGGAGAATCGTTTTACCTCTAGTGGGAATATTCCCAATCCTATAGTATTATTCTCCTCGGTGAGTTCACAAAGCAGCTGCATACCCAGGCATATTCCCAGGACTGGCTGTGATAATTCGGGAATAATTCGGTGAAGGCCGGACCTCCTCAGTTTATCCATAGCGTTGCTCGCCTCGCCAACTCCGGGAAAGATCACTTTGTCTGCCTCGCGAATTTCATCAATATCGGAAGTTAATACCGGACTGTATCCGAAGCGCTCGAAAGCAAACTGAATGTTCTTTACATTCCCTGCACCATAATCTATCTGAACGATCTTCATCTATAAGCTTCCTTTGGTTGATGGCAACATTAACTTTTCGGGGTCCCGCCGTATTGCAGCTCGAATCGACTTGGCAAAAGCTTTAAAAATCGCTTCGATCTTATGGTGCTCGTTAGTGCCTTCGGCTTTGATATTGAGGTTTGCACGGGCACCATCTGTAAATGACTTAAAGAAGTGAAAGAACATTTCGGTAGGCATTTTACCAATCATTTCTCTTTTGAAATCTGCCTCCCACACCAACCAGCTGCGACCACCAAAGTCTATAGATACCTGGGCCAGACAATCGTCCATAGGTAAGCAAAATCCATATCTTTCTATTCCAAGTTTACTACCCAGTGCCTCGTAGAATACTTCTCCAAGGGCAATGGCAGTATCTTCTATGGTGTGATGCTCATCAACCTCCAGATCGCCCTGAACCTCTATATAAAGATCCATCATCCCGTGTCTCGCCAATTGGTCCAGCATATGGTCGAAAAATGCGATTCCTGTGTTGATCTCACTCTTGCCTGTCCCGTCAAGATTAATATTTATCTTTACATCGGTTTCGTTGGTCTTTCTCATAATTTCAGAACTTCTTCGGCCTAGCTTTAGGAACGAATAGATGGCATCCCAGTCGTTAGATTCCAGGACGATCCAATTTTTCAGTTCTTCCTCCTTTACCGTCACTTCCCCAGTGCCTAAACCTGTCTTATCATTTATAAATATCCCCTGGGCGCCCAGATTCTTCGCTAATTCCATATCGGTGAGCCTGTCGCCAATTACATATGAGTTGGGTAGATCGTACCCTTCTTTGAAGTATTTTGTCAACAATCCGGTACCGGGTTTGCGTGTGTTTTTATTCTCTTCAGGAAAACTCCTGTCAATTAGAACTTCGTCGAACACGACTCCTTCATTCTCAAAGGTTTTCAGAATAAAATTATGAACCGGCCAAAAGGTGTCCTCGGGATAGGAACCGGTTCCCAGGCCGTCCTGATTGGTGATCATAACGAGTTCATAATCCAATTCGGAGGCGATCTTACCTAAAGCACTTATCGCTTTCGGATAGAAATCCAGTTTTGAGAACGAATCTATCTGTTCATCTTCCGGCTCACGTATCACGGTTCCGTCTCTATCTATAAATAATACCCTCTTTTTCATTTATAAGGTTTTTAATGTTTCAATTAAAGCAGAATTCTCTTCAGTTGTACCTACCGTAATCCTGAGAGTATTCTCGCAAAGCGGTTGATTACTGCGGTTGCGAACCACAAATCCTTTACTTACAAGTTCCTTGTAGCGCCGGGTAGCGTCATCTACTTCGATCAATAAGAAATTAGCGTCACTATGATATATCTTTTTAATCAAATCAACTTCAAGTAAAGCTTTATATAACCTACTTTTTTCATCATTTAATCTATCTATTGTGTCTTTTGTATTCTTATATTCTGAAATGGCCTGTAATGCTTTTCCCTGGGTAAGTTCGTTTACATTGTACGGCGGTTTTATTGTGTTTAGGATCTTTATTATTTCTGAAGAAGCATAGCAAACACCCAGACGGATTCCCGCCAACCCATACGCTTTAGAAAATGTTTGCACCACCACCAGATTGGGATGATCATTAATCCTTTTTATCCAACTTTCCTTCTCCGAAAAATCAATATAGGCCTCATCGATAACTACAAGTCCGTTAAAATCATTTAACATCCGCTCTATTTCGGGAGAATTCATAGTATTTCCGGTAGGATTATTGGGCGAGCAAAAGAAAAGGAGTTTGGACCGTTCGTCCTGGACCTTTAATATCCTCTCGATATCCGGTTGAAATGTTGCATCTAAGATCACTTCACGATTCTCAATATCGTTAAGCCCGGCAAGTACTGCATACATCCCATAGGTTGGTGGTAATGTGATACAATTGTCGATTCCCGGCTCACAAAAGGCCCGGAACAGCAGATCCAACACCTCATCACTACCATTACCTAAAAAGATCTGTTCTGCAGATATATCCTTTATAGCCGAGAGTTCTTTCTTTAGCTTGCGTTGAAAAGGATCGGGATAGCGATTCAAACCTGTTTTGAAGGGGTTCTCGTTCGCATCCATAAAGATCATTCCCTCACTGTCACCCGGGTATTCGTCCCGGGCAGAGCTATACGCCTTTAACTTGCGTACATTGGCACGAACCAGCCTCTCTATTAATTTCTTCCTACTCATTTTTTGCGATTTGTTTTAGCCTGATACTTACTGCGTTCTTGTGAGCCATTAGCCCTTCAGCGGTAGCCATGATTTCCACAACCGGCCCAAGGCTTTTCAATCCTTCTCGTGTGATATGCTGAAAGCTTATACTTTTTAAAAAACTATCCAGAGTTACTCCGCTGTACTGCCTTGTATATCCGTTGGTGGGCAAGGTGTGATTGGTTCCTGAAGCGTAATCACCGGCGCTTTCCGGCGAATAAGACCCCACGAACACAGAACCGGCATTTTGAATGTTATCTACAAAGTATCCTTCATCCCGAGCATTCACTATGAAATGCTCCGGGCCGTAATCATTTATTAATCTTAAAGCGATCTTTGAATGCTCCACCAGAATAAGTTTAGAATTTTCAATTGCCTTCGCGGCGATCTCTTTTCTGGGAAGGACTGCCAACTGGAGGTCGACCTCCCGTGCCACCTCATCCAACATATCCTCCGAGGTACTCACAAGGATCACCTGGCTATCGGGACCATGTTCGGCCTGACTTAGCAGATCTGCAGCAATAAAATCGGGTCTGGCACTATCATCGGCAAACACCAATAGTTCAGACGGGCCTGCCGGCATGTCTATGGCAACCCCATACTTTGTTGCAAACTGTTTTGCAGCTGTAACAAACTGATTTCCCGGACCGAAGATCTTATAAACGGCTGGGATGGTTTCGGTGCCATAAGTAAGGGCAGCGATCGCCTGTATACCACCTACCGAATAGACTTTGTTTATACCACATAGATCTGCGGTATACAAAATAGCTGGATCTACCTTTCCCTTTGGACCGGGAGGCGTACAAAGCACGATCTCTTCGCAACCTGCCAGCATTGCAGGTATGGCTAACATTAAGACTGTAGAGAATAAGGGTGCCGAACCACCGGGAATATATATACCAACTTTTTGGATAGGTCGTTTAACCTGCCAGCAATTCACACCTGGTGAAGTTTCCACACGGATGGTTTCGCTTCGCTGAACTTCGTGAAAGCTCGTAATGTTTTCTTTGGCCGTACGTATCGCAGCGGCCAGAGAAGGATCTATATCGGTTGCGGCCGATCTCAACTCAGACTGCGACACTTGTATTGACTCTAATTCCACACCATCAAAGAGGTACGAATATTTTTTTAGCGCACCATCCCCTTTTGTTCGTACTTCGGAAAATATTTCTTTTACCGTTTGTTCGATCTCTTCTACAGGCTGTGTGGGCCGTCGTAGCAACTCCGGCCAATTCTTAGGTGCAGGGTATAGTATCTTTTCCATCACTTACTTATAAAACCATTTTCTCGATGGGACAAACCAGGATTCCTTCAGCTCCTGCCATCTTTAAGTTATCTATTACTTCCCAGAACGCATCTTGCTTCACCACGGAGTGGATACTACTCCAACCTTCTTCTGCCAGGGGCAATACGGTTGGGCTCTTCATTCCCGGCAGTATCCTGATGATCTCCTGCAATTTGTCATTGGGAGCATTGAGTAAAACATAGCGGTAATCTCGTCCTTTTAAAACAGACTGTATTCTGAATCTAAAGCTCCTCAGGACCTCTGAAAGCGAATCGGGTAGTCTTGGTGATGCAGCGAGTACAGCCTCACTTTTCATGATCACTTCCACTTCTTTCAAATTATTCTTAAATAAGGTACTACCACTACTTACTATGTCACAAATAGCGTCTGCTAGCCCAATATTGGGAGCAATTTCTACACTACCGTTAATGATGTGTAGTTCGGCCTCGATTCCCTTTTCCTTTAAATATTTTGCTGTTGTTACCGGGTATGAAGTAGCAATTCTCTTCCCTGCCAGATCCTTGATGGTGTCATACTCAAATATCTTTGAAACGGCCAGAGAGACCCTGCATTTCGAAAAACCGAGTTTTTCCAGGACCCGTATATCCTCCCCCTTCTCGATGAGAAGGTTTTCACCTATGATAGCACAATCAACCACCCCATCCTTGAGGTATTGAGGAATATCCCCATTGCGGAGATAATAGATCTCCAATGGGAAATTTTTGGCCGATGCTTTCAATTGGTCTCTGCCATTATCTATGGAGATTCCACAATCTTTCAGCAATTTCAGGGATTCGTCATGCAGGCGACCCGATTTTTGAATGGCAATTTTTAGTTTCATAGCGTTTAGCATATTTATAAAATGAAAAAACCCGTTTGAGAAAGCTCAAACGGGTTAGTATATATATTGAATACAACGCAATACCATATCACCTCGCGTGAGCGTGGAAAATAATATGGTGATGATGTTGTTGTTGATAATTCATTACTTTACAATATTACAAAAATTTGTTTACTACTCTGTGAAAAACATATCAAATAATTGAAAAATATATAGCAATAATTTTATAGCTTTGAATGAAACTAGGCCCCTAACCGCTAACACCTTATTTTACAGTCCGTAACAGAAAAATGAAGAATTTTTTAATCGCTTTTTTAGTGTTCCTCGTATGGTCTTTTTTCGGGTTGTGGTTATATTCCTGGTTACAACCGGATAACAAAAACAGCCAGGATACCACCGAGGTAGCTATTACAGAAAAAGAAGATTCGGCTACCATGACCAAGGTAGACACCCCCACGGAGATTAGCGACACCACAATTCCCTTAGGCACGGACAGTACAGCGATAGGAGATGCATATAAAGAAGAGTTTATCAGCACCCCTGCACAAGGGTTACGAGCCGTGAGTGAAACCGGCGATATCGTTTTTCTTTATCCGGAAGGGTTTGTAATTACCAAGAATTCGGACAGAGTACGTATCCCGCCGGCTATCGTCGATTTCAAATACAAACTCAATACTTATATACTTGAACACCCGGACACCGAATTACACATCACTTCACAATACAGTCCTAGTGAGAACATTCAATCACCCAATCTCGGTATTAAACGTGCTCAGGCAATAAAACAGATCTTGATCGAAACCGGTATTCCTTCAGAAAAAATAGTGATCAAACCTTTTATTACCGGAATCGAGTTTGCCGCGGATAATACTTTTAAACACAGTTTTACCTTCAAATTTAAACCCCTCAATACCGAACGTATCAAGGCCATTAAAAATTCTATTCCCGAATCCAGAGTCGTCTATCCCGAATTCTCATCGCAGGGCATTATGGTGAATGAAGCGCTCGAACAATTAAGACAGGAAGTGAAGGCCATCATCGATGAAAACCCTAATATAGAAATAGAGGTTGTGGGCCATACAGACAATGTGGGTAACGCAATAGATAATTACGTTAAAGGACTGGAATACGCCAGGCAACTCCGCTGGTTCCTTGTTACAAAAGCAGGAATAGATCGCAATAAGATCCGGGCTGTCTCTAAGGGAGAATCTGAAGCGATCGCAGGGAATGGTACGGAAAAAGGTCGTAACTTGAACCGAAGGTTGGAGGTTATATTTTATTTAGACACAGATGAATAACATATCCGAATTTATACAGGAACTACCAAATTTCGCCGGCATCTTCATTCTAATGCTCAGCACCTTCCTTATCGGATATTTTGCTGCTTCCTGGTTTCAGCGCAATAAATACAGAAAGATCATAAACCGACTTAAAAAAGAGGTGAACGCTCTTAAAGCTCCCGAAAAGAAAGAAACCGACATAGACACCATCTTTTCCGAGATCAAACCTCGTATCCTGGAGGTGATGAAACAAGCACGTGAGGAACAGGACATCCTCGATGAGGAAGAAGAAGAATTGGAAGAAGAAGAATTAGAAGAATTGCAGAGTTTCGAACAACTTGCCCCTCCCGAATCCATAGCGAAAAAAGCCAGAACTACCTATGTAAGTTATTCCATGGATAAACCCGAACTGGATTTTGATAGTTTTGGTTACGCAGATCACGACCAAAAGGACGACCTTACACAGATAATGGGTATTGGCCCCTACATCGAGCAAAAATTAAATGAGATAGGGATATGTAACTATTCCCAGATAAGCAAGCTTAAAGACTCCGATATTAGGATCATTACCGAATTAATAGACTTCTTTCCGGGGAGAATTGAACGCGATAACTGGGTTGGGCAGGCTAAAGCCCTTAATAAAGTACATTAATACCATACCTTTTTCAGAAATAAAAAAACCGCTCCTAAACGAAGCGGTTTCTTTTTAAATAATAATTCTACTATTGATTTCCTAATATAATAGGCAATCCATTTTCTCCAGATCCAATCACGATCACCTTACTATTGGGCGATTCGGCTAATTTAATGGTAGCCTCAATTCCTTTATCCTGCAGGATCTTGTCTGTAAGTGATGCACTTAAGATCCTATTGGCGTCTGCTTTACCCTGCGCTTCTATGATCACCTTCTCTGCTTCTTTTGCAGCCGTTACCAGACGGAATTCGTACTCCAGGGATTCCTGCTCCTGTTTTAGTTTCCTTTCGATAGCATCTTTTATAGTGTTGGGAAGAGTTACGTCACGTACAAGCACATCGTTCAGTTGAACATATTGATTATCGAGAATCTTCTTGGTTTCTACAAAGATCTCATCCTGTATGGCATCCCGCTTGCTGGAATACAACTGTTCTGGAGTATATCTTCCCACTACACTTCGTGCAGCCGATCTAATTGCAGGTTGAATCACCCGTTGTAGGTAATTTTCACCCAGAGTTTGGTGTAGATTTCCCAGATCACTGTACACAGGTTCGTACCAGGCAGATGCATCGATTTGTATCTCCAGTCCGTTAGATGAAAGCACCTTCATCTTCTCAAATAATTCCTGCTGCCTTACTTCGTAAATGATCACATCGTTCCAGGGTGCAATTAAATGAAATCCTTCACCTAAGGGTGGTTCGTCTGTTACAACACCGCCTCCAAAGGTTCGATAAAGCACACCGGCCTCTCCCGAGCCAATTGTTATGGCAGACTTTGCGAAAGCGATAATAAGTATGATCACTATAATGATTACGGGAATCCCGATTTTAGGTAATTTGTCCATTGCTAATATTTTTAGTTATATGAGTCCGTTATATTTTCTAATAAACCACTCTAAACTTAAGAGTAGAGCGATAAGTCCAAGGAGGTATTTCCAATCTATTAAAGGTACGGTTTTTTGATCGCTTTTTTGTACCGCCTGGAATCGGTCGTCATTTAGTAAAGATTCTGCGAATTGTTCGTTTTCGGTTGAAAAATAAGCCCTTCCACCTGTATTAGTCGCCAGTCTCTGTAGTTTCGTTACGTTGGCATTGAGGAACTGCTGCTCAACATTAAATTCTAGGATACTGAAATTACCACTACGGGCTACCGCTTCATCCCGTACACTTACCGTATAACGATAATCACCAGCGCTTAAGCTGTTTAGGTCTACTTCATAAAAATTATTCTTTAAAAGCAGGGGGAATGTTCGTTGCTCGTTCGTTTCGATATTGGTTACCGATATCGACACCGAAGCCCGGGGATCGAACACATAATTACTATCGAAATATTGAGCCGAAATTTTTATGGGGTTATTATTGTAGTAAAAAGTCTCCCCGGTTACTTCCAGCCTACTACGCCGCTGTGTAGATGCCAGATACTGCACCAGTTTGCCAATAAAATCATCGAATGCCCTGAAACTTCCGGTTTCAACATATGTTTGCGCACGCCATTTCCAGATATCCTCACCATCCCAAATAGCGTCGCGAACTCCATTGAGTTCCATGGTAGCCAGCATCGAACTACCGCTGGATATACCGTCGATGGCCTGGTCCAGTAAACTTTCATGCGGAATATTCACTTCCAGGGTTCCGAAGCTTGTGAGCAAAGGCGGGAAGTCTTCAAAACCAATATCCTCTACCGCAAAAGTCCCGTAATTCATATTGAGGATCCCCGTGGCCTGTTCGGTTTGAAAACTCGCTTCTTTTTCGAAATTCTGCTGAATACGATTGAGGAAATCCCAATCGGTTTGAGAACCTGTAATAGTGAAGGTGTTCTTTTTCAATTTCGCGATCTCCCCATAGAGAGAGGCGAACGTACCGTCCGGCTGGTACAGTATCACCAACTGATGGTCGTTTAGTATGGAAATGGCTTCTGAAGGTTTTTTAATCGTGACCGTTCGTTGTTCGTTCGTGGTGATCGATTTGCGTAGGGCCCCGAGATCCGGATGCACCATCTTACTAACCACCAGTACATTGGTAGCCTGATCTATCACTTCAACAGCGAAACGCTTTACATTATTCGTCTTGTTCTTCTCCTCCTGTAACGGCATAAGCTGCGCAGTATAACGCTGAAGGCCTACACTACTGGCAGGTAGCGTAAAGGAAAGTATCTGGGTGTTGTTCAGCTCTGAAAAGGCAACATTCTCCCTATAGACCGTACTTCCACCCTGGGTGATCACAAATTGTGAATTTACCGAACTACTTCCATTATATACCAAGATCACCTCCACGGGGAATTTATTCTTTAGGAAAGCATAGCGGTTGGTATTCAATTGTTCGATCTTTAGATCGGTATATTTTGTAGAGTCTCCCAGGATCACCGGATAGATCGGATTCTCGTAACCCGCCGCCCCAAATTCGTAGTCGGTACCAAGGGTTTGATTCCCATCTGTGATGATCACCGTTGGAGCGGTATCGTTTCTATAGACCGAGTTTAAAGAAGATAAGGCGCTGTGAATATTTGTGTTTTTTTCTGAAAAACTTAGCGAGTCGTTGCTGTTTAGCGCACTTCCGAAGGTATAGTACGCAATGTCGAATTTATCATTAAGATCCTCATTAGACCTAAGGAACGACAGGGTATTATTGAGATTATCATCTTGACCTAGCTCTATAACAGATATAGAATTATCTATCAATACCGGAAGTATTGGCTTTACAACACTATAGGTCTCGCTCTTAAATTTCGGATTTATAATTAGGACCAATAACGCAAAAAGGCTAAGAAATCTTAATATCCCAAAGAGCCATCTTTGCTTACCCGATTGCTTTGCTTTGTATCCATACATAAAAACAGCCACCGCAAATGAAATTACGGCGGCAATGATGATATAAAGTATGGTTTCTGCAGTCATTATGTTAGGTCAGCATTCCTCCATCCACATTTAGCACCTGACCTGTTATATAAGCCGATAGATCACTTCCCAGGAAAACACAGGCGTTTGCGATATCTTCAGGGCTTCCTCCACGCTTAAGTGGTATGGCCTCACGCCAACCCTGTACCACGGCCTCGTCCAGTTTTCCTGTCATTTCCGTTTCAATGAAACCAGGAGCGATAGCATTACAACGGATGTCCCGTGATCCCAGTTCCAGGGCTACCGATTTGGTAAAACCAAGGATACCTGCTTTGGAAGCCGCATAATTGGTTTGCCCGGCATTTCCCTTTACTCCTACCACCGAGCTCATATTGATAATGGACCCTTTCCTCTGCTTTAACATGGCTCGTTGTACGGCTTTGGTCATATTAAACACAGATTTGAGGTTTACCTCGATCACCTTATCAAAATCTTCTTCCGAAATACGCATGAGCAGGTTGTCTTTGGTGATCCCGGCATTGTTAACCAGTATATCGATACTCCCGAACTCTTCAAGTACGGCCGCAGCCAATTCCTGGGATTCTTCAAAACTTGCTGCGTTGCTTTTGTATGCCTTAACCTTCACCCCTTCCTTAGATGCTTCCTCGGCCAAGGCCTCTGCAGCCTCCTGGGACGAATTATAAGTAAATGCTACATTGGCACCGTGCTTTGCAAATGTTTCAACGATCCCTTTCCCGATTCCACGGGAACCTCCGGTGATGATCGCGGTCTTTCCTTCTAGTAATTTCATTGGTTTTTTGTTTCAGACTGATTTATTTCAAATATAAAAAAAGCCCTGCTAAAACTAACAGGACTTTGCTTATAATACCATTTGTATATTATTTTAATACCTCGGCAACTCTTTTACCAATTTCGGCAGGTGAGTCCACCACGTGAATTCCGCAGGCTCTCATTATCTTCTTCTTGGCTTGAGCAGTGTCATCACTACCTCCTACTATTGCTCCTGCATGTCCCATCGTACGGCCCGCAGGCGCCGTTTCACCGGCTATAAAACCAATGATAGGTTTTGTACTTCCCGATTCCTTATACCAATTGGCCGCATCGGCTTCCAGTTGTCCGCCAATCTCACCGATCATTACAACCGCTTCGGTCTCTTCGTCATTAATAAGTAATTCTACCGCTTCTTTGGTTGTGGTACCAATTATTGGATCACCACCAATTCCAATAGCGGTAGTGATACCCAGTCCTTGTTTAACAACCTGGTCTGCCGCTTCGTAAGTTAGGGTTCCCGACTTAGATACAATACCCACTCTTCCCTTCTTAAATACAAAACCAGGCATGATCCCTACTTTCGCTTCATCGGGTGTAATAACACCGGGGCAGTTTGGACCTACAAGCCTGCAATCCCTATCCTTGAGGTAATCGGCAGCCTTGATCATATCGGCAACCGGGATACCTTCGGTAATGGTTATAATAACAGCAATACCAGCATCGGCAGCTTCCATGATAGCGTCGGCAGCAAATGCCGGTGGAACGAAGATGATAGATACATTAGCAGCAGTTTTCTTAACAGCTTCTTCAACCGTATTGAAAACCGGTTTGTCCAGATGAGTTTGCCCACCTTTTCCGGGAGTTACCCCTCCTACTACATTGGTTCCATACTCGATCATCTGTTCGGCGTGAAACGTTCCTTCACTACCGGTAAATCCCTGTACAATTATCTTCGAATCCTTATTAACTAAAACACTCATGGAAGTTTAAAAATTTATGTGAATAATTTGGGTGCAAATATATCCCTTTGAAGTGGGTTATAAAAGAATTTTAAACCTTAACTCGATGGTAAGATTCGTTGGTGTCGTCCTTATCCGTAACAGGCTGACTCACCTGATAACCTCTGTATAACTGATCGTCTTTTATCTCCCAGATGGCGATAAAATGAGCAATACCCAATTCTTCGTCAGGGTTCTCTATAGTACGGATGTAGTATTTATACCGAATGGTAATGTGATTGTCGTCCTGCAGAAGATGACTTACCTCTATCCTCAGATCGTGATATGAGCGTCTTACTTCGGCAAAGAATTCCACAAGGTCCTCGTAGTGCATGATGCTCAAACCATCGGCACTGTTCCAAATAAGGACCAAATCCTTGTGCATGAATTTTTCAAGTACCGTATCGTCTTTTAGGATATCCGATTGGTAAAAGCTCCTTACGACCTCTTTGG
>CAJQNO010000041.1 GCA_905479745.1 uncultured Flavobacteriaceae bacterium | reverse complement strand
TTCTTTCGGAATGTTTCCACCCTTGATCTCGTTCACGAATTCAAGTCCAACTGCCTTCTCATCTTCAGCAGGCCCTAATGTAAATACGATATCGGCGAACTTACCACGACCCCCTGTTTGTTTCTTGTAAACTTCACGGTGATCTGCAGTTCTGGTGATAGCTTCTTTGTACTCAACCTGTGGTTGACCCTGGTTAACTTCAACCTTAAACTCACGTCTAAGACGGTCCACGATAATATCGAGGTGAAGCTCACCCATTCCGGAAATTACCGTTTGCCCTGAAGCTTCATCGGTACGCACCTGGAAAGTAGGATCCTCTTCAGCCAATTTAGCTAAAGACATCCCAAGTTTATCCACATCGGCTTTAGTCTTTGGCTCTACCGCAATACCGATTACCGGATCAGGGAAGTTCATAGACTCTAGTACGATAGGGTGTTTCTCTGCTGAAAGCGTATCACCCGTTTTTATATCCTTAAATCCTACTGCAGCTCCAATATCTCCGGCTTCGATAAAATCGATCGCATTCTGTTTGTTGGAATGCATCTGGTAGATACGAGAGATACGTTCTTTTTTGCCCGAACGATTGTTCAGCACATAAGAACCGGCATCAAGGCGCCCCGAATAGGCACGGAAGAAAGCCAAACGACCTACGAAAGGATCTGTAGCGATCTTAAAGGCAAGTGCAGCGAAAGGTGCACTTACATCAGGCTTACGTGATTCTTCTTCTCCGGTATCAGGATTGGTTCCTACGATAGCCTCCTTATCAACAGGAGACGGAAGGTAACGACAAACAGCATCCAATAAAAACTGTACTCCTTTGTTCTTGAACGCAGAACCACAGATCATTGGTATAATGCTCATATCCATCACCGCCGCACGAAGCGCAGCATGCACCTCATCTTCGGTAATAGAATCTTCGTCTTCCATATATTTCTCAAGCAGGTTCTCATCGTATGCAGCTACTTCTTCAATAAGTTTACCGCGATACTCTGCTGCTTCAGCTTTTAATTCTTCAGGAATTTCAACTACGTCGAAGGTGGATCCCATAGATTCCTCATGCCAAATGATAGCACGGTTCTTTACCAGATCAACCACACCTTTAAAGTCAATCTCATCTCCAATAGGAAGAACGATTGGCACGGCGTTAGAACCTAGCATGTCCTTAACCTGCTGACAAACAGCAAGGAAATTAGAACCCTGACGGTCCATCTTGTTCACAAAGCCCATACGAGGTACTTTGTAATTATCGGCCAGTCTCCAGTTAGTTTCAGATTGTGGCTCTACACCATCCACCGCACTAAACAGGAATACCAAACCGTCCAGTACACGTAAGGATCTGTTCACCTCAACGGTGAAATCCACGTGACCCGGGGTATCGATAATATTAAAATGGTATCCTTTGGCGTCTTCGGTAGGCTGTCCGTTTTCGGTAGGGAAGTTCCAGGTACAGGTAGTTGCAGCGGAAGTAATTGTAATTCCACGCTCCTGCTCCTGCTCCATCCAATCCATAGTCGCAGCACCGTCGTGCACTTCACCAATCTTGTGACTCACACCCGTGTAATAAAGGATACGCTCTGTAGTAGTGGTCTTACCCGCATCAATATGCGCAGCAATCCCTATATTTCTTGTATATTTTAAATCTCTTTGTGCCATCTTTTATTAAAATCTGAAATGTGAGAATGCTTTATTTGCTTCGGCCATCTTGTGTGTATCTACACGCTTCTTAACCGCGGCACCTTCTTCTTTGGCTGCTGCAAGAATTTCGGCGGCCAGTTTCTGTGCCATAGACTTTTCATTTCTCTTACGAGCGAAAAGGATCAACCACTTCATAGCTGTGGATATCTTTCGGTCTGGTCTAATTTGCATAGGGATCTGAAATGTAGCTCCCCCAACACGTCGGCTTCTAACCTCTACGTGAGGCATTACATTAGATAACGCATCCTTCCATAATTCCAACGCAGATTTCTCTTCGTCTTGTTTCTTTTCCTCTACAATATCGATAGCATCGTAGAATACTTTAAAAGCCACCGACTTCTTTCCGTCCCACATTAAGTTGTTTACAAAACGAGTAACCAACTGGTCGTTAAACCTTGGATCCGGTAAAAGGGGTCTTTTCTTGGCTTGTCTTTTTCTCATGTCTTCTCTTTAAAAGTTTTTTGAATTACTTCTTAGGGCGTTTTGCACCATACTTAGATCTACGTTGTGTACGGCCTTCAACACCAGCGGTGTCTAATGCGCCTCGCACAATGTGATATCTAACTCCCGGCAAATCCTTTACCCTTCCACCTCTAACCAATACTATCGAGTGCTCCTGAAGATTGTGTCCTTCACCTCCGATGTATGCGTTTACTTCCTTACCATTAGTTAACCTTACCCTTGCAACTTTACGCATTGCAGAGTTAGGTTTCTTAGGTGTAGTAGTATATACACGCGTACACACACCGCGGCGTTGCGGGCACGAATCCAAAGCAGCCGATTTACTCTTCTTGGTTATTTTGGCTCTTCCTTTTCGTACTAATTGTGAAATAGTTGGCATATAATATCCTTGTTATACTTAATTATTTATACATTTTCCCCTATAAAAGGGCGTGCAAAGGTAAAAATTAAAATGGATTATTCAAACCATAGAAAATTTATTTTCAAGTGCTTGGCAAAATTAACATCCCCCAAATATGAAAACTATAGTTGAAACGTTAGTTTTACACCTGAAAAAAGACCCTTTTTGAAACATATTTTCTACATTTTTATATACCTTAATATATATACCCTACTAATTGCCACAGCAGAGGCGCAAGATCTGTACCTGGAGATCAATACCTCCACCCCCCTATCAGAAAGTTTGAAAGACAGCCTCGAAATAGGGGTCATCTTCAGAGATTATTCATCACTTCAAAAGGAAGCAGATTCTCTTCAATACCGATTTCATTATATGGGATTTATCGAAGCCACCCTCGAATCCCTTCAGAAAAGAAATGATAGCACTTATACGGCCCAATATATGCTGGGAGAAAAATATCGCTATCTGAAGATCTATTACCAGTCCGGACAATTCAGTAAAAAAGAATTATTACAGATCACCAACGAAGTAGAAGACGAACATATCATTTTATCCTTTGCCGCTGTAGAACCCTCCCTGGTAAAACTCAATTCCTTAAAAACCACTGGAGGAAATGCATTTGCCAGGATCAGGCTCAGTGAGTTCCGAAAAGAAGGCCCGGAAGTGATCGCCGCCAATCTCCTCCTGGAAGAAGGTGCAGTAAGACAGGTCGACTCCATTGCTGTAAAAGGCTATGAGAAATTTCCGAAGTCGTTCCTAAAGCACTATGCCGGAATAAAAAAAGGGAAACCCTTCAACAGAAATAAACTGAACAAGCAGAATGATGTATTAAATAGCCTGGGTTTTGTTAACACCCTGAAAGCCCCGGAGGTCTTGTTCAGAAAAGAAAAAACCACAGTTTTCTTTTATCTGGAAAAAAGCAACCACAATCTGTTCGATGGCATATTGGGTTTTGCGACAAATGAAGAAACAAACCGATTGCAGTTCAATGGCTACCTCAATCTGGAGTTGAACAACAACCTGAACTTTGGTGAGCAGCTATTAGTAAATTACAAGGCTGATGGTAATGAACAGCAAAATTTTAGAGCTCGAACAAAATTACCTTATCTCTTCGGAAGTCCCCTGGGTGCAGAACTGGAACTAAAGATATTTAAGCGGGACAGCACCTTCGTGACCACTGATCAAATTGCCAGGGTTACTTACCAGATCACACCCCCTTCTTCGGCCTATGTTGGGTACAAAGCTTCAGAATCGAGCAATTTGCTGGATGAGGCTCTGGCCGGAAACGCAGTTGAAGACTACGCCGCTAAATTCTTTATTAGCGGACTTCAATTTGTGAAGACGCAAAACGACCTCTTATTCCCTGCTAAGACCAATATTGCCCTTGATGCCGAATTCGGGACCCGGGAATTTTCGTCGAACAAAGAGGACCAGACCAGACTTTCGCTTTGGGCCGCAACTATTTTTGAGCTTAATTTCAATAATTCGGTTTTTATCCAAAACAATACCAGTGTGATCCTGAGTGATACTTTCTTAACCAACGAACTCTATCGCTTTGGAGGGATCAACAGTATACGAGGCTTTAATGAGAATAGTATAGACGCCACCTTGTTTGCGGTGATCAACACCGAATACAGATACAGGTTTAGCCAGGGTTTCTATTTACACAGCATCATTGATGTGGGTTATTTTGAAAACGACATCAATCAATTGGAACAGCAATTATATAGCTTCGGAATAGGCCTAGGATTGTTAACAAAAACAGGTTTGTTAAAATTTAGTTTTGCCAAT
>CAJQNO010000040.1 GCA_905479745.1 uncultured Flavobacteriaceae bacterium | reverse complement strand
AATCGCTTTTAAGGCTATTATTCTTAACAAGACAAGAACCTTGCTTACCATGTTGGGTATCATCATTGGGGTGGCATCTGTGATCGCCATGTTGGCCATAGGAGAAGGTTCTAAAGAGAGTATACGAACCACTATTTCTAGTATGGGTTCTAACATAGTTACAGTGAGACCCGGAGCCGATGACAGAGGGCCTGCAAGAGGAAGTGGAGGAAATGTACAAACACTTACCTTAAAAAATTTCGAGGTACTAAAAGAACAAGCCACTTTATTAAGCTACATGACACCAATGGTGAATGGAGGAGGACAGGTTATTAATGGCTCCAACAACTGGCCAAGTACCATTTACGGTGTTTATCCGGAGTATTTAGATATCAAGGTTGTAGATTTACAAAGCGGAAGTATGTTTACAGACGCCGAGGTCCAGTCGGCCGCAAAAGTTGCGGTAATTGGCCAAACCGTTGTAGAAAATGTATTTCCAAATGGAGAAGATCCGGTTGGACAAATGATACGCTTTAACAATATTCCGTTCAAAGTAATAGGTGTGTTGGAAGAAAAAGGAGAAAACACCTTTGGGCAGGACCAGGACGATGTGGTAATTGCACCATTCACCACAGTTCAGAAGCGGATTTTAGCGATAGATTATTTAAATCAGATCATGGCCTCAGCAGTTAGTGAAGATGATGCGCCTCAAGCGGTGATACAAGTAACCGAAATTTTACGTTCACAACATAAATTATTGGAAAATGAGGACGACGATTTTACAGTACGTTCTATGGAAGAGTTAATTTCTACCTTTAGTTCAACCAGTGAAATGTTGACCATTCTTTTGGTGGCGGTTGCAAGTATATCATTGCTAATTGGTGGAATTGGTATTATGAATATCATGTATGTTTCGGTAAAAGAGCGTACCAAAGAAATAGGCTTGCGCATGGCAGTAGGAGGTAAGGGGGCCGATATTTTAATGCAATTTTTAATCGAGGCCATATTAATTAGTATTACTGGCGGACTTATTGGCGTAATATTGGGGCTAGGAGCAACAGTTTTTATCGAGAACTTCTTAAATTGGCCTACGAGTGTTGCATTCTATTCAATTCTAGTTTCATTTGCAGTGTGTGCTGTAACAGGAATCTTTTTTGGATGGTATCCAGCAAAGAAAGCGGCCGCTTTAGATCCAATCACTGCTTTACGTTACGAATAAATGATGATAAATAAAAACATTACCGTCTTATCACATCTGCTGGCCTGGCTGGTACTGTTTAGTATGCCATACTTATTATCTTATGGACAGGAACAGGAAATTTACAGGTTAATTGTCCGTTTTTGGATTCCCTTAGTGTTTTCGGCTGTTATCTTTTATCTCAATTATTTTGTTTTGATAGACAGGTATCTGTTTCCAAAGAAAATGGTGTCATTTATCATTATTAATGTGGCCATAATTGCGTTATTCTTAATACTTAAAATACTAATAGAAGAGAATTTCATTTCAGAAATAACAAAGATTCGCGACAATAATAGTAATGATACCCGTCCACCTTACCAAGTGTTTATCTATGTACAAGCGCTATCGTATATGGCGCCTATTTTATTTTCCATTGCAATAAAAAGCACCAGGCGATGGGTAAGAACAGAGGCAGAGCGCAAGGAAGCCATTAACTTTAAGTTACGATCGGAATTACAACATCTGCATTATCAATTACAGCCGCATTTCTTTTTTAACTCTTTAAATAATATATATGCTTTGGTAGATATTTCACCAGACAGGGCCAAGACATCTATACACGGCTTAAGTAAATTGATGCGGTATATGTTGTACGAGTCGAATGTAGAATTGGTTCCTCTATCAAAGGAGATCGATTTTATGAAAAAGTATATAGAACTAATGAAGTTGCGAGTATCGGATAAAACAAAAGTGACTTATAGTTTTCCTTCGGAAGAAACCGATGTTAAAATTGCCCCGTTGTTATTTATATCCCTCATCGAAAATTCTTTTAAACACGGCGTATCAGCAAGCAAAGAAAGTACCATTGATATTAAAATGACGGTACAAGGGAAAACCGTTTTGTTTACTATTGAAAACGATAACCTTCCTAAGAAATCCGACGATAAAAGTGGGTCGGGGATAGGGATTCCAAATATCGAAAAACGCCTGGAGTTATTATATCCGGACAAAGGTAGTTTAAGAGCAGAAGTGATAGGCGATCGTTTTGTGGCAGAGTTAGAAATTGAAACCAGTTAGATTATGAGCACTCTTAGAATTAGTTGTGTTGTTGTAGATGACGAGCCCATGGCTTTAAATTTAGTGGAAAGTTATGTGGAGAAAACACCATTTTTAGAGCTGAAAAAAAAGTGTGGTAGTGCGATCGAGGCTATGGAATTTATAAAGAACGAGCCGGTAGATTTATTGTTTTTGGATATTCAGATGCCGGATTTAACAGGAATTGAGTTTTCTAAGATGCTGCCAAAAGAAACACGAGTTATATTCACCACGGCATTCGATCAGTACGCCTTAGAAGGATTTAAAGTGGAAGCTTTGGATTACTTACTAAAACCTTTCGATTACGCCGAATTTCTAACGGCTGCTAATAAGGCAAGTGCATGGTTTTCATTGGTAAAGGGATCACAGCAGGATGTGGTTTCAAAAGAAAAAGAGTTCCTTTTTGTAAAGTCTGAATACAAGCAGCTGCGTATAAAACTTGCCGATGTCCTGTATTTTGAAGGCTTAAAAGACTACATTAAAATATGGCTAAAGGATAATCCGAAACCAGTTTTAACCTTGATGAGTTTAAAATCGTTAGAAGAAGAGCTGCCGGAAACTCAATTTATGCGTGTGCATCGATCGTTCATAGTTTCATTGAAAAATATCACCGAAATAGAACGCAGTCAGATTATCATCAATAACCAGCGCATAACCGTCTCCGAACAATACAAACCTAAATTCCAGGAGTTTGTCAATAAAAATTCTTTTAATACGTGATTGGGAGGTTGTGTAATATGTTAAGAGTTGGTAAATCAAATTCAATATTATAGCAAGCAAATTTCCTTTTACATAATATAAGGCTTCAACTACTCAATACATATTACACGAATTACTTCCAATTTAGTCCTCGTACCATTCTCAAACTGGATAAGAAAGTAGCTACTCTAGGAGAAAATATTAATTGGATATTTGCCACTTATTCAGAAGGAAATAATAATTCATTCGTATTACGGAGAATCGACCTTTGCTTTCAAGATCTTCTAGAGGCATTAGACATTTTAAAAGTGCATGGACAAAAGTATAAAAACTACATGCTCAAAAATCAGTTTAAATCATAACCAAATCAATAGAAGATAGAATGGAGAATTTTGAGAACGAGCGAAGGGCATTAAACATGAACGAGCTGTCCAGAGATAGTAAACTCATTAAACTAAAGAAAGTGGAGGAGGAGAGTGCTTGATTACTGCTCAGAAGGTTGCAGATTTGAATCCTACGGAGGTCACGAAAAAAATCCACATATAACTGATAATAAAGTTATTGCGGATTTTTTAATTAACAATGTGTCATAAAAAAATGACACAATATGATTTATCCTAAGTTCCAATCCTTTAAAGCACTAGGTAAGGCTGGAACACCTACCCTTCCTACATAAGAAAGATACCGTTGTCTTAGTTGTTGAATAAACGGCGAATTGAGTTTATACTGCCTTGAATTACTCGCATCTCCCGTGGACAACCTAACTGTATTCTTGCTAAAGTCAATTAAACCAGCATTTTTTAAGTCACCAGAGAATAATGGAAAAGAAGGTAAATAGTGAATTTTCGGCTCATTTTGATTAAACAACTTTCTCAAATTATCCACTTTCTTTTGCGCTTTAACGTTTCCGCCCTTCCATTTGTTATATATCTCTCTTGTATAATCATCATAATTATTTTGTACCGCATTATTAAATGAATCATGCGTAAATGTCAGTACGTCGAAGTATAAATCATCATTCGCCAATACAGACCTAATGTCACATTCAGGTGTTACTATCACACCAAACGTGCCTTTATCAATTTGGCAAATATCTCCAGTCATGATTGGACTTTTTTCACCCAATTTAGAATAATACAACCTACTAAATAATTTGGCGATACTTTGCTCATCACCAGTCGATTGAATGGTTCCTACTACGTCTTCGATTTTCTTTAATAGGGTCGTGTCAGTTAGAATTTGTTCTGATAAAATCATCTGCAAAAGCTCTACCAGGAACACTTTTCCATCTAACCCATCTGTATTAACTGTATTGTATATTTCTTTAATCCAGCTTTCATCAGCTTCAGCCAATTCAGCAAATACTTTTTGTAAACTTTGGTTTATACTTTGTCCCCATTTGATTGGTAGAGCTAGCCCTTGATTATTATCATTCCATTCAGATATTTCAGTTAATATTTGAGTCTTAGCGGCCTGAACACTTTCTTCATCTCCAAAATTCTCTTTTTGCAAAAACTTAATTCTACTCCCAAATCTAGCCTTAAGCTTTTCACCATATGCCCCATTCTCAATATCGTTTTCAGAAAATATATATATCAGGCAATGCAAGTAGTTATCTTGCAGAAACAGGAAAGTTTCATCTTCTTTTGTTGAAGGTTTCGCTACCTTCACACCATCTAATTCCTCGCTGATATCTAGTTCTTTGTTCTCGCCAAAATCCCAATCCAAAATAATCGCATCGAAGCTTCCAATCGACTTTACTGAATTCTCAACCTGTTCTATTGCGGACACACCTAGAACCGGTTTATCTTCAGCTAAAATTTGAAACAATCTAAATTCTGGTTTGTCCTGACTAAAAACGTCGTCATCGGCATACAATAGTACCCCCATATATTCATTCTTTAAAAAATTTGACCTCAAAATTTGCGCCGGGGAGTATATTTTGTTCGCTTACTAAGATGTCAGCATCAATTCTATCTAATAATTCCTTTGCGATATATAGACCGAGACCTCTTCCTTCAGCTTTTCTTGAATAAAATTCGGTAAAAATAAGCTCCTTGATTTCATCATCAATGCCTAAACCGTTGTCGGCAAAGACAAAGGTTCTTTCATCCTTATCAAGTTTCAGCTTGATAACCTTCTTAGATTGGTCACTTTGATTTAACCAATAGATTGAATTATCCATTAAGTTTAGAATCACCTGTAGTATCAAACCAGTATTTGTACTCACAGTAAAGTCATCACCCTCCGTTTCAAATGCTATTTTACCTTCTAGCTCTTTTTTGAAATATTTTTTAACTCTATTCGAGACGTCGAGAATACTAACATTTCTAGTCACCTTTCTAGCTACCCTAAATAATGGTTGTAAGACAGAAAGTTCCTGATAAATAAAGTCTAAATTCTCCTCCAAGTCCTTGAAGAAATCTCTTATTTCTTCTGTTGTAATTTCTTCTTTTTCAACCTTGCTAATAATATCGGATGTATTCTTTCTAAGAAGTCTTAATATAGTTATTGTGTCATGTGTTGCTTTCTCAACAGCCATTCCTGTTCCAGCCAACTCATGAGTAATTTGTACGTCCTCCTTTGATTTTTTGACCAATTTATTCGTAGCGTCAAAGAGTATTTTAGCTTTTTTTAGAGTCTTCTGTTGGTCTATTTCATCTTTCGTGATTTCCGACTGGAAGCTTTTGTATGCACTGTCAAATTTGTCGCTCAGTGATTTAAAGGGTTGCTCTTTTTTAACTTTTTCTAAAGCCTTATCGATATCAACCTCATCTTTCATCACCTTCAACGTCGTACTAATTAATGAAACAAAGTCATCTTTCTTACCACGAACATTCATCAATCCTTCTCTGTCGGCAGCGTCTCTTAAATCTGGATTTTGCTCCTGCGTAATAAATACAAATCCGATTAGGTCATTATAACTGAAATAGTCTCCTACTTTTTTCTCTCCCCTTTTCTTACTTAATTCCAACCAATCATTTCCTATTTCGCCATATGGATAAACTCTTACATTATCTCTAAACAAATAAACTGATGTTTCTCTTAGTTTCTTCTTGTCCTCAGCTGTTAGCTGTTGGTCTTGAAGATTATACCCAAAGTAAAAGAACATAAATTCTCCAACATCAGGCTTATTTTCAACTAACCTGATATTGTCTCGTGAGTATTTGGAAGTCTTTTTATTTGGGTCGACTAGTTCTATGAATTGGTCTTGAAATGGTCCGTAATCGTTAATCGAATAATTCCAAAAACCATCATCCTTCAAATTGAACAAGTTTACGACTATATCCTTCCTCTTCTTGTTATGAATATAAGTGGCTGAGAGGACTCCATTATTGTCGACGAATCCTTCAAAATAAAAAGGAACATCCTCAAGCAGCTTTTCAATCGAGTAATCATCGCTGACATACTTTTTGCTATCCCAATACTGCTGAACTTGAAAATCTTGAGGCACATTAACCTTTGGTAGCTTTGGAGGAATCATTTGGAAAAATGCCTTCGCCAATTTCTCCAAATCTTTTTCTTTCCACGAGTTTCTGAGGTTCTTTATTCTAATCAGTGTTCCTTGCTTCTGTTTGTTTTTTATCTCCTCCGGACTCGGATTCACTCTCCATTCATTTTCAATTTCATCTAGAAACAAATCTTTATGGTCCGATTCTTCAAAGTCATCATCTGCGTACTCTTCAAAATTGAGAGTTAAATAAACCTCTTCATTGTTCTTCTTTTTGGTAAATAATTCGATGTAATCACCTAACTTGTATATAGCAAATCTTCCAACCCCTTTGTCTCCCTGCATAACTCTTTTTTTCTCAGGAGTATATCTAAGCTCACCTTTTTTCTTTTTATTTAATTTATGGGGTGTTGCTGGTTTCATCCATTTATTCATAACATCATCATAGCTCATTCCTACACCATTGTCTCTTATTTCGATTGTTTGTGGAAAACCTTTCTCATCAAAATCTAAAAAACTAACATCAACTTCTTCTGCATCAGCATCGTACGAGTTTTTAACCAGTTCGATAACCCCTACCCATTTATCGCTAATTAGTTGGTCCCCTAGGACACTAATAAGTCTAGCATAAGGTCTAAAAGGGATTTTACCCTTTTTTTGTTCGTCCGTATCTCCCATATTAATTATTAGAGGCTATAATTATGTATTCTTCAGGATATACTCTCTTACTGTTTTTACTCTCCAGTGTCGTAAATCTACCTGTCTTTTTATCCCGAATGGTAGGAATCTGTTTAACTGGAATAGCTCTTTTAATGGTATCTTCTTCTTTTATTGAAAAATCATTTAACAACAACAATTCAGTAATAATTTCTGAAGATAATATTTTAACATCTTTAAATGTGGTGTTTCCAATTACAATACATACGTGTCCCCCAGGTTTGAGAATTCTTTTCATCTCAATAATAACATCATACATGTCATTAACATAATTTGCAACTTCTCTTGCGGCTCTTAAATCTTTCTTCTTTAGTTTCTTAATTATTTTATCGCCTATTTCTGACTGTGTGCTTAAGTCCTCATTTCGGGAATAGAATGTCCCAATAAACCTCTTTCTAAAATCCAACAAATCATCAATAAAATCGTACCAATAACCAGTTAATTGATGAATATCGGCATACTCATATGACGTCACATATGGTGGTGAGGTGATAATGGCTCCTACGGAATTTGTTCTTATTGAAGTTCGTCTAGCATCTTCCATCCGGATATCACATCTAATTCTGTCAAAACCATTTGATTTAAGATGAGAATAAAACTCATCATTAGTCTTCAGCATAAATTTAACCTGCTTCGAAAACGCCTGAAACGGGTCTTGAGGAATTTTTTCAGGGTCTATCTGCGGCTTTGTACTTGACTGTAGCCATCTTGAGCAGTTCTTAAAAATATTGGACAAAGCGCATAGAAAGAAAATTCTGATATTTTTGTTTTCTATGTCAAGTATATGCTCAAATAAATAACTAATCTTGGCTTTATTTTCACTGTCAAACCAATAGTCTATTCTATCATGCTTTTTCAATTCTTCGATATGAGTGCCGTCGTATAATGAGATTTTGGTCAGAATAGAATCATAGACATTTTTGAGTCGAGTTGGATTGTGAGCAGTTATTTTTGCTTTAGTGATTAGCTCAGCTACGGGATTTATGTCAACCCCAACCGATTTTCTTCCGTGTAATTTTGCTTCTAGAAGAGTCGTCCCACAGCCGGCAAATAAATCGGCAATAACATCATTTTCATCAGTACGCTCTTCGATTATTTTCTTGACCAAATCAGGAATAAATTTTGCAGGATACCGATGATAACCGTGACTATATTGATAAGTTGACCTACTATTCTCAAATCTCCACTCATCATTGAGTGAAATGGTCTTAAAATGATCGTTTATTTTATCTACAGTCAAACTCATTATGTGACATTTGCGTGTTTTGAAATTAACCTTGATGTTTCTATCACCAGCATCGTATCAATTTCAAAAAAACATCACCACTAAGTTGATGTTTATTTTGAATGTATCTGAGCAGCAATTTATGGCTTTTTTCCTACTTATCAATTAGCCATTTTTATTTAGTTTCGTTTGTCCTAGACATATTATCTTTTACATTCGCCTCAAAGGGGATTAACTCTTTCTTGCCATCAATCATAATGAATTGTTTTTCTCTTTCAAGAATTTTTTCCAATAAACGATATAAGCTTCGAGTAGTCAACATATCATTTCCACTTGAAAGTTGCAGTAATAAAGATTTGAAGTAAGGTGCTATTAACTCATCTGTCTTGTCAATATTAGTTTTAGAATTAATTTTTGTCCCATTAACTCTAGGTTCATTTCCAGTTTCCCAACTTACTAATTCAGTTACTCCTACACGTCTAGTTTCAATAGATTTCTTAGCTATTGCAACATGAGGTTTTAATAATTGGTGAAATTCATTAATAAAATTCTTATTACTTACAACAGTTTTGAGTGACCAATTTATTACGCTTGGACCAATTGGTGCTTTGATCGATGCATCATAATCATTACATTCATATTCCGAATGGTCCGTCAAATTAAAAGTAATTTCCTTCCTATTAGGATTCGTTGCAATTATATCTGACAAATAATGTGCGCAATGCAGATGAATAGTTGATGTCTTTCTTTCAACTAAAGCAATGAAAAAAGGAAGTTGTAGTTCTGAAAGCCATTTCACTTGTTCATCTTTGAAGTTGATTTCAGTTACACTGGATGATTTAATTTGAACAAAAAAAGAGTCTTCTGCTATAAATTTATACTTATCAAAATTTCGAATCAGTGTAGCTACAGCATCAATTCCAACATCTTCTGTTCGAGGAACTTGAGAAATAAGAGAGACATTTTGCAGTAATAATAATCCGAGTTGTTCTGCTAGATCACCCGACCTTAAATTTTTTCCTTTGAATGCTACCATTTTATCCAATATTAAAATCCCATACCTGTTACGTTATCATATGGCGCACAACGATATTCTATATTATCTTTAGCGCTTTATAGATAGGGGATATCATAATTAGTGAGGGGAGTAGTTTTATAAAAGTAGATATTTAATTCTTTTAACAAAAATTGGCGTAGCCATAAATTATTTACTTTGCAACACTTCGCTTTTTGACTTCATTCGGTTTTTCCTTTACCAAAAATACACAATTAAGATTGTGGCTTGTCAAAATTAGTGTAATTTTCGCGATAGAATAGGGGAGGGAGAATAATTAAAGAATTTTCTATTTAAATAAAGAGCTTGGATCTCCTTTCGATTATTTTTCGTAAAGTTTGTAGCAATCATAACAAACAGGTTTTGCCAAGGACGATGCTTCAAATTCTCCACATGAATGACAAACATTTTCCTCATAATCAGGATTCTTGTAGCGAGACCATGAGCTAAAACAATCTTTGCAATATGGTTTCTCAATGTCATAAGGAATTCGTTGTTCACATCTAATGCAATATCCTCGTTTTGGCTTCTTACTGCTAGAATTATTCTGTATCTCTTTCTTGTTTTGATAGAATTTTCTTTTAGTTTTTGTTAGTGGCATTATATCCGAAGATTGAATTATAGAGCGAGTTTCACTAATAGCTTTTTCGTAGAGATCACCATCACCAATTCTGGTGATAAAAACTCCCATTTCACGATTATTCTTTTCTGAAAATTCATACATATTCATAGAAGTAATTACCATGTCACTTTCATTGAAATAGCACTTGGCATGAAGATTTTCAAAATAGAATAATTCTAAATTCTTGAGTTCAGCTAAAGAATTTCGTTCATTTGGTTTAAGTTCGTCTTTGCCGTAGATGATTTTTATTTTAACTCCTTTATTCGCAGCATCTTTCAGTCTTTCAAAGAATGTCTTAGAAATTTGTAGGTAAGGTGAAACTAAAAACAGTTCTTTTTTAGCTTCAATGATGATATTTTCTATTCGATGAGATGTACCATTTGTAGTAAGGAATTCTGCCATTTAATATTTCTATTTTGTAAAGGTTGTTATAGTATTTATTATATCGGTTTAGTAATAAAAAGTATTGCGAAAAGCACTGTAAAATTAGGTAAACAGTGAATAATTTAAAAGATAGTTTGGTTGTTAACATAGTATTTAAAGAATAAATTTTAGGCGGTTAAGTTTAATTTACAGATTCACAAATAATTATCTCATTAAGGTTTTCTAATAATCTTAATTATTCATCCAAGAATTGATGAATCTTATCGTTTTTCAACTAAATTATTGGCATATATGGAAATGCTCTATAAAGATTCCCGAGTATTGATAATTTACTTGGAAGAGCGCAAAATTCCAGTGATATAGCTTCAAGGTGTCGTGCCAGTCGTAAATGCCTCAGATTTCCTTTTACATAATATCTGCCGATATAATTCGCTTACACGAAGTGATATCTGATATTATGCAAAATAGCGTAGCTATACGGAAATCTGTTTGTAGTGCTGTGTTTATCCGTTTGCTATAAATGTATCATAAAACCTAGCAATATGTTTAATTGCTTTGTAGAAAAGAAAAATTCTAGTTTGATAGTTTCAGAGGTGTCTTGCCAGTCATAAATGCCTCAGATTTCCTTTTACATAATATCTGCCGATATAATTCGCTTGCGCGAAGTGATATCTGATATTATGCAAAATAGCGCAGCTATACGGAAATCTGTTTAGAACGCTTTATTTGTCGGTTAGCTATAAATGTATCATAATTTATATTATGTCAAATAGGATATTTTAGGTATCGCCCCTGTTTTACTAGATTCTGCTATTTATTTCTCCTCTATCTCCTTTAACTTTCCGGTATAACTTATAGAATTCCGGTGGGTGCTGTTTACGTTCACATTTGCATTTCCGTTGTTAAATACGCGAATGTTCACATCGTACTGCTCTGTGCGCTCCTTCATCCTAAAATAGATCTGCGTGAGCTCTTTCTTTTCGTTGTAGTTTGCTTCGTATTTGTCTGGTTCTCCCACAAACTGAATGGCATTATTGGTTTCGCCAGGTCTGTGTCCTAATTGATGGGTCCCGAAATACGGCAAATAAACCTCCAGGCTGTCTCCTTTTACGCGTATATAGCTACTGCTACCCATTAGGTTGATTCGGCCCGTCCTGCTATCTGCCGGCAATAAATTTGCGTTACTTATCTGGTTCATAGCATTGGATGCCAAAGGCGTAGCCCAATTCATGTCAATTTCGTAATTCTGGCTGTCTAGCAATGCTTTTGTATACTGTGCTTCCGCTTCTGTGATGGCAGGATCTGTACTCTTACATCCAACAAGCACTAGTAAACTTATAACTAAAACTATAGTTCTCATATCATTTTTTTTCTTCTTTAATGCAAAAATCATACCTCAAAACTCATTCAGGTTCATAAAGTTATGGTTTAAATACAACAAAACCACACCCCCTCACAAGGATGTGGTTTATTAGTCATAAGCATGGTTAAATTTATTCGTCCAGATATGTGGCAAAATAATCCATCATCTCCTCCTTGAGATCGTAATGCATCTTTATGTAGGTGCGCATATCGTCCTTTAAAGTGGACTGCTCTGTACGTAAACGGCCATCGATATTCTCGGTAAGATCGGCCATGTGTATATTTCTAAGTTTATCCTTACAACGGTGTTTTAATTTGGCGATCGCAGCTTTCTCGATCATGATCCTGTTTTGAAAATTCTCTAAAGACTTCCTGGCATCCTGTCCAAATTCACGTACGGAGATCTCTTCCAACTTCTCTTGAAAGGTATCCATCTCATCAAAATGAAAACGCAATTCCCTGCGCCATGTTTCCAGGTTAAACTTCAAATCACTTAAATAACGCACTTGTGTCTGCATAGTCTATCATTATTAAGGTTCCTATTCTATTTAGTATGTTAGTATTCTTTCGGGTATTATTTCAAACTACAACCCACAACCGATTCCCTCTACTTATCCTGCCCCACAGCCTCGGTGGTCTCTGTAAGTCGCTTCTGAATATTAGTAGGTACCGTCTGGTAACTGTGGAATTTCGATGTAAAATTGGCTCGTCCCTGAGTTAACGACCGTAATTGGGTTGAGAAATTACTCATCTCTCCCCTGGGGATCAACGCTTTTAACACCTGGTAACGATCTTCCGAATCTATTCCCTGGATAAGCGCTCTACGCGATTGCAGGTCGGTCATTACATTTCCTACCATAGACTCCGGTGCTTTTATGGTCACTTCATCTATGGGTTCCAGTAATTTCGGATTGGCATTCACAAAGGCTTCCTTAAAGGCATATGCGCCGGCAATCTTAAAGGATATATCGTTAGAATCTACGGCATGCATCTTCCCATCGTACACCATTACGCGGATATCTCGTGCCCGTGATTTGGTTAAAGGTCCAGACTCCATTACTTCTTGTATTCCTTTCATTATAGATGGTAGATAACGAGTGTCGATCACCCCTCCTACTATACAATTGTAAAATACCAGTTTCCCGCCCCAGGGCAGGTCGATCTCTTCTTTCCCCCTTATATTAAAGCCTTCCGGCTCTGCCATACCTTCAAAATAAGGCTCGATCTTTAGGTGTACCTCACCAAATTGTCCGCTTCCCCCACTCTGCTTCTTATGCCGGTAATTTGCGGTTGCACTTCGCTGAATGGTTTCCCGGTAAGAGATCTTCGGAACGTCAAAATTGGCTTCCACATCGTAAATATTTTTCAAAGCCCAGGAAATAGTTAGCAGGTGCAATTCTCCCTGGCAACCTATCACGGTTTGATGTGTTTCGTTGTTATAACGCAATTTTAAGGTGGGATCCTGAGAATGAATTCGCTTTAACGCCTCATTTAGCTTCTCCTCTTCCGAAGTATTCACCGCCGAAACCGTTTTCTCTATACGCGATTGCGGAAATTGTATCGGTTTTATCGTTGGTCCGTTCTCCTTCGCATTGAGAGTATCGTTGGTTTCGGTAGATTTTAGTTTAGTTGTAGCTCCAATATCTCCCTGCGTAAGCTTTTGTACAGAATGCTTTACCTTACCATCCATGATAAATAACTGGTTGAGGGTTTCCACTTCCCCCGTTCTGGCATTGTACAATTTATCGTTTACATTCACTTCTCCGGCTTTCACCTTAAAGAAGGTTACCTTTCCTAAATTAGGTTGGTATAAGGTCTTAAATACAAAAAGCGTTGTATCGGCATCGACACTACGCTTTATTTCTTCTCCTTCCACGCTTTGCTCCGGACGCAGATCGGCTGCAGAAGGCGCTACATTGTCTATAAAGCCCATCAGGCGGCCCGTACCCATATCTTTTAAGGCCGATACACAAAATACAGGGAACAGATCGTGATTAAGCATTCCTAATTTAATCCCTTTACGCATCTCGTCCTCATTCAAACTGCCTTTTTCAAAATAAAGCTCCATGAGCTCTTCGTCATTCTCGGCGGCCTTTTCTACCAATTCGTTATGTAACCTCTCGGCTCTTTCTTTCTGATCGTCCGGGATCTCCAGTTTTTCGGGTTTCCCTCCTTCTGGTCCAAACCTATAACACTTCATTTTCAGTACATCAACAATACACTGTGCTCCATCCATCTTAATGGGATACTGAATAAGGGTGGCATTGTTCCCTACAAGTTGCTTCAGGCTGTGTACGCTGTCTTCAAACTTGGCATCGTCTGCATCTATCTTATTGATCACAAACACCGTAGGCTTGTTGTATTTGTCTATATAGTTCCAGATGATCTCTGTCCCTATATCGGCTCCGTCTGTAGCATTTACTACCATAGCAATGGTGTCTGCCACCCGAATGGAAGAAATGATCTCCCCTATAAAATCGTCCAGTCCCGGAGTGTCTATGATGTTTATCTTGTAGTTCCGCCACTCTGTATGCAGTGGGGTAGCAAAAACAGAAGCACCTCGTTGGTGCTCTATTTCGTGATAATCTGATACGGTGTTGTTTTGCTCTACGGTCCCTCTTCTATTTAAAAGACCAGCTTCGAAAAGCATGGTCTCAGACAAGGTTGTTTTTCCAGAATGGTGTGCTCCTACGAACACAACATTCTTAATGTGCTTGTTGTCGAATACTTTCATTTTCCAGTGGTATTATGTGGTTAACGAATCGATTTAATTTTTCAAACCTTAAAGCTATGCAGACCTAACTTTTTAAAATATGATGAATGTTAGGTTTCGAAAAAATTAAGTCCGTGTAGATTGAGTGCTTAGACGATATTAATATACTAATAATAAACTACTTTTGCCAAATGTCTCAGCCAAAATCTTCACAGTTCGAGTTTATTGCTTTAATGGCCGCCCTTATGTCTGTTGTAGCCCTGGCTATAGACGCTCTTTTGCCAGCCCTCGATATTATTGGGCTCGCCATTGGTACAAGCCGACTTATTGACAACCAGTTGCTTATAACTATGATATTTCTCGGACTAGGAATTGGGCCGCTTTTCTTTGGCCCGCTGTCCGATAGTTTGGGAAGAAAACCTGTAGTCTATTTCGGATTTATAATATTTATCATCGCAAGTTTTCTGTGTGTGTATGCCACCTCCCTGGAGGTAATGATCGCAGGAAGGATACTCCAGGGGATCGGCCTCTCATCTCCTCGTACCATCGCCATTGCCATCATTCGGGATAAATATTCGGGCGATTATATGGCGCGTATCATGTCGTTCGTGACAGTTGTGTTTCTCCTTGTACCCATAGTCGCACCGGCCTTGGGTAAGCTTGTACTAGATCTTCATAACTGGCAGGGCATTTTTTACATTCAGATCTTCATCAGTTTGTTGGTGGCTTTCTGGTTTTGGAAAAGACAGGCAGAGACGCTCTCACCTGATAACCGCATCCGCTTTACACCGGCAATCATTTCCGAAGGATTTAAAGAAGTACTAAAACATAAAAAAACCATGGGTTACACCCTAATCTCTGGGTTTGTGGTAGGCTCCTTTCTGGTGTACCTTAGTAGTTCACAGCAGATCTTCCAACAGCAATACGGACTCAAGGAAGAGTTTCCCTATATTTTCGCCGGCCTGGCTATTGCGATAGGCTTGGCTATTTTTCTTAATGGAAGTTTCGTGCTGCGATACGGGATGAAAAGACTCGTTTCCCTGTCGCTGATTGGTTATTTTGCCACTTCCCTGCTCTATGTGATCTTTTTCTTCGGAAGTGATAATCCCAGTATTTATGTGCTGCTGTTTTTCTTCGGAATTCAATTCTTTTGTGTGGGCTTCCTCTTCGGAAATCTTCGTGCCCTGGCCATGGAGCCCGTGGGACATATAGCGGGTATAGGTGCAGCCATTACCGGATTTATCGCCACTATGATGGCCGTGCCAATCAGCACCTGGATAGGGCGCTATGTTGCAGATACGGCCTTACCCCTGTTTATTGGCTTCCTAATTTGTTCTCTTATCTCCCTGCTTATTTTACTTTCACTTCGGGATCGATAATTTTTTCTACCGAAACTATTTAAACTGGTGTTCTAACGAAACCATTATATTTCATTTGAAATTTCGTCGATGATATATAGCTGAAATTCCTCCGTATTTGCATCGGTGTAATACACTACAAAATTGGTTACATCCAGCCTGAGCCTAACATCCCCTTCTCTTAAATAAACAGCATCTTGATCCCTCTTGGTAACCTTAAAAATGCGCTCTCCATTCTCATTGACTTCCAACCATATCTTTGGAGTTTTCTGCATAAACATCCCGCCATTATAGGTCACCTTCTGCACATTGTTGCCATTCACGGCATCACTGGATATAGTTTCTTCGGGTGTTTCTTCGGGTTCAGTGTTGTTTGTATTGCCCAGATTATTAGTTGTACCGGGTGTTCCTCCTGCATTCGTCGACGCAGCGGAACTATTCGTACTGCTCGCCTGGTTTTCATTTCCATTCTCTTCAATATCGGTTGTGGCAACATCCCCTCCATCGCCTCCCATGGCCTTTAAAAATGAGATCCTGTCCATAGCCTCATTCTCATGAGGACAGGGTGCATACAATTCGATATGCCTGCGCAGGGCGGCCAATTCATTGAATGATTCTGTATTGGTCGCCAGATCTGTTTCCAGTTCTTCCCAGTCTGCTTTACATTGAGCCATCATATCGTTATGCCCTTCTCCGGAGGAAGTAATACTGTAAATTCCCCAGATCGCAACCACGGCTATTACTGCGATCACCGCATAGAGGATACCTTTTTTAGAACCGGAAGATTTTGCGCTTGCCGTTGCCTTGGCAGCAACTGTTGCCGGGGATTCTTGTGGAGGTGAGGTACTATGGGCAGCGGTACTTGTAGCGACCGGATCAGGCTTGGTAGCAACTGGTTCCCGGGCAGATGTACTAGATTCACTCACCAATTTCGATTTCACCTCTTCGCCCAGATTTAAGGCTTTGGATAGGGTTTCTTTACCCGTTTTATGAGAGGTGGTAAAATCTGCAAATTGCAGGCGTCTCAGTCTAAAGGGAATCTCGCAATCTTCGAGCAATACAGGAACAACGGTCTTCCCTTCTTCAAGTGCATAGGACACCTCATCCATCACATTGTGAGAAGCCACTGCCGATTTCGACAACACCACCAACAAGGTTGAAGATTCTTTTAAGGCAGTCTCTATGGATTTATCCCAGCGAGTACCGGGTTTGATATCCAATTGGTCCAACCAGACCTTTGCGCCTGCCTCGCGTAATTCTTTGGCGAGATTCAGGACGAAATCCGAGTTATCCCGGGAGTAACTGAAAAAAATTGTTTTGTCAGACATTATTTTGTGAGGTTAATTAATACTACGATATTATTTGATATGTTTTTTCAAAGATCTCACGATCACAGGGATAAACTTCCCCGTTTACTCCTACCATCAGCCAATCGCCTTTCTTGCCCCGCAGGGTTCCTTCCATGGTTTCCACCTCGAATACATCATCTATCTGGGCGCAGCGGATAGGGATAGGTTTTTTCATCGCAGTTTTGAAATTCAATTGGGACAGATTATTAGTATCGAATTTCAACATGGGAAATATGGATTGAGTGAAAAAGTTACGATAAAAAATTGATTTTCAGGAAATTTATAAATTCATCATCCGGATTTTCGGTATGCATTAAACTGGTATAGGCGGCATAGGCATTAGTATGTATAGAGATCTTTTCCCGTACGCCCGCCATTTCAGCAGCCTTTTTATACAATTGCTTCGACTCCTCTAATTGTCCAAGATATAGGTTGCCTTCGGCCATAGTTGCGATCTTCCAGAGGTTGTCGAAAGCATCTTTTTGGGTGGCTTCGAGGGCCTGTTCGGCATATTCACGCATGGCCTGATGATCTTCCTCACATAGCAGACTTAAGAATGCCAGATTGATGCTTAGATAATATATTTGTCCGGCATTGGCTTTCGTCTCGGCCAATTCTAACCCTTTTGTGTAATAGTCTATGGCTTTTTGTCCATCAGCCTGTGCTAGGGTTTGCAGATATTTCCGTTTAAACCGCCCACCCAATATTCCCATTAGATCAGAGTTCTCCTTCGCCAGGGGATGTGCTTCCAGAATTTCCAGGGCTTCTTCGGTGCGATCCATGCCTTCCAAAGCGAAGATCAGGTTTCGAAGGCCTTTAAGATTCAGGGATTCACATTGTGGTAATAATTCCTTGATCACAGCATCGTATTTCCCCAGAGCAATATTGATCTCCTCCTTGTTGGTATACATACTGTGGAAGGTATTCCCTGTTAACGATTGCAGGATCAATTGGTAGGTGTCATTCTCCCTATTGGTTTGATCTACTATAGAAAAATGACTACCATCAAGGGTGATACGGAACGAATCATCGAAAGGCTCTAAACTGGAGTCCACCGGCACAAATTCGTCGTTGGTGGCAGCTATTGCAGCAAAGCTGAAAGGCGGAGATGTTTCGTATTTCGCGTTCCAGTCTTTTCGGAGCATCTGTATGAAATTTCCGTCTTTCTGCAAGGCGGAATTATTTGCATCACACAATTTTTTTAAGGCT